>JBKDOV010000035.1:0-99934 GCA_046342815.1 Cyanobacteriota bacterium
CGCCTACTTCGAGGGCTACCACGGCGACAGTTGCGTGACCATCTGCGTGGGGGAGGGGGTGCCGGAGCAGGCCCGCACCCTCAGCCGCGTCGCCCAGGAATCGCTGATGAAGGGGCTGGCCCAGATCAAGGCCGGCAACACCCTGCTCGACATCGCCGGCGCCGTGCAGGACCACGTGGAGGCCCATGGTTTCGCCGTGGTGGAGGACTACACGGGCCATGGCGTGGGCAGAAATCTTCACGAGGAGCCCTCGGTGTTCAATTACCGCACCCGCGATCTCCCCAACCTCAAGCTCCGCCCCGGCATGACCCTCGCCGTGGAGCCGATTCTCAACGCCGGCAGCAAGGCCTGTCGCACCCTCAAGGATCGCTGGACCGTGATCACCGTCGACGGCAGCCTCTCCGCCCAGTGGGAGCACACGATCGCTGTCACCAGCGACGGCTGCGAGATCCTCACCGACCGGGACTTCTGAGCGTCGGGATGGCCCCCAGGGCTGAGAAGTAGGCCCAGCGCCCCAGGGTGGTGATCGGCATCAGCACGTAGGTGAGCGGGTTGGGGGTGACGATGATCAGGCCCAGGCCCCAGCCGGCCTGGAGCAGGATCTGGCCGGCAACCCATTCGGCCGTCATCACCCCGTAGGGGTTCAGGGCGGAGCGGAACGGTCCGAGCACCAGCCGCCGCAACCGCAGCGCCGGCCGCCCGGTCTGCGGGTCCGGCCGGGTCAGATCCAGGGCCCTGAGGCTGAACAGCTGGCCGATCAGTCGTTTGCTGATTTCGTAGAGCGGGCTCAGCGCTGGCTGGATCTCGGCCTCGGAGGTGTTCAGCCACACCTCCCCTCCCCGGCCGCCGCGGCAGCCGGCGAACAGCTCCAGCAGCCGCCAGGCGCTGAGGGCATTCACCTCAAGCGAGCGCTCCACGGCGTCGGCGTCCCGGGCGCCGAGCACGTTGATGCCGTGGTTGAGCACCAGCACGTCCACCTCCGCCAGCAGCTCCGCCAGGGCCCCTTCCTCTCCCACCCGCCAGCGCACCTGCCGCAGCGGGATCGGTTGGCCCGTGCCGTCCACCAGCTCCAGGGGCTGATCGCTGCTGGTGAGCGCGATCAGCCGGGCGCCGCGGTCGTGCCAGCGGCGCAGCAGCGCCCGCCCCAGGGCGCCACTGGCCCCGGTGATCGCCACTGTGATCTGTGTGGCTCCGGGGGCAGGGGCGGGCGGAGAAGCGGCGGAGTCCGGCATGGTCCGGCCTGGCGGAGCGAGGGACTGCCTAGATTGGCCCCCATCCGTGGACCCCGGCGAGGTCGCCCATGCCCACCCCCCTGCTGATCGGCTCCTGTGATCCCTTCAGTGGCAAGTCGGCAGTGTTGCTGGGGCTGGCCCGCCAGCTGGTTCGCCAGGGAGTGACGATCGCCTACGGCAAGCCGCTCGCCACCGATCTCGACGACGACGCCACCCGATCGCCGGCAGATCCCCTGCTCGACGCCGATGTGCGGTTCATCGGCTCGACCCTCGGCCTGCCCGACAGTCAACTGCTGCCCTCGGTGGAGGTGCTGGAGGCCCCGGCGGCCCGCGGGCGCCTGCTCAGCGGCGACCTGCAGCCCGGGGCCGGCTTCGCCGCCCTGCAGCAGCAGCTGGCCGGCATGGACGCCGACCTGGTTCTGCTGGAGGCCGCCGGTCGCCTCAGTGAGGGCCTGCTGTTCGGACTGGGCTTGGCGCAGATGGCCACGACCCTGCAGGCACCCGTGGTGCTCGTGCATGCCTGGAACGACAGCCGCAGCGCCGATGCCCTGCTGGAGGCCCGCCAGCAACTCGGGGATCTGCTGGCCGGAGTGGTGCTCAACATGGTGGATCCCGAGCAGCTGGCCCGGCTGCGGGAGGAGGAGGTGCCCGCCCTTGAGCGGCTGGGACTGCCGGTGCTGGGCGTGATGCCCCGCAGTCCGCTGCTTCGCAGCGTCACCGTGGAGGAGCTGGCCCGGCGGCTGCACGCCCGTGTGCTCTGCAGCCGCGAACGGCTGGATCTGCTGGTGGAGACCCTCTCGATCGGCGCGATGAACGTCAACTCCGCCATGGAGTTCTTCCGCCGTCGCCGCAACATGGCGGTGGTCACGGGTGCCGATCGCACCGACATCCAGCTGGCGGCCCTCGAGGCCTCCACCCAGTGTCTGGTGCTCACCGGCGCCGGCGAACCCCTCCCCCAGCTGATCAGCCGGGCCGAAGAACTGGAGGTTCCCGTGCTCAAGGTGGACCACGACACCCTCACCACCGTGGAGGTGATCGAGGCCACAATCGGCCACGGGCGTCTGCACGAAGCGGTGAAGGCCAGCTACGCAATCCGTCTGGTGCAGGAGCACTGCCACTTCGATCGCCTGTTCGAGCGCCTTCGGCTTCCCGTGAGGGCCTGAAACGCTGCTAGGTTTCGAGGCAATAACGGCGGGAGAAGGGTGACCCGGTCCCTTGATCTACCGGCCCTCGACCGGATCGACACGCTGGCCCAGGAGCTGGCCATGCTGCAGGACCGGGGCAAACGCCGGATTGCCATCCTCGGCAGCCGCCATGTTCCCGTGGTTTCCATCCACCTGGTGGAATTGGTGGCCCGCTCCCTCGCCCAGGAAGGCCACAGCCTGATCACCTCCGGCGCCCAGGGAGTGAATTCGGCGGTGATCCGCAGCGTGCTCGACATCGATCCCGCCCGGCTCACCGTGCTGCTGCCCCAGAGCCTCGATCGCCAGCCCCGGGAATCCCGCGACCAGCTCGAGAGGGTTCTGCACCTGGTCGAGCGTCCCGAACACGATGAACTGCCGCTGCCGATGGCCAGCAGCCTCTGCAACCAGGAGATCATCAGCCGTTGTGACCAGCTGATCTGCTACGCCTTCCACGACAGCGAAACCCTGCTCTCCAGCTGCCGTACCGCCGAGGACATGGGCAAGGTGGTCAGCCTGATGTTCTTCGACTGACGGCCGCCGGCCCCGCCGGCAGCACCTGCAGCTGCGTGCCTTCCCTGCCCAGCACCTTCACCAGGGTGCCGGGGGGCAGCGCAGGGCCGGGCTCAAGGTTGAGGGCGGACCAGCTCTGGCCCTGCCAGCGAACCCGCCCTTCCGCGGCGCTGCTGCCGCTGCCCGGGTGGTCGGTCTCGAAGCCGCTGATCACTTCCGCCAGTTCGGCCCTGGCGCTGGGCGGCAGCTTGCCGTCGCCCTGGCGCCCCGACCAGCGCCGCAGCCCGGCATAGCCGGCCACCAGCAGCCCTGCGAACAACAGCAGCTGCAGGGGCAGGGGAAGCGGCAACAGGGCCATCCCAGCGGTGAGCAGCAGGGCCGCACCGGCGGCGACCAGCACCAGCCCATCGCTGTCGACGCCGATCAGCACCAGCAGCAGCAGGCCGGCAGCCAGGGCCAGCCAGACCAGGGGAGGGCTCATCACCATTCAATCCGCTGACCGACCTGCCCATCCTGCCTAGGTTTGAGCCAGTGCTGTTCGATGGCGATGGAAGGCCTCGTGGTTCCCGTGCTGGCGCTGCTGGCCGTGCTCGGCATCAGCAGTGTCAAGGTCACAAGCAGCAGTCGCTCAATGCTGGTGGAGCGCCTCGGTAAGTACAACCGCCAGCTGAGTCCGGGCCTTTCCCTGGTGCTGCCGGGGGTGGAGCGGGTGGTGAGCCACGAATCGCTCAAGGAGCGGGTGCTCGACATCCCGCCGCAGCAGTGCATCACCCGCGACAATGTGTCAATCGAGGTGGATGCGGTGGTGTACTGGCAGTTGCTGGAACACGACCGTGCCTACTACGCGGTGGACAACCTGCAGGCGGCGATGGTGAACCTGGTGCTCACCCAGATCCGCGCTGAGATGGGCAAGCTCGACCTCGATCAGACCTTCACCACCCGCCAGGAGGTGAATGAGGTGCTGCTCAAGGAGCTGGATCAGGCCACCGATCCCTGGGGCGTGAAGGTCACCCGCGTCGAACTACGGGACATCAAGCCCACCCAGGGGGTGCAGCAGGCGATGGAGCAGCAGATGACCGCGGAACGGGAGAAGCGGGCCGCGATCCTGCGCTCCGAGGGGGACAGGGAATCCCAGGTGAATGCGGCCCGGGGTCGAGCCGAGGCCCTCGTGCTCGATGCGAAGGCCAAGCAGGAGGCCCTGCTGCTGGAGGCCGATGCCCAGGCCAAGCAGCAGCTGCTGCTGGCCCAGGCAAGGGCCGCGGCCGCCCGCGAGCTGGCGGAGGCGATCGAGGCCCATCCCGCGGCCGCCGAGAGCCTGCGGCTGCTGCTCGCCAAGGACTGGATGGCCATGGGCCAGGAGATGGCCAGGGCCCAGGGGGGATCGGTGCTGATGGTGGATCCCCAGAGCCCGGCGTCCCTGCTGGCGGCCCTGCGGGGCTTGCAGGGGGGCGATCCCCCTGCTTCCAGGCCTTGAGGAGCGGTGTTTGTCCATGTATGAATCCACCAAGACCTTCGAGGATTTCCCCTGCACCCATCGCCAGTGGCGGCATCCCGGCCACTGCCGCTTCGTGCATGGCTACAGCCGTTCGTTCACGTTCTGGTTTCGCAGCACCCACCTCGATGAAAACGGCTTCGTGGTGGATTTCTCCGCCCTTGGCGAGCTCGGCAGCCGGCTGCGGGATCAGTTCGATCACACCTTCCTGGTCAACGAGGACGACCCCCTGCTCCACGAGTGGCGACGCCTCGACCAGCTGGGCGCCCTTTCCCTGCGGGTGATGGAGAACGTGGGGATGGAGGCCACGGCCCGGTTGATCTGGGAATGGGCCAACGAACTGGTGCTGCAGAAGTACGCCGGTCGTGCCTGTTGCTGGCGCACGGAGTCCCGGGAGAACGCCAGGAATTCAGCTTTGTACTCGCAGGTGCCGGCCTGGTTTCCCGAGGCCGGAACTCATCCGGCCAGCACGGCCTTGAGTCCTTCGGTGTAGAGCAGTCCGGTGCAGATGATCGCCCCCGCCCAGCAGAGGCTGCGCAGCGGCGGCAGGTTGGCCACATAGGCCCCCAGATAGGCCAGCCGCAGGGCCGGATGGACCAGGGCGGCGACCCCCAGCCAACGGGGCAGCGCCGGCGCCGTGATCAGGCAGAGCAGGACCGCCGGCGCGAACAGCGTGAACGCCTCGAAGCTGTTCTGGTGCGCCCAGTTGGCCCGTTTGCCCCAGGCCGGCAAGCGCTCGAACATCGCCCGCGGGGCGGCCAGATCGGCCGGGGTGAAATCCGCCTGGGAGCGGGCGGCCCCGAGCGGGATCAGGCTGGCGACCACCACGCCGGCCGCCAGCACCAGCCCCCAGGCGAAAGGGGCGGCGGCGGTACCCGATGGCTGGAGGCTGAGCATGGAAGGGACTTCTCTTTCCACCCTTTTCTAGGGTGGGCGCAGCCCCATCCCACGCTCCATGGCCGACAGCTTCTCCTTCGACGTGGTTTCTGATTTCGACCGCCAGGAGCTGGTGAACGCCGTGGATCAGGTGCGCCGCGACGTCGGCCAGCGTTACGACCTCAAGGATTCCGGCACCGAAATCGATCTCGACGAGGCCAGTCTCACGATCACCACCGCCAGCGACATGACCCTCGATGCGGTGGTGGATGTGCTGCGCCAGAAGGCCACCAAGCGCAATCTCTCCCTCAAGATCTTCGATTTTCAGTCTCCTGAACCCGTGGGAGGCAACAAGGTGAAGCAGGTGGTGAAGCTGCGCAAGGGCCTCAGCCAGGAGCTGGCCAAGCAGCTTTCCAAGACTGTGCGCGACCAGCTCAAGAAGGTCACCGTGGCGATCCAGGGCGACAGCCTGCGCGTCACCGGCAAGAGCAAGGACGACCTCCAGCAGGCGATCCAGCTGCTCAAGGGCCAGGACGTGGAGGTGCCGCTGCAGTTCGAGAACTACCGCTGAGGCGGCGCACCGTGGGCGGCTGGCGGTTCTGGATCGATCGGGGCGGCACCTTCACCGATCTGGTGGCCCGGGCCCCGGACGGGGAGCTGGTGGTGCGCAAGGTGCTTTCCGAGCAGCCCGATCTCCCCGGCGATCCAGCCATCCGCGCCATGGCCGAGGTGCTCGGCCTTCCCCCGGGGCAGCCGCTGCCGGTGGGTCTGGTGGAGGAGGTGCGGCTCGGCACCACGGTGGCCACCAATGCCCTGCTGGAGCGGCGGCTGGATCCGGTGCTGCTGCTCGTCAACGAGGGCTTCGCCGATCTGCCCCTGATCGGGGATCAGCATCGACCGGACCTCTTCGCGCTGCAGATCGAACGGCCGGCGCCGCTGCCGATGCGGGTGGTGGAGGTGGGCGGCAGGCTGGCGGTGGATGGCAGCGAGCTGGAGCCCCTGCGGCTCGATTCCGCCCTGGATGCGGCTCTGGAGCAGGCCCGCCGCGATGGCTATGGCGTCTGCGCCGTGGCCCTGCTGCACAGCAGTCGCCATCCCAGCCATGAGCAACAGCTCGCCGGCTGGCTGGAGCAGCGGGGCTGGACCGACGTGCAGCTCTCCCATCGGGTGAGCCCCCAGCCGCGACTGGTGCCGCGGCTGGCCACCACCGTGGTGGAGGCGGCGTTGAGGGGGCCGTTGCGGGCCTACCTCGAGCGGGTGCAGGCGGAGCTGGGATCCGCCACCCGCCTGCGGGTGATGACCTCCGCCGGGGTGCTGCAGTCGCCGGCGCTGCTGCTGGCCAAGGACACGATCCTTTCCGGGCCGGCCGGCGGCATGGTGGGGGCCGTGGCGGCAGCCGCTGCCATGGCGGTGGCCGATGCCGGGGAATGCCACCCCGCCACCATCCTGGGCTTCGACATGGGGGGCACCTCCACCGATGTCTTCCACTTCGAAGCCCGCCACGACGGCGCGGGCTGGGAGCGCAGCAGCGAAACCGAGATCGCGGGCATGCGGATCCTGGCCCCGAGGCTGCCGATCCACACGGTGGCGGCCGGCGGTGGTTCGGTTCTGACGGTGGAAGGGGGCCGGCTGCAGGTGGGGCCCCGCTCGGCGGGGGCCGATCCCGGGCCCGCCTGTTATCGCCGCGGTGGTCCGCCGACGATCACCGATGCCAACCTGCTGCTCGGCCGCCTGCCGCCGGAGGCCCTGCCGGCGGTGTTCGGTGCCGGCGGCGACCAACCCGCCGATCCGGTGGTGGTCGGCGAGCAGTTCGCCGGGCTGGCCGACCGGCTCGCCGCGGCCGGTGCCGACCCGCCCCCTTCCCCCGAAGCTGTGGCCCAGGGGGCGATCACGATCGCCTGTGAGCGGATGGCGGAGGCGATCCGGCGCATTTCGATTCAACGGGGCCATGACATCCGCGATGCCGTGCTGGTGGGCTACGGCGGGGCCGGCGGGCAGCATGCCTGCGCCCTCGCCTCAGTTCTGGGCATCCGGCAGGTGCTGCTCCATCCGCTGGCGGGTGTGCTCTCCGCCTATGGCATCGGTCTTTCTTCCCAGTCGCTGCTGCAGGAGCAGCCCTGCCGGCAGCCCCTGGTGCCGGAGCTGATGCCCCAGCTGCAGGCCTCGATCGAGGCCCTGGCGGAATCGGGAGAGGAGGCGCTGCGGCAGGTGGGGGACCTGGCGATCGGCCAGCGCTCCCGGCGGCGGCTGCGGTTGGAGCTGCGCGGCGAGGGACGCGACCGCGGCCTGCTGATCGATTGGCCCGATGCCGGCGCAGCGGCTGCCTGGGAGCGGCAGCTCCGCCAGGCCTACGAAGACCTGCACCGTCGGCGCTACGGCCATGGGGTGGTCGGCGAGGCGCTGGTGGTGGAGCGGATCCAGCTGGAGCTGGTGGCTGAGTCCCCCTCTGCCCAGGGCGCGCCGCAGGTCTCGGCCGCTGCTGCCGGGTCGAGGCGCGCCGCGCCCCGGCGGACGCCGCTCTGTCTGCCGGAGAGCGGATCCCCTGGGGAGGGTCTGGCTCGCGCCATGGTCTGGAAGCAGGTGCCGCTCTGGCGCCGCGAGGAGTTGGCGGTGGGCCAGGGGCTGGAGGGCCCGGCCGTGGTGCTCGAGGCCACCGGCACGATCGTGGTCGAACCCGGCTGGCGGGCCTGCCTGCTCCCCGGAGGCGCCCTGCGGCTGGAGCCCACCACCGTTCCCGCCCTTCCCCTCCAGGCTTCCGCGGCCGCGGCAGAGGAGGAACGGCCGCCAGAGCAGGATCGGCCGCTGGATCCGGTGGCCCTGGAGCTCTACAACGCCCGCTTTGCCGCCATCGCCGAGCAGATGGGGGAGCGCCTGCAGCAGAGCAGCCGTTCGGTGAACATCCGCGAACGGCTCGATTTCTCCTGCGCTCTCTTCGATGGCTGCGGTCGGCTGGTGGCCAATGCGCCCCACATCCCCGTGCATCTGGGCTCGATGGGCGAGAGCTTGGCGGCTCTGCTGGCAGCGGTGGCGGAGGGGCGGCGTCCGCCGCTGCGTTCCGGCGAGGCGGTGGCGTCCAACAACCCCTACAACGGCGGCACCCATCTGCCGGACATCACCGTGATCACCCCGGTGTTCGCGGCGCCGGCGGAGGCAGGGCCCCTGGGGGATCCCCTGGCCTATATGGCCTGCCGGGGGCACCACGCGGATGTGGGAGGGATCACCCCTGGTTCGATGCCTCCCTTCAGCCGTTCGATCGAGGAGGAGGGCCTGCTGCTCGACAACGTGCCCCTGCTGGTGGACGGCCACCTCGAGGAGGCGTCCTGGCGCCAACGGCTCGCCGCCGGACCCCATCCGGTGCGCAACCCCGACCAGTTGCTCGCCGATCTCCAGGCCCAGGTGGCGGCCAACCAGCTGGGGGTGCGCGAGCTGCAGCGTTGCTTCGGCAACCACGGCACGGCCGAGGTGCTCGCCTACATGGGCCATGTGCAGACGAATGCGGCGGAAGCGGTGCGGCAGGTGATCGACCGCCTCGAGGACGGCAGCCACACGCTCGAACTCGACGATGGCAGCCGGATTCAGCTGGCGGTGCGCATCGACCGCCAGGCGCGTCGTGCGGCGGTGGATTTCAGCGGCACCTCCCCCCAGCAGGCCGGCAATCTCAACAGTCCGCTGGCGATCACCAAGGCGGCCGTGCTCTACGGCTTCCGTTGCCTGGTGGGGCGACCGATTCCGCTCAATGCCGGCTGCTTCGATCCGATCGATCTGCAGGTTCCCCCCGGCAGCCTGCTGTGTCCGCAGGCGCCGGCGGCCGTGGTGGGCGGCAACGTCGAAACCTCCCAGGCGGTGACCAATGCCCTGTTCGCCGCTTTCGGCGTGTTGGCCGCGGCCCAGGGCACGATGAACAACCTCAGCTTCGGCGATGACCGCCGCCAGTACTACGAGACGATCTGCGGCGGCACCGGTGCCGGCAGGATTCCCGGCGGCGAAGGATTTGCCGGCGCCAGCGCCGTGCAGAGCCACATGACCAATTCCCGCCTCACCGATCCGGAAATCCTGGAGGACCGCTACCCGGTGAGGCTCGAACGGTTCGCGATCCGCCGCGGCAGTGGGGGAGCCGGCCGCTGGCGGGGGGGCGATGGGGTGGTGCGGGGACTGCGCTTCCTGGCGCCGATGACGGTGGCGATTCTCTCGGGGTCGCGGCGGGTGGCGCCGTTCGGCCTGGCGGGAGGGGAGCCCGGCCTCCCCGGCCGCAATCGGCTGGAGCGCCTCGATGGTTCGCTCGAACCGCTGGAGGGCAGGGTGGAGCTATCGATCCAACCCGGCGAGATTCTCTGGATTGAAACACCAGGCGGCGGCGGCTTCGGGGCTCCGGAGGCGAGCCGATGAGGGGCCGGCGTCGCTCTGCGGTGGCGGCCCTGCCTGGGCTGCTGCTGGGCCTGCTGGCTCCCCTTGCTGGCCTGGCGGCGCCGGCTGCCCCTCTGGGATCTCCTGCTGGCAATGAACTGCAGGAACAGCAGCAGCGCTTCCATGGCGTCTGGTCGGCGGGGGGGATGGTGGCCGCCCAGGAACCGCTCGCGGCGGCGGCCGGTGTTGCGGTGCTGCGGCAGGGGGGCAATGCGGTGGATGCGGCGGTGGCCACGGCCTTTGCCCTGGCCGTGACCCATCCCCAGGCCGGCAACCTCGGCGGTGGTGGCTTCCTGGTGCTCTGGCTGCCCGGGCCATCACCGGCGGCGGCCCGGGGCTGTGCAGTTCGGCCCCGCGCCGGGGAGCCGGCCCCGGAGCTTCCCCTCGGCCGGGGTATGGCGGTGGCGGTGAACTTCAGGGAAACGGCGCCCCTGGCCGCGACCGCCACGATGGTTCAGCGGCCCGATGGCACGGTGGACCGCCAGCGTGCCAGCCGCAGCCTGCAGAGCACCGCCGTGCCGGGCAGCGTGGCGGGTCTGCTGCTGGCCCAGCGCTGTTACGGACGCCTCTCCCGCGAGCGCGTGCTGGCCCCGGCGATCCGGCTCGCCGAGCAGGGCTTCGCGGTGAGTCGCGCCCTCAGTGATTCCCTGGGTCTGGCCGGATCGCTGCTGCAGGCAGATCCCACCTCCCGGCGTCTGTTCTTTCGCTCCCGGGCTCCCCAGCCCCTCGCCCCCCAGCCCCTGGCTCCCGGTGAGATCCTGCGCCAGCCGGAGCTAGCCAGCAGTCTGCGCCGCATCTCCCGCCTCGGCGAAGACGGCTTCTACCGGGGTCCGGTGGCCGCGGCGCTGCTGGCTCTGATGCGAGCCCGGGGCGGGTTGATCGAGGCGGCGGATCTGGAGGCCTACCGGCCCCGGCTGCTGGCTCCGCTGCGCCGTGATTTCCGCGGCCATCCGGTGCTGGCCATGCCGCTGCCCGGCGGTGGTGTGTCGCTGCTGCAGCTGCTGGCCCTGCTGGAGCCGTTGCCGCTGGAGGCGAGCGGCCAGGGCAGTGCCGCCACACTTCATCTGCTCACCGAGGCGATGAATCTGGTGTTCCGGGATCGCAACGCGCGGCTCGGCGATCCGGAGTCCATGCCGATCCATTGGAGGGATCTGCTGGAGGATTCCTACCTGAACGGGCTGCGCCGCAGCCTTGATCAGGTGCGCCATCGCCCCTCCGCCACGATCGCCGCCGCCCCGCCACCGGCCCGGGGCGGCACCAACACCACCCATGTGTCGGTGGCCGACCGGCAGGGCGGTCTGGTGGCCCTGACCACCACCCTCAACTTCTCCTACGGCAACGGTGTGGCGGTACCGGGTGCGGGGTTTCTGCTCAACAACGAGATGGATGACTTCAGTGCCGCCCCGGGCAGCGCCAATGCCTTCGGTCTGGTGCAGGGGGCGGCCAATGCCATCGCCCCGGGCCGCCGGCCCCTGAGCTCGATGACCCCCACGCTGGTGTTCCGTCCCGATGGCACGCCCTGGTTGGCCACGGGCAGCCCTGGCGGAAGTCGCATCGTCACCACCGTGGCCCAGGTGCTGCTGGCCAGGATCGTGCACGGCCTGAACCTGGCCACCGCCGTGGCCTCGCCCCGCATCCACAGCCAGCTCTGGCCGGATGAACTGCTGATCGAGCAGGGGATCGGAGTCGATACCTCGCGGTTGCTGGAGGCAAGGGGACATCGGCTGCGGGCCGCTCCCGCCATGGGGGCCGCCAACAGCGTCGAGTTGCTGCCCCAAAGCAAAGGCAGCCTTGGCGTCAGCGATCCCCGCCGGGCAGAGGGCCCAGCCCAGGGGGAGTGAACGGGTTCAGGCCGCGGTGGTGGGAGGGGCGCCCGGGCCGGCGGGCAGGGAGGGAGTGGGAGCGGTGAGCAGATTCACAGCCGACATCGCCAGGGAGGCGCCGAACAGGGTGCCGATCGCCCAGGTGCTGTCGCTGGGCCATTTGGCGATCAGCAGGACGCCCAGCAGGGTGGTGACGATGCCATCGACGAGCACCAGGCTGCGGGCCGGAATCGCCCGGGCGGCGGCGGCGGCCAGTTCCATCATCCCTTCCATCGCCAGCAGGAAACCCAGGAACAGGGTGAGGCTCACCGTGCTCTGCACCGGGAACAGCAGCAGGCTGATGCCCCCCAGCACGTAAAGGAGGCCGGAAAGACCGCGGAACACCTTGGCGCGGGTGTCCTCGGCGCCGGTGAGTCGCAGCAGCTGGGAGATCCCCGCCACCACGGCCGCGCTCCCGAGCATCAGGGTGAGCAGGGTGGCGGAGAGGAAGGGGAGCGCCAGGGCCAGGGCCGCTCCGAGCAGCAGCAGGCCGGCGGTGACCCAGCGCAGGGTCGGGGAGGAAGGTGCGGACACCGGTCGGAAACATCTCGCCCAAGACTAGGCAGGGCCGGCCGTGCGGAAACCCTGGCAAAGCTGTGGCGAAGCATCACAGGCGACATGCAGACCTGTGTGTTTCTGCTCAGTGTGGTGGTGGTCTTGCCGGTTGCCGGGCCCCATGTTCGAGCTGCTGCCCCCGCTCAATGACCACAACCTTCCCTGGATGGACACGATCCATCCGATCGTCGTTCACTTCGTGATCGCGATGGGGTTGATCGCCTTCCTGTTCGATCTGATCGGCGTGATCGGTCGCCGGCCGGCTCTGTTCGAGGTGAGTTTCTGGAACCTGCTCGTTGCCACCCTGGCCATCTTCGTGGCGATCATCTTCGGACAGATCGAGGCGGGGCTGGCCAATCCCTATGGCGCCGCCCGCGACATCCTCAGCCTGCACAGCACCCTCGGTTGGTCGCTAGCGGCAGTGCTTTCGGTGCTTTCCGGCTGGCGCTACGTGATCCGTAGCCGTGATCCCCAGCAGTTGCCGCTGGCGTTCCTGGGGGCGGGGGGAGTGCTCAGTCTGCTGATCGTGGTGCAGGTGGTGCTCGGCAACCAGTTGATCTGGGTCTATGGCCTCCATACCGTGAATGTGGTTGAGGCCACCCGCCAGGGCCTGGTGTGATGGCTGTCGCCTACCTGCCCGACCCTTCACCGATCGAGGCGATCGCCTCCGATCTCGGCGCCAATGGTCTGCCTTACGGCCTTCCGATCCATCCCAACCTCGTGCATCTCACGATCGGCCTGTTCGTGATCGCGATTGCTTTTGATGGCGCAGGCGCCCTGTATCCGGTGGAGAAGCGCCTGTTTCGCTTCCTGGCGCTGCCGATCACCCGCGCCGGCTTCCATGACGTGGGCTGGTACAACCTGCTGGCCTGTGCCGTGATCAGTTTTCTGACCGTGGCGGCGGGGTTCTACGAGATGCTGCTGGCGGTGCCGCTGCCGGGGGTCACCAGTGCCCTGGGGCTCGATGCGATCCGCACGATGCTCTGGCACGGGGTGGGCGGTGTGCTGATCCTGATGGTGATCGTGGCGATGACCGTGTGGCGCGGCTTTCAGCGTTTTGTCTGGCGCCGCGATTACGGCCGCCAGGTGCAATGGAGCTATCTGCTCACGGGCGTGGTGCTGTTCGGCGTGCTGGGGTTGCATGGAACCCTCGGCGCGGAGCTGGCTGCGGAATTCGGCGTGCACATCACGGCGGACCAGTTGCTTGCCTCCGGTGCCGATCTGCGGGAGGCCCTGCCATGACCAGGGGGGCCTTTCTTCCCGGGCTGCTGCTGGCCGGTGCCGTGGCGACCAACCTGTTGGTGAGCCTTTCGATGGCCCGGATCTCCCACCAGTGGCTGCCGGTGCAGGCCTCCACGGCGGCCCCCTATGTAGATGATCTTTTCGCGCTGGAAACCGGCATCGGCAGCTTCATCTTTCTGGGCTGCATCGGTGTGATGGTCTGGACCCTGCTGTTCAATCGTGCGGACAAGTACGACATGGACGATGGCGATCCGATCGAGGGGAACCTGCGGCTGGAAATCGTCTGGACGATCATCCCGCTGGTGATCGTGATGCTGATCGCGTGGAAGGCGATTGGCGTCAATCACACCCTGGCCACCCTCGGCGGCAAGGTGCGGGTCGCGGGGGCCGAGGATGCCGTGCAGGTGGCGGAGTCCGGCTCAGGCGGGAGCGCCCCTGCCGGAGCGATCGAGGTGATCGCGCGGCAGTGGTCGTGGGAATTTGTCTACCCCAATGGGGTACGCAGCACCGAGCTGCATCTGCCGGTGGACCAGCGGGTGACCTTCCGGCTGATTTCGATGGATGTGCTGCATGGATTCTTCATTCCCGCCTTTCGGCTCAAGCAGGACCTGATCCCCGGCAGCGTGATCGACTACAGCCTCACTCCCACCCGGGAGGGTCGCTATCGGCTGCGCGATTCGATGTTCAGTGGCGGCTACTTCGCCGCCAACCAGACCGATGTGGTGGTGGAATCCGCCGCCGCCTTCTCCCGCTGGCTGGAGGCGTCGGTCAAGGTTCCGCTCCAGCCCGCCGCCAATCCGGCCACCGATCTCTACCGCCAGCGGCTGGCCCGGGGCGATCGGGGCTGGGCCACCGTGCCGCCGGCACCACCGCCCCTGGTGCATGTGAGCCAGGACCCGCTCGCCGGCCATGAAGCCTGATCCTCTGATGTCTCCTTCTTCCGTCTTTGATCCGCGGGTGCTCAAGGCCCCCCATCCGGTTCCGGGAGCTCCGGACAACTGGAGGCGTTTTTTCGGATTCAACACCGATGCCAAGGTGATCGGTATTCAGTACATCGCTCTGGCCTTGTTTTTCCTGTTGGTGGGGGGACTTCTGGCGATGATCATGCGGGGGGAATTGCTCACGCCTCCTTCCGATCTTGTGGATCCCACTGTCTACAACGGGCTCTACACGATGCATGGCACCGTGATGCTGTTCCTCTTCCTCTTCCCGATCCTCAATGGGTTCAACAACCTGTTGATCCCACCGATGATCGGGGCCCCCGATATGGCCTTCCCCCGGCTCAATGCATTGGCCTTCTGGATCGTGCCGGTGTTCGGGGTGGTGTTGATGGCCAGCTTCCTGGTGCCCGGTGGTCCCTCCAGTTCCGGCTGGTGGGCCTATCCGCCGGTCAGTACCCAGAATCCTCTGGGCCATTTCATCAATGGTCAGTTTCTGTGGATTCTGGCGGTTGCCCTCTCCGGGGTGAGTTCGATCATGGGAGCGGTGAATTTCTGCACCACGATCCTGCGGATGCGGGCGCCGGGAATGACGCTGTTCCGGATGCCGATCTTCTGCTGGACTGCCCTGGCAGCCCAGGCCATTCAGCTCGGTGGGCTGCCGGTGCTGACCGCCGGTGCCGTGATGCTGCTGTTTGATCTCAGTTTCGGCACCAGCTTTTTCAAGCCTGAAGGTGGCGGTGATCCGATGCTGTATCAGCATTTCTTCTGGTTCTATTCCCATCCGGCCGTGTATGTGATGGTGTTGCCGGTATTCGGGATCTTCTCAGAGCTGTTTCCGGTCTATGCCCGCAAGCCCCTGTTCGGCTACCACGTGGTGGCTCTGGCCTCCTTTGGGATCACGGTTCTGAGCCTGATCGTCTGGGTGCATCACATGTTCACCAGTGGCACTCCGCAATGGATGCGCAATGTGTTCATGGTCACCACAATGCTGATCGCGGTGCCCACCGGGATCAAGGTGTTTGCCTGGCTCGCCACTTTGTGGCGGGGCAGGATCCGGCTGAGTACGCCGATGCTCTTCGCCCTGGGTGGGTTGTTCAACTTCATCTTTGCGGGCATCACCGGCGTGATGCTGGCCACGGTTCCCGTTGATATCCATGTGGGCAACACCTATTTCGTGGTGGGCCATTTTCACACGGTTATTTTCTCTACGATCACGTTTGGGGTGTTCGCCGGAATTTATCATTGGTTTCCAAAGTTCACCGGCAAGATGTATTACGAAGGGCTCGGTAAGCTCCATTTCCTGCTCACCTTCATCGGCGCCCAGCTCAACTTCCTGCCGATGCACTGGGCCGGGCTGATGGGCATGCCCCGGCGGGTGGCCTCCTACGACCCTGAATTCGCCTTCGCCAATGTGCTCGCCAGCCTCGGCGCCTTTCTGCTTGGAGTCGCCACGATTCCGTTTCTGCTGAACATGGTGAGCTCCTGGGTGCGTGGGCCTCGGGCGCCCGCCAATCCCTGGAGCGCCATCGGCCTGGAGTGGCTGCTGGCCTCGCCTCCCCCCGCCGAGAACTTCGAGCACGACGTTCCCACCGTGATCAGTGGCCCCTACGGCTATGGCCTGGGTCGGCCCCTAGTGGAGGACCAGGAACGTTATGTGGCCCGCTCCCAGGAGGCCTGAGATGGAGACCCCTGCGCACGGCCTGGCCCCTGCCCCCGTCCACCCCCCTGCCCACGGCGGTCACAACCTCACCGGTTTTGTGATCTTCCTCTGCTCCGAGAGCCTGATCTTCCTCGCCTTCTTCGCGGCCTACATCACCTACCGGATGTCGGCTCCGGTGTGGAGACCTGCGGGCGTGGATGGGCTGGAGGTGCGCGAGCCGCTGCTCTATACCCTCATCCTGGTGAGTAGCAGCCTGGTGATCTGGCTAGCGGAGCGGGCTCTGCAGCGCGGCCAGCTCGGAGCCTTCCGCGGTTGGTGGCTGCTCACCATGGTGATGGGTTCGATCTTCGTGTTCGGCCAGGCGCAGGAGTGGGCGAGGTTGCCGTTCGGTCCGCAGAGCGGGGTGTTCGGCGCCAGCTTCTATCTGCTCACCGGCTTCCATGGGCTGCACGTGATCACCGGCATCCTGCTGATGGGGCTGATGCTGGTTCGTTCCTTCCGGCCAGGCAACTACGACAACGGCGAAGCCGGTGTGGTTTCCGTGTCGCTGTTCTGGCACTTCGTGGATGTGATCTGGATCCTGCTCTTCCTGCTTCTCTACGCGTGGCAGCGATGATCATCGACGACATCTCCTACGACGTGCTGATCATCGGCAGCGGTGCTGCCGGCGGCACGATGGCGGGCGAGCTGGCGGCCGCCGGCCTCAAGGTGCTGCTGCTCGAGCGGGGCGGAGCGATGCCGCTGGCGGACCAGAACCTCGCGGATGTGGAGCTGTTCCGCCGCGAGCTGTATCACCCCGGGGAGCAGTGGATCGGCACCGATGGCGATCCCTTCCCTCCCCAGATGGTCTACGCCCTCGGCGGCAACACCAAGATCTGGGGAGGGGTGATGCAGCGCCTGCGGGAGCAGGAGTTCGCCGGCCTGGCCCTGCAGGAGGGCCCCACCCCCGACTGGCAGCTCCGCTATGCCGATTTCGCCCCCTGGTACGACAGGGCCGAAGAGCTGTTCCGGGTGCATGGCCAGGCCGGAGTGGATCCCACCGAGCCGGGTCGCAGCGCTGCCTACCCCCATCCGCCCCGCCCGTTCGAGCCGTTTCTGGATGATCTGCGCAGCGGCCTGCAGCGGTTGGATCTGCACCCCTATCCCCTGCCGCTTTCGTGGTCGGAATCGCCCGAGGATCCCACCGGTGATGCCGAGCTGTTCGGAGTGGATCGGGCCGAAACCGCTCCCCGCTACGCGCAGCGCTGCGGCGCCAGGGTGCTGGCCCTGCATGTGGGCGCCAGTGGTCGGGAAGTGAAGGGGGTGGAGGCGGAGATCGCCGGCCAGCGCTGGTTGTTCTCCGCCCATCAGGTGGTGCTGGCGGCAGGAGCGGTGAACACCGCGGTGATCCTGCTGCGCTCCGCCAGCGACCTCCACCCCCACGGCCTGGCCAATGGCACGGGCCTGGTGGGCCGCAACCTGATGAAGCCCCAGCTCAGCTCGATTCTGCAGCTGGCCGCCAGCTCCAACTCCGGGCGTTACGGCCGCAGCCTCGGGATCACCGATTACTACTGGGGCGATCGCAACGTTTCCTTCCCGCTGGGATCGATCCAGAGCGGCGGTGGGGTGCTGCAGGATCCGCTGTTCGCCGAGTCCCCCCCGGTGCTGTCACTGGTCACCCGGCTGTTGCCGGATGCCTCGGTGGAGCGGTTGGCCTCCCGTTCGGTGTGCTGGTGGGCGATGAGCGCGGTGCGGCCCGATCCCGAGAACCGGGTGAGCCTGCGGGGGGAGCGGGTCCATGTGCAGTACCTCGCCAACAATCGCGAAGCCCACGACCGGCTTGTCTATCGCTGGCTCGACAGCCTCAAGCGGCTGGAGGCGGATCCGCTCACGACCGTGGTGCAGTCCGCCCCGATCCATCCCCGCGGCGAGGCGCCGTTGGCGGTGCTGGGCTATGCCTGTGGCACCTGCCGCATGGGCAGTGATCCCGCCGATTCGGTGGTGGATCTCGAGGGGCGTTGCCATGGCATCGCCAACCTGACCATCGCCGATGCCAGTGTCTTTCCCGGTTGCCCTGCGGTGGGCCCCGGGCTCACGGTGGTGGCCAATGCCCTGCGCGTTGCCGATCGGATCGCGGCCGAATTCCGCTGATTCCGTTCAGCCCTTCGGCACCGTGCGGGCATTGCCGTCGCGCACGGCGTGGTAGCCGGGCGAAAGGATCTCTACATCGGCGGCCGCGAATTCATCCTGGATCGCCGCCAGCAGCTCCGAGAGGGTTTCGCGGTAGAAAAACACATCGTGCACGCAGGCATTCAGCTCATAGCTGATGTGGAAATCGTTGAGGGAGGTCTGCAGCACGAAGGGGGGTGGATCGCTCTCCAGGCCCTGCACCCGCCCGGCGGCAGCCAACATCAGGGCATGCACCTGACGCCAGGGAACGTCGTAGCCGATCGTGATCGTGGTGCTGATCGAAACCGGCCGCTGGATCTCGCGGCGCGCGAAGGAGTAATTCAGCACCGAGGAGGCGATCACCGTGGCATTGGGGATGCTCACCAGCTCGTTGCGCGGAGTCTGGATGCGCGTCACCAGCAGGGACTGGTCCTGGACCGTGCCCACCACCCCGTTGATCTCCACCCGGTCGCCCTCCCGGAAGGCGCGGGTGTAGATCAACATCAGACCGCTGATCATGTTGGCGGCCACCGCGCTGGATCCCAGCGCCGCCAGCACCCCCACGAACAGGCCTGCCCCCTGGAACACCCGGCTGCCGGAGCCGGGCACGTAGGGGAACGCGATCACCAGTCCCGCCAGCAGGATCGCCGCCGCCGCCAGTCGGCGGGTGGGGCGTGCCCATTCCTGGTAGAAGCCCGGGATCACCAGTCGGCGCCGTTCAATGGCGCCGAACCAGGCATTGCTGGCCCGGATCGCCAGGTGGGTGGCGGCCAGGATCAGGGCGATCGTGACCAGATTGGGGATCGCGTGCACCACGGTCTCCAGGGCCCGGTCCACGAGGCTGAGGATGTGGCCCCGCAGGCCCTCGGCGATTCCCTGGGTGGGGGGGAAGAAGCCGAGCAGCAGGGGGATCAGCAGGTAGCTGGCCAGCAGCAGCAGCAGCCAGTGCACACCCTGCCGCAGCTGTTGCAGCACGGCCTGCAGTTGCTGGGCATTGAGCAGCTGACTCTTCCCCGGCGTCACCACCTCGGCGAGCTGGTGGAGCCCACGGCGATCGATCCACAGCGCCAGGCGACGGTTGAGTTCGCTCTGCCCCTGCAGCCAGAGGATGTAGCCCCCCAGCACCAGCAGGGCCAGGGCCGTGCCCCGCAACCAGGACTCGAGGTTGTGGCTGCTTCGGTACTGGCGGATCGCACCGCGCAGCTGGTCGCGATAGCGCAACGCCAGTTCCTGGCGGCTCACCTGGAAGGCGGCTCCTGCCCGGTCATCCACCGCCAGCCTGGGGGTGAAGCGACCATTGGCTCCCACCAGTCCCACCATCGAATAGGGCGGGTCTTCCCGCACCTCCAGCTGCTCGGGGGCGATCGAGGGGTTGTCGGCCAGGCGGCGCAATTCCACCGCGGCGCGCTCCACCATCTGGGCGGGCGTCTGGGCGCCGGCGGCGGAACGGATTTCCAGCACCTTGCGTCCGTCGAGGCGCAACCAGAGGCCCTCGGGCTCGGCGGCCGCCGTGCCGCTGGCTTGGGCGGGGGGCGGCAGCAGGCTCAGAAGCGTCCCCAGGAACATCGCCAGGAACGTCCCCAGGACCAGGACCAGCAGGCCGGTCCGGCGGGCCTGGGCGCGAAGCGGCACGAACAAGAACGGCGGCGCGGAACGATCGCATCCAAGCCCAGATTCGCTGGTCTGGCCACGCACTGATCGACGCGGTTTCAGAGGGGTGTGCCGCAATATTTGCAGTGGTGGGCGTCGAGGTCGTGGCCTTCGCGCTGACAGCCGGGACAGAGGCGTGTGGTCTCCCCCAGTCCCTGCCTGCGCCGCAGCGAGGCGGCACCGATCTCGGCGGTGAGGATGCCTGTGGGCACCGCGATGATGCTGTATCCCAGCAGCATCACGGCGGAGGCGATGAAGCGCCCCAGCGCCGTGACCGGCGCCACGTCGCCGTAGCCCACGGTGGTGATCGTGACGACGGCCCAGTAGATGCCCACCGGGATGCTGGTGAAGCCGGAATCGGGCTGCCCCGCTTCGATCACGTACATCAGGGCACCGATCAGCACCACCAGCATCACCATCGCCAGCAGGAACACGCCCACCTTGCGCCGGCCTGCCAGCAGGGCGTTCCAGAGCAGCTCCGATTCCTGCAGATAGTCGCCCAGCTTCAGCACCCGGAACACCCGCAGCAGCCGCAAGACCCGAACCACCAGGAAGACCTGGGTACCGCTCACCAGCAGCCCCAACACACTCGGCAGCACCGCCAGCAGATCCACCAGACCGAAGAAGCTGGTGGCGTAGCGCAGCGGCCTGGGAACGCAGAGCAGCCGCAGCAGATATTCGAGGGTGAACAGCAGCGTGAAGCCCCACTCCAGCCGTTGAAACGGCCGGCTCCACTGCTGCTGCACGCGGGGGTCGGTCTCCAGGATCACGGCCAGCACGCTGAGGGTGATCGCCAGCAGCAGGGCCACGTCAAAGGCGCGGCCAGCGCCGGTCTCCGCCTCGAAGATGGTGGTGTAGAGCCAGCGTTTGCCCAGCCAGCGGCGCAGCACCAGGGCGATGCCGAGCAGGCCCCCCAGCAGCAGCAGCACCGGCAGCAGGTGGCCCATGGGCTCAGTCGCCCCCCAGATAGGTGGCCCGCAGGCCGGCGTCGTTGCGCAGGCTCCGGGCCTCGCCGGCGAGGGCGATCGCACCGCTCTCCAGCACCAGGCCCCGATCGGCGATCTCCAGGGCGGCGTTGGCGTTCTGCTCCACCAGCAGCATCGAAAGGCCCTGGCGATGCAGTTCCGCCAGGATGCCCATCACTTCCGACACCAGCCGCGGCGCCAGCCCCAGGCTGGGTTCATCCAGCAGCAGCAGGGTGGGACGGGCCATCAGCGCCCGGGCGATCGCCAGCATCTGCTGCTCGCCTCCCGAGAGACTGCCGGCCAGCTGCTCCCGCCTTTCGGCCAGTCGTGGGAACAGCCGGTAGCAGCGATCCAGATCGGCGGCGATGCCCTCGCGGTCGCGACGCAGCCAGGCGCCCAGCTCCAGGTTGGTGGCCACGGACTGGCGGCTGAGCACGCGCCTGCCCTCCGGGCAGTGGCTGATGCCCATCTTCACCGTGGTTTCGGTGCCCACCCCCGCCAGATCCGCCCCCCGCCAGAGAATGCGGCCGGCCGCGGCCGGCACCAGCCGTGAGATCGCCCGCAGGGTGGTGCTCTTGCCGGCCCCGTTGGCCCCCAGCAGGGTCACCAGTTCGCCGCTGCGCACCTCCAGATCCAGGCCCCGCACGGCGGTCACCGCGCCGTAGCGCACGGTGAGCCCTTGCAGGCTCAGGAGCGGCGTGGCGCCGGCGCCGGCGAGGGAATGGGCGCTCATCGCTCCGACTCGCCCAGGTAGGCCTGGATCACGGCCGGATCACGCCGCACGGCGGCCGGAGAGCCAAGGGCGATCCGTTCGCCGAAATGGAGCACGGCCAGCCGGTCGCAGAGCCTCATCATCAGCGGCACGTGGTGTTCGATGATCAGCACGGTCAGCTGGAAGTGGTGGCGGATCCGGCTGATCAGCTCGCAGAGGTCGTCCTTTTCGGCCGGATTCATGCCCGCCGCCGGCTCGTCCAGCATCAGCAGGCGTGGTCCGGTGGCCAGGGCCCGGGCCATCTCCAGCCGTCGCCGATCGCCGTAGGCCAGATCACCCGCCGGCAGGGCCGCCAGGCTGGTGAGATCGAACAGATCCAGCAGTTCCAGGGCCCGCTGGCGCAGTTGGTCCTGACGACCAAGGAAGCTGCGGCTGCGCATCAGCCCCCCCAGCAGCGATGACTGGTCGTCGTGGTGGAGACCCACCAGCACGTTGTCCAGCACCGACTGGTTGCTGAACAGTCGCAGATTCTGGAAGGTGCGGGCAATGCCGCGGCGGTTCACCTGGTCCGGCGGCAGGCCCGTCAGGGGCGTCCCCTGCCAGTGCACCGTTCCCTCACTCGCCGGGGTGAGGCCGCTGATCACGTTGAACAGGGTGGTCTTGCCGGCGCCGTTGGGCCCGATCAGCCCGAAGATCTCCCCCTCCGCCAGCTGGAAGCTCACCCCCTCCAGGGCCTTGAGCCCGCCGAAGCGCACGCTGATTTCCTCCACCGCAAGCAGGGGCATCTCGCCGCTCATGGTTCCGCCCTCCTGGGGCGGCCCCGCAGGGGAACCAGCTGACGCCACTGCCGCAGTCGTTCGGGGGTGATCAGCCCCTGGGGAAAGAACACCGGACCCACCAGGATCACCAGGCCGTAGACGACCAGCCGCAGATCCCCGATCGGCCGCAGCAGTTCGGGCAGGGCCGTGAGCACCAGGCCCCCCAGCACCGGTCCCAGCCAGGTGCGCGACCCACCGAACACCACGAAGGCCAGGGTGGTGATGCTGGCATCGAAGCTGCCCTGCTTGGCATTCCAGGTGTTGAGGAAGTGGGCGCTGAGCACGCCGGTGACCCCGGCGATCACGGCACTGAGCACGAAGCTGGTGAGTTTCACCCGGGCGGTGTCGATCCCCATCGAGCGGGCCGCCAGTTCGTCGTCGCGCACGGCGGCCTGGGCCCGGCCCAGCCGCATCCGCTCGAGCCGCTGGCACAGCCAGCAGGCCAGGGCCAGCAGCACGGTGGCGGCGGCCAGGTAGCCGGCGGGATCGTTGAACGGCTGGGGAATGGCGAAGATGCCCAGGGCCCCACCGGTGAACGGCAGGTTGAGGTTGAGCACCCGCAGGATCTCCACCAGAGCGATCGTGGCGATCGCCAGATAGATGCCCTGGAGTCGCAGCACCGGTCGGCCGATCAGCAGGGCGATCAGGCCCGCCAGGCTGCCGCCCAGCACCAGCTCCAGCAGCAGCGAGGGCAGGGGGTAGGTGGGCAGCTCTCCCCCGAGGGCCGGCCAGCCGGTGGAGAGCAGGGCGGCGCAGTAGCCGCCGATGGCATAGAAGCCGGGAGTGGCCAGCGAAAGCTGGCCGCTCGCCAGGGGCAGGTACACCGAGAGGCCCAGTAGGGCCCCCAGCACCATCTGCACCGGCAGGGTCATGTCCATCATCAGACCTTCGTCACCACGGCCCGTCCGAGCAGACCCTGGGGCCGCAGCAGCAGCATGCCGAACAGGAAGGCAAAGGCCACGGCGTCCTTGTAGCCCGACCATTCCCCCGGCACCAGCGCTTCGGCGAGGCCCACGATCAGGCCCGCCAGCACGGCGCCGGGCACGCTGCCCAGACCCCCCAGCACCAGCACCCCCAGGGCCTTGAGCCCGTAGCCGATGCCGAAGTAAGGCCCGGTGATGCTCAGGCTCAGCCCCACCAGACCGCCGGAGAGGCCGGCCAGAAAGCCGCTCACGGCGAAACAGAGCCGGATCATGGCGTCGCTGTCGATGCCCAGCAGCCTGGCGGTGGTGGCATCCTCCGCCACCGCCTGCAGCGCCTTGCCCCCGCGGCTGCGTTCCAGCCAGAGGGTGAGGCCCACCAGCACCAGGGCCGAGACCAGCATCAGCACCACCTGGATGGTGCGAACCCGTGCGCCCCCCAGTTCGAGGGTCACCGGCAGCTGGCCGAGGCTGCCGGCCGGCAGGGCATAGCCCTCAGCCCCCATCAGGATCTGGATCAGGTTCACCAGCACCACACCGGCACCGAGGCTGGTGATCAGCGAAAGCAGGGGTTCGGCCTGGCGGCGGCGCAGCGGTCCGAAGGCCACCGCCTCCAGGCCAACGCTGACTACGGCGCAGCCCAGACCAGCCAGCAGCAGGGCGGCCCAGAACGGCAGCCCCTCCGGCAGCTGGGCGCCGGCCAGCAGACCGTTGTTGCCCACGGCGCCGCCGAGCAGCAGATAGGTGAAATAGGCCCCGAGGGTGAACACGGCCCCGTGGGCGAAGTTGATCACGCCCAGCACCGAGAACACCAGCGTGTACCCGAGTGCGAACAGGGCATAGACCGCACCCACCGAGAGGCCGTTGAACAGAATCTGGAGCAGGTTGTCCATGGCGGCGGGCCTGGGCGGCAGGGATCAGGGCAGGAGCTCGAACCGGCCGCCATTGCCGGTGGGATTCATCTTCACCCGCGCCACATAGAACTGCTTCTGGATCACTTCGCCCTCGGGGGTGAAGCGGATCTCCCCCAGGGGTGTCTGGTAGGTGCCGCCGAGGATTTCCTGCATCAGGGCGCGGCGGCTCTGGCCGAGGTCGGCACCGGCCAGGGGCTGGCGCTTCTCCAGCCGTTGCAGGGCTTCGGCGATCACCTGCAGGGCGGTGTAGGCCTGGGCGGTGAGCTGGGGCGGGATGGATCCCCCCTGGCTGGCCTGGAAGCGTTTGATGAAGGCCTGATTGGCGGGGGTGGCGAGCTCGGGGCTGTAGGCCTGGGCGATCAGGATGCCATCACAGTGACGCTGGCAGATCGGGTAGATGTTGGGCGTGTTCATGCCATTGCCCACCACGATCAATCCCCGGTAGCCGAGTTCGCGCAGCTGGCGGATCAGGTTGCCCCCATCCACCGCCTGCAGGGAGAGCACCACCAGATCGGGTTTCTGATTGAGGGCGGCGGTGATCTGGTTCTGGAAGTCCAGATCATTGATCTGGGTGCGCTGCACCGTGACCGGCTTCAGCCCTTTCTCTGCCAGTGCCTTCTGGAAGATCACCGTCTCGGCGGTGGCGTAGGCGTCGTCCTGGGCGTAGAAAACGGCCGCCCGTTTGAGATTCGGCTGCAGCTTGAGGGCCCTACCGATCGAGAGCGGGGCGATCTCCGAGCTTTGGGCCGAGACCCGGCTGATGAACGACCCGATCTCGGGAATGCCGGTGGCCGTGTTGGAGGGGCCCACCACCGGCATCCCGCGGCGCTGGGCGATCGGGTCGGCGGAGAAGGCCTGCTGGGAGAGGGTGGGTCCGACCACCGCCAGCATCCCCCGGTTGATCTGGAGGGTCATGGCCGCATTGGCCCCCGCCTCGTCGCTGCCGCCGTCCTCGATGCTCAGGTTCAGGGGGCGGCCGGCGATGCCCCCGGCGCCGTTGATTTCCTGCTGGGCCAGGCTCAGGCCCACTTTCTGGTCCTGGCCGTAGACATTGGCATTGCCGGTGAGGGCCAGCACGGCCCCCACCGGCACGCCGCTGTCAAGCTTGACCGCCGAAGCGGGCCCGCGTTCGCTGCCCTGGCAGCCCGCCAGGACCAGCAGCCCGGCGGCCAGCAGGGCCCTGGTGGTGGTGCCGTCAGGCCACCGCAGCGAAGGCATCGCGGAAGGCAGCAAGCGTGATGTCGATGTCCGCATCGGTGTGGGCGAGGGAGGTGAAGCCGGCCTCATAGGAGCTCGGGGCCAGATAGATGCCCCGTTCGAGCATGGCCCGGTGCAGCCGGCCGAAGCGTTCGCTGTCGGTGGCCTTGGCTTCCTCGAAGTTGCGTACGGGCCCTTCGCAGAGGAAGAAGCCGAACATGGCACTGATGTTGCCGCCGATGTAGGGCAGGCCTGCGGCACGGGCGGCTTCGCCGATGCCGTCGCTGAGGCGGCGGGTGATCGTCTCCAGCCGCTCGTAGGTGCCGGGCTGGCGCAGCAGTTGCAGGGTCTTGATGCCGGCGGTCATCGCCAGCGGATTGCCGCTCAGGGTGCCGGCCTGATACATCGGCCCGGCGGGAGCCACCAGGCCCATGATGTCCGCCCGGCCGCCGTAGGCCCCCACCGGCAGGCCTCCGCCGATCACCTTGCCCATCGTGGTCAGGTCAGGGGTGATGCCGAAGCGGGCCTGGGCGCCGCCGTAGCTGATCCGGAAGCCGGTCATCACCTCGTCAAACACGAGCAGGGCGCCGTGTTCCTTGGTGAGCTCCCGCAGGCCTTCGAGGAAGCCCGGTTCGGGCGTGATGAAGCCGGCATTGCCCACCACCGGCTCAAGAATCACGCCGGCGATCTCGCCGGCATTGGCGGCAAACAGCTCCTTCACCGCCTCAAGATCGTTGTAGGGGGCGGTGAGGGTGCCGGCGGTCACGGCCCGCGGCACGCCGGGGGAATCGGGCAGGCCCAGGGTGGCCACC
Source organism: Cyanobacteriota bacterium (assembly GCA_046342815.1). Lineage (GTDB taxonomy): Bacteria > Cyanobacteriota > Cyanobacteriia > PCC-6307 > Cyanobiaceae > Cyanobium. The sequence goes on from JBKDOV010000035.1 coordinate 26,095, forward strand.
CCGGATCCGGCCTTCACCAGGAACATGTCGGCGTGGCCGTGGTAGCAGCCTTCAAACTTGATCACCTTCTCGCGGCCGGTGTAGGCCCGCATCAGGCGCAGCACCGCCATGCAGGCCTCGGTGCCCGAATTCACGAAACGCACCATCTCCACCGAGGGAACGGCGTCGATCACCAGTTCGGCCAGCTGGTTCTCCAGCTCGCAGGGAGCGCCGAAGCTGGTGCCTTTCTCCAGGGCTTCATGCAGGGCGGCCAGCACTTCCGGATGGCTGTGGCCGCAGATGGCGGGCCCCCAGCTGCCCACGTAATCGATGTAGCGGTTGCCGTCCACGTCCCAGGCGTAGGCACCTTTGACGTGGTCGAAGACGATCGGCTGACCGCCGACCGACTTGAAGGCGCGCACCGGTGAACTGACGCCCCCCGGCATCAGCTTCTGGGCGGCGGTGAAGATCTCCTGGGAGCGGGTGGTGTTGAGCACAGGAGTCGAGACAGGCGCTGAGGGAGAAGCCGACAAGACGGGATCCGCGGACGGTGGGCTGATAAGCGCTGCCCATCCTGGCTCAGCGGCGTGCTCCTGCGCGATTCAGGTCAGATTTCGTGGGAGAAAGCGCCCCAGGCACCGGCTGCCTGGCGCTCCCCGGGCCGTGAGTACCTTGAGGCCGGCCGCGACCGACCACTTTCTTCCGTGACGCCCGCTCCGAGCCCTGAAACCAGGCCCGCGATCGACTGGGCGGCGATCGAGCGTCAGTGCCGGGCGCTCCTGCCGGCCCGCTCGGTGGTGTCGGCCCGCCAGGAGCTGCTTTCCTACGACTGCGACGGCCTGACCCTGCATCGCTATCAGCCGCCGCTGGTGGTGCTGCCCGAAACCACCGAGCAGGTGGCGGCCGTGGTGCGCCTCTGCCATCAGCAGGGGGTCCCGTTCGTGGCCCGGGGCAGCGGCACCGGCCTTTCCGGCGGGGCGCTGGCCGAGCGGCCGGCCGTGGTGATCGCCACCAGCCGCATGCGTTCGATTGTCGAGCTGGATCTGGCCAATCGCCGGATCACCGTGCAGCCGGGGGTGATCAACAGCTGGGTCACGCGGGCGGTGGCCGGCCAGGGGTTCTATTACGCCCCGGACCCCTCCAGCCAGGTGGCCTGCAGCATCGGCGGCAACGTGGCCGAGAACTCCGGGGGCGTGCATTGCCTCAAGTACGGCGTCACCAGCAACCATGTGCTCGGCCTCGAGGTGGTGCTGCCGGACGGCACGATCACCCACCTCGGCAGTGGGCTGGCCGAGACGCCCGAACTGGATCTGCGGGGCGTGTTCATCGGCAGCGAGGGCACCCTCGGCATCGCCACGGCGATCACCCTGCGTCTTCTGAAGGAGCCGGAAAGCGTGGCCGTGCTGCTGGCCGATTTCACCTCGATGGAAATGGCGGGGGAGGCGGTGCGGGCGGTCACGGCGGCGGGCGTGCTGCCGGCGGGGATGGAGATGATGGACCGCCTCTGCATTGAGGCCCTTAACGACTATTTCGGGCGGCAGGAATATCCGTCCGATGCGGCGGCCGTGCTGCTGATCGAGCTGGATGGCCAGGAGAGTGAAGTGGCGGCGGCGGTGGAGATCGCTGCTTGCATCTGCCGCGACGCCGGTGCCCGCACGATCCGGGAGGCCCGCGATCCCGAGGAACGGGCCCTGCTCTGGAAGGGGCGCAAGTCGGCGATCACGGCCCTGGGGCGGCGGTTTCCGAATTACTACCTGCAGGATGGAGTGGTGCCCCGCGGTGCGCTGCCCCGCGTGCTGGCGGCGATCCAGCAACTCAGCGAACGTTACGCCTTGCCGGTGGCCAATGTGTTCCATGCCGGCGACGGCAATCTTCATCCCCTGATTCTTTACCGGGCCGGTGAACCGGGGGTGGAAAAACGGGTGGAGGCCCTCGGGGCCGACATCCTGCGGCTCTGCATCGAAGCAGGTGGCAGCATCACCGGCGAGCATGGCGTCGGCATCGACAAGCGCTGTTATCTCGATTGGATGTACAGCGCCGACGATCTCGCCACGATGCGGCTCGTGCGTCAGGCCTTCGATCCTGCCGATCTGGCCAATCCCGGCAAGTTGTTTCCCACGCCGGGTGGCTGCGCCGAGTCGGCGCGGCTCAAGGCCGAGCTACCTTCGGCCTCCACGCTGGAAGTGGTCTGAGGGAGCCAGCCATTGCCAGTGGCAAAGGATCCATCAGCTATCGCGTGGACCTTGATGGACTGCTCCAGGCTCAGGGACTGTGCGCTAGCTAGTGCAGGTTCGGCTCGAAAGCTTGGATCAGCCGGAGATTGAGGCGATCGGTGCAGCGTTGGAGTCCTTTCGGCCTTGCTGTTGTTGCGTGATTGTTTATACGCAAACGAAGTTCGAGCGCTGGTTCGCGTGTGATATAATAAATCGCTCGCTGTGAAGCCATGAAAGAAAATGTAGTCTATACGTATTACGAAGATATTGGCTCGGACCTGGGACCCCTCCTTGATTTTTGGGCTGATACCTGGGCGCGGAATGGATGGACCCCTGTGGTACTCGGCCCAGAAGATGCATTGAAGCATCCCATGTATGAAAAATTTGTTAATCATTGCAGTTCTTTGCCTACGGTCAATAATCCAAAGTATGAGCTCGCTTGTTATTTGAGATGGTTGGCTTTTGCTAGTGCTGGAGGGGGGCTTATGGTTGATAATGACGTTATGAATCACAGCTATTCTCCCTCCAGATTGGAAGATGGTCGGGGAGTGTTGATTCTTGATTCGGGTCGAGTTCCTTGTGCCCTGATGGCATCAGACACCCAATCTATTCTCGATGAAATACTTGCCGCGGATTCCACTCAGGCAGGCCTGGAATTTGGTAAGCCCCACATGAGTGATATGACTATTTTGATGGCGAGTCATTTCCCAAACTCGCAAAATTGTGTTTGCTTCGGCTCCCCTGGTTGGGAAGCTGCTGAATTGGTTCATTACTCCACGCATAGCTTAATTGTTTGTGCTGGAATTCCTTCTCCTGCAAAAAAAAGATTGGCCTGATTTGCTGCCAGTTATTTCTGCTGTTCATTCTAGTCCCCTGCCAGTTCGTCGATGACGATGGCACCATTAAAAATAGCAGTGGCTGGCAACTGCCGGGTGTCTCCATTCTTTGCTGATTCTCGTGGCCGAAATGGGTCGAGGTGCCCCCGGAGGAGTTGTACCGCTCGACAGGCTCCTAGCGTTGCTTCAACGAGAGTCCCTTCTGCCGCTTCGGCGTTGATCGCCATGTCCGCTGCGCCGGATCCCTTTGCCTGGGATTTCAGCCCGCCCTCCAGCCCTGCGCTCGGTGACCATGAGGTGCCGCTGCGCTCCCGTCATCTCCAGGGCCGCCACATCGCCCTGATGGTGTGCGGCGGCATCGCCGCCTTCAAGGCGCCGTTGCTGGCCAGGGCCCTGCGCCGCCACGGGGCTGAGGTCACGGCCTTCTGCTCCGAGGAGGCGCTGCGCTATGTGGGAGCCGAGGCGCTGGCCTGGGCCACCTGCCGTCCCCTGGTCACGGCGCTCAGCTGGCGGGCCGAACATCTCTCCGATGCCGCGGGCCAGGCCGGTGCAGGTTTCGATGCCTATCTGGTGGCACCGGCCACCTACAACACGATCGGCAAGGCCGCGGCGGGCATCGCCGATGGGGTGATCAGCTCTGCCCTGGCCTCCGCCCTCGGCCGCCAAGCCCAGGGCCGCACCCAGGTGCTGATGGCCCCCACCATGCACGGCTCGATGCACCAGGCGGTGCTGGAACGCAACTGCCGCAGCCTGGCGGCCCTGGGGGTGCGGTTCGTTCCACCCCGGGATGCCTACGGCAAGCACAACCTGCCGGAGGAGGAGTTGATCGTGGCGGCGCTCTGCCGCAGCCTTTCCCGCTCGCCTTTGCGCGGGCGGCGGCTGCTGGTCACGGGCGGTCCCACGCCGGTGCCGATCGACGGCGCGCGCCGGATCACCAACCGCTTCAGCGGCCGCCTAGGGGCCGCCATCCATGGGGAGCTGCTGCGGCGCGGCGCCGACAGCCGGCTGGTGCTGGGCGACAGCGGTTGGCGCCCCGAGAGCTGGATGCCCTATCAGCTCGTCTCCAGCTATGACGACTACCGCCAGCAGGTGCTCGCCCAGGTGGCCGAGGGACTCGACGCGGCGGTGTTTTCGGCCGCGGTGGCGGACTACCGTCCCGAAAAGCCTGTCGACGGCAAGATCGCCAGTGGCCAGGCCAGCCTGGCCCTGGTTCTGGTGCCTACCGAGAAGGTGATCGACCTGGTGGCAGCGGCCGATCCGAAGCTGCCGCTGGTCAGCTTCAAGTTCATGCAGGGGGTGAGCCACGGCGAGCTGATGGCCGAGGCCCAGCATCGGCTGCAGCGCCATGCCCTGGTGGTGGCCAACCGGGCCGAGGAGATCACCCCCGAGCGCCAGGTGGCCTGGATCGTCTCCGCCTCTGAACAGACGAGGGTGGAGGGCAAGGAGGAAATCGCCGTGGCTCTGGCCGACCGTCTGGAGGGCTGGTGGCCGGATTCCCCCGGCCCCGATCAGGCCGCCACCGGCACCTGGTAATTGGCGATCCGCGCGAAGCTCTCGGGCTCAAGCGAGGCGCCGCCCACCAGCACGCCGTCGATATCGCTCTGGGCCATCAGTTCATCGATCGTGGCCGGGTTCACCGAACCGCCGTACTGCACGATCACGTCGGGATTGCCCACCCAGCCGCGGATCAGGCCGCAGATGCGGTTGGCCTCCTCGGCGGCGCAGGTCTTGCCGGTGCCGATCGCCCAGATCGGTTCGTAGGCCACGATCACCCGCAGCGGATCGAGCCCTTCGAGGCCCTGTTCCACCTGGCGGTGGATCACCCGTTCCGTTTCCCGGGCTTCGCGCTGATCCAGGCTTTCGCCCACGCACAGGATCGGGATCAGGTCGTGGGCCTGGGCGGAGCGGGCCCGCAGGTTGATCTGTTCGTCGGTTTCGCTGTAGTACTTGCGGGGCTCGCTGTGGCCCACGATCGCGTGGGTCACGCCGTGCTCGAGGAGCATCGGGGCGGAGATCATGCCGGTGTAGGCGCCCTTCTCCTCCCAGTGCACGTTCTGGGAGGCGATCGCCACGCCTGCACCGCTGAGCGCTTCGCTCAGGGTGGCGATGGCGGTGAAGGGCGGCGCCAGAATCACCTCGCGGTCGGCGGGCAGCTCGGCCACCAGGGGGCGGAAGACGGTGGCGAAGGCCCGCGCCTCGGCGCAGGTCATGTGCATCTTCCAGTTCCCAGCGATGACGGCCTTGCGCACCTGCGGACCTCCCGTAGACATTCGCGCCACGCTAATCGGCCGGGGTCCCCTCTCCCTGGCCCGTGCTTTCCGAGCGGGGCACCACAATTCGTTCGGTGCCATCGATTTCCACCGCATCGCCCACGCCAAGCTGGCGACCGCGGCGGGTCTCGATGCTGCCGTTCACCTTCACGTCCCCCCGTTGGATCCGCTGCTTGGCCTCTCCGCCGGTTCCCACGAGGCCGTGCCATTTGAGGTACTGATCCAGCTTCATGGGTGGGGCTTAGGTTGCCCCGATGCTTGCACCTTCGCCGGCGGGCTTCCGCAGAATCCTGCCCCTGCTGAAGCCCTATCGCCGTCGCCTTGTGGCGGGGGGGCTCTGCATGCTGGTCTACGTGGCCTGCTGGCCGCTGCTGGCGCGGCTGGCGGGCCAGTTGATCCCGGCGATTGGTGCGGGCAATTTCCCTGCGGTGCTGCGGGCGATCGCTGCGGCCCTGGCGGTGTTTCTGATCCAGAAACTGGCCCAGTTCGGTCAGGACACGCTGCTGGCCGGGCCGGCCCTGCGGGTGAGCCAGGATCTGCGCCGCCAGCTGTTTGCCCGCCTGCAGCGCCTGGATTTCAACGCCCTGGAGAAGCTCTCCTCCGGCGACCTCACCTACCGCCTCACCGAGGACGCCGACCGGGTGGGCGAGGTGATCTACAAGACCATGCAGGACAGCACCCCCAGTGCCCTGCAGCTGCTGGTGGTGCTGGGCTACATGGTGTGGCTCGACTGGCCCCTGGCCCTGGCCACCCTGCTCCTGGCCCCCTTCGTGGCCGTGCTGGTGAGCGTGTTCGGTGCCCGGGTGATGGCGGCGGCCGAACGCAGCCAGAAACAGGTGAGTGAGCTGGCCTCCCTGCTGGGGGAGGCGATCGGGGGACTGCCGCTGGTGCGGGCCTTCGCCGCTGAGCCCTGGCTGCAGCAGCGGTTTGATGCCGAAGTGGATCTGCACCGCCAGGCCCGTTACCGCACCCTCAAGCTGCTGGCGCTCCAGCATCCGGTGGTGGGATTCATCGAGGCCGCCGGCATTCTTTCGGTGCTGTTGATCGGTGCGGCCCGCATCCAGCAGGGCGGGCTCGACAGCCAGGGATTCAGCAGTTACGTGGCGGCGCTGCTGATGCTGATCGATCCGATTTCCCACCTCACCACCAACTTCAACGAGTTCCAGCAGGGCCAGGCGTCGCTGCGGCGGCTGCGGGCGATCGAGGCCGAACCGATCGAGCCCCCGGATCGCCCCGGTGCCCGCTCCCTCGGCCAGGTGCGCGGCGAACTGGTGCTCGAAAACGTGAGCTTCGGCTATACCGCCGCCGAGCCCGTGCTGCACGATCTCAACCTCACGGTGCAGCCCGGCCAGGTGCTGGCCCTGGTGGGCCCATCGGGGGCGGGCAAGAGCACCCTGTTCTCCCTGCTGCTGCGTTTCAACACCGCCCAGCAGGGCCGGGTCCTGCTCGATGGCCAGGACCTGGCCGAACTCCAGGCCCGGGAGCTGCGCCGTGCCGTGGCGCTGGTGCCCCAGCAGAGCAGCGTGTTCTCCGGCACCGTGGCCGAGGCGATCGCCTTCGGTCGGCCCGCCAGCCGCATCCAGATCGAGGAGGCGGCCCGGTTGGCCAATGCCGCCGGCTTCATCGAAGCCCTCCCCAACGGCTACGACAGCCGGATCGAGGAGCGCGGCAGCAATTTTTCGGGTGGCCAGCTGCAGCGCCTGGCGATTTCCAGGGCCGTACTGGGCAATCCGGCCGTGCTGCTGCTGGATGAGGCCACCAGTGCCCTCGATGCCGAGGCTGAGGAGGCAGTGCAGCGGGGCCTGGAGCAGGCGATGGCGGGACGCACCGTGCTGGTGATCGCCCACCGTCTCTCCACCGTGCAGGAGGCCGATCGAATCCTGGTGCTGGAGCGCGGCCGGATCGTCGAGCGCGGCAACCATGCGGAGCTGATGGCGCAGGGGGGGCGCTACCGGGATTTATGTGAACGTCAGTTCATCCGCCTGGATTCCTGAGGGTTTGGCTGGATCCCCGGACCTGTCATGTCCTGGTAGGCCAGGAGACGTAAGGTTTGCCCGACCTTTCCCGGCTACCCAGTGACCGAAGAGAACCAGCCGCCCGTGCTCACCTTCGAGGGCAAGCGCTACGACCTCAACAATCTGCCCGACGAAGTCAAGGAACTGGTACGCGGCATGCAGGTGGCTGATGCCCAGCTGCGCATGCACGAGGACACGCTCAAGGTGCTTGCCGTAGGCAGGCAGTCGATGGCCATGCAGCTCAATGAGCGCCTCCAGTCGATCGAGCCGATCGGAGACGCTTGATCTCCGGTTCCCTGTCTCTCATCGGCTCAGCCGAGAGAGACGTGGGGACCCGTGGCAACCCTGATCAGCTCAGCGGCTCCAGCGCCTCAAAGCGGAATGTCTGGCGATTGGCGGGGGTGGAGCCGAACTCTGCGGTTTCCACTTCGCGCTGCGCCAGCACCCAGGGGCCGTCGGCGCCCAGGGGCACGAACGTGTCGGTGAACAGACTCCTGCCCCCTCGGGCTTCACCGCTGGCCGGATCGGCGTACTGGCTGGAGTAGGTGTGGCTCAGATAGCCGCTGCCGGTGTCGGTTGTGCTTTCGGTGAAGATCGTCACCACGGTGCCGTGGATGTGGCGGTGCACCATCGTCACCACGTTGTTCTGGATGCGGTAGAGGTCCCCACTGTTCTTGCCGCCCACGATCACCTCGGTGCCCACCGCGTCGGTGTCTCCGGCGGTGAAGGTGTTCTCACCGTGGGTCTGCTCGAACGGGCGCCGCACCCGGTGGATTGCCACCTCCCACAGCTGCGAAGCCACCGCCTTGCGCACTTCCTCGTCGTCGATGCCGTCGACGCTGGCCTTGAGGTCGGCCCCCACAACGAAGCTCCCCTCCACCACGCGCTCGCCCTGCTCCCACACGCAGCGGCCCCGATAGCCGCCGAAGCCGGGTTCCCATGTGTAGCGGTTTTCGTAGGCGGCCCGGAAAGCGGCGGTGCAGTCGCTGTCGGGGGCGATCGCGGCTGGGGTTTGGATCTGGGTCATGGTGGTGATTTGGAGAGCTAAGGGCTACTTCTGACCATCCACCCTAAGGGGATCGTGATTCCATGGTGGGAGTGGCGCCCTTCGGTTGCGCCTCGAAGAGACCGGCGTGCCTGATTTCGAAAAGATGAACGAGATAATTGGCGTAATAGGGTCTGAAATGAGCCTCGTCCTTATAGTGTTGCGCTTGGCAGATGGCTGGTCCGCAGGTTGTTCGGTCGACGCCATCCCAGATGATCCTGCGGTCGCCATCAGCCCACTTATACAACGAAGCAAAGTCTCGTCTTCGAGGTTCCAGAAAGCCATCAGATGGTATGGAGCAATTTGGATCCATGAATGGCTTGAACCACTGGGGTGTGCAGTAGCCCTCGATGGCCCCTTCCAGTCCGGGAAAGCGGGGGGCATTGAGGTAGATCACAACGGTCGCCCCTCGCGAATGAAAAGCTTCTGCGGTTCGCAGGAAATTGATAACGACAACCAGCAAGGCAGGGTAAAGTCGCTTGACTCGTCTTGCGTAAAATCCAAGCAGAAAATCAGCCAGATTGCGGGGAGGATTTAGGGCTGCATTTCGGGCGAATGAAGACGTGATGACAAATCCAGATATTACAAAAAATATATCAACACCAAGATAGCCAGAGGGGAGTAGGTTTTTGTTGAAGTGGTTGATGATCACCGCTATGACTGCTAGTGCTCTCAGGCCATCGATATCGGGCCTGTAAATCACTTTGGTCGGGGTCATCCTGGCCGCCTCAATGAAACTCATGGCTGATTTCTTTCAGGCTCAGCCTGCCCAGGGCTGGTGGATGTCCTGCAGAGCCATCACCTCAAGCTCCGGCTCGCGATGCAAGGCGCCGATAGCCTCCACGGCGGCCCTGGCGCCGGCCAGGGTGGTGACCGTGGGTACGGCGTAATCTAGGGCGGCTCGGCGCAGGTAGCGGTCGTCGTAGGCGGCCTGGCGGCCGATCGGCGTGTTGATCACCAGCTGGATCTGGCCGGAGCGGATCGCGTCCTCGATGTTGGGCCTCCCTTCGTGCACCTTCAGCACCGATTCCACTGCCAGTCCTGCCTCCGCCAGGGTCCTGGCCGTGCCGGCTGAGGCGGTGAGAGCGAAGCCCTCTTCCGCCAGGCGCCGGGCTACCGGTACCAGGCCGGGTTTGTCCCGGTCGTGGGTGGAGAGAAAAACCGTCCCCCCGGTGGGCAGGGCTTCGCCCGCGGCTAGCTCGGCCTTGGCGTAGGCCAGCCCGAAGCTCGACGCGATGCCCATCACTTCACCAGTAGACCGCATCTCGGGCCCCAGCACGGTGTCCGCCCCCGGAAAACGCTTGAAGGGCAACACCGCCTCCTTCACGGTCTGGCGTGGCGGCACCGGTTCGGACGTCAGGCCGAGCTCGGCCAGGCTGCGGCCGGCCATCAGTTGGCTGGCGATCTTGGCGAGGGGCAAGCCGGTGGCCTTGGCCACGAAGGGCACCGTGCGCGACGCCCGCGGATTGGCCTCGATGATGAACACCCTCTCCAGGCCTTCGCCATCGCGTTGGATGGCGAACTGGAGGTTGATCAGTCCCCGCACCTTAAGGGCCACGGCCAGGGCTTCGCTCCACTGGCGGATTGTTGCCAGGGCGGGGGCATTCAGCGACACCGAGGGCAGGGCACAGGCCGAATCGCCCGAGTGGATCCCCGCCGGTTCGATGTGCTCCATCAGACCGCCGATCACCACGCGCCCTTCGCGGTCGCAGAGGGCATCCACGTCCACCTCGATCGCGTTCTCGAGGTACTGGTCGATCAAGACCGGGTGGTCGGGTTCCACCTGCACCGCCTCCACCATGTAGCGGTTCAGTTCTTCCTCGTCGAACACCACCTCCATGGCGCGGCCCCCGAGCACGTAACTCGGCCTCACCACCACCGGGTAGCCCACCCGCTTGGCCACATCCCTGGCCTCCGCCTCGCTGCGGGCCAGGCCATTGCGGGGCTGGCGGATTTCCAGCTGGCGCAGGATCGCCTCGAACTGTTCGCGGTCCTCGGCGCGATCGATCGATTCGGGGGAGGTGCCCCAGATGCTGGTGCCGGTGGCGCGGCCGGTCTCCGTGGCCAGCCAGCGCAGCAGCGGAATCGCGAGTTTCAGCGGCGTCTGGCCCCCGAATTGCACGATCACCCCCTCCGGCTTCTCGGCTTCGATCACGTTGAGCACGTCCTCAAGGGTGAGCGGCTCGAAGTAGAGCCGATCGCTGGTGTCGTAATCGGTGGACACCGTTTCGGGGTTGCTGTTCACCATCACCGTGGCGAAGCCCGCCTCCCGCAGGGCGAAGGAGGCGTGGCAGCAGCAGTAGTCGAATTCGATTCCCTGGCCGATCCGGTTGGGGCCCCCGCCCAGGATCATCACCTTGCGGCGGCTTTCCGGCTGCACCTCGTTTTCGGGCGCGAGGGTCACCAGCGAGCCGGAGGCATCGAGGCGCTCCAGCGGCTGCTCGTAGGTGGAGTAGTGGTAAGGGGTGTGGGAGGCGAACTCGGCAGCGCAGGTGTCCACCGTCTTGAACACCGCATTCACGCCCAGTCCCTGGCGATGGCGCCGCACGGCCAGTTCATCGCTGCCGGTGGCCCAGGCGATCTGGCGATCGGAGAATCCCAGCTGCTTGAGTTCGAGCAGTTCAGTGGCGGTCAGCTGGTCGAGGCTGCGGTGGCGCAGCAGCCGCGTTTCGGCCTCGAGGATGCCGCGCAGCTTGGCCAGGAACCAGGGATCGATCGCGCTGAGGCGATGGATCTCGGCATCGCTATAGCCGTTCACCATCGCGCAGCGCACCGCGAAGATCCGATCGGGCGCCGGGGTGCGCAGCAGGGGATCGAGATCAGTGCTGCCCAGGCTGGCGTCGGCCCGGTCGCAGCCCCAGCCGAAATGGCCGGTTTCCAGGGATCGCAGCGCCTTCTGAAACGATTCCTCGAAACAGCGGCCGATCGCCATCGCTTCGCCCACCGATTTCATCGAGGTGGTGAGCACGGCGGGACTGCCGCGGAACTTCTCGAAGGCAAACCGGGGCACCTTGGTGACCACGTAATCGATCGTCGGTTCAAAGCAGGCCGGTGTGGCGCCGGTGATGTCGTTGACGATCTCGTCGAGGGTGTAGCCCACCGCCAGGCGGGCGGCGATCTTGGCGATCGGGAACCCGGTGGCCTTGGAGGCCAGGGCTGAGCTTCGGGAGACGCGGGGGTTCATTTCAATCACCACCACATCCCCGTTTTCCGGATTGATGGCGAACTGGATGTTGCTGCCGCCGGTATCCACGCCGATCTCGCGGATGATCGCAATCGACTGATCCCGAAGCCGCTGGTATTCGCGATCGGTGAGGGTCTGGGCGGGGGCCACGGTGATCGAATCCCCGGTGTGCACTCCCATCGGATCGAGGTTCTCGATCGAGCACACGATCACCACGTTGTCGGCGGTGTCGCGCATCACCTCCAGCTCAAATTCCTTCCAGCCCAGCAGCGATTGCTCGATCAGGATCTGGCTCACCGGGCTGGCTTCAAGGCCGCTCTTGCAGAGGGCCCGGAATTCCTCGGGGTTGTAGGCGATGCCGCCGCCGGAGCCCCCCAGCGTGAAGGCCGGACGGATGATGCGGGGGTAGCCACCGATCGCGTCGCCCACCGCCTCGGCTTCCTCGAGGTTGTTGGCGATGCCCGAGGGGCACACCTGCACCCCGATGCGCTCCATCGCCTCCTTGAACAGCAGGCGGTCCTCCGCCTTGCGGATCGCTTCGAGATCGGCCCCGATCAGTTCGACGCCGAAGCGCTCGAGCGTGCCGTTTTCCGCCAGGGCCACGGCCAGATTCAGGGCCGTCTGACCGCCCATGGTGGGCAGCAGGGCATCCGGGCGTTCCTTCTCGATCACCCGGGCCACCACCTCAGGGGTGAGTGGCTCGATGTAAGTCCGATCGGCCATGTCCGGATCGGTCATGATCGAGGCGGGGTTGGAATTCACCAGAACCACCTCGAAACCCTCGGCCCGCAGGGCCTTGCAGGCCTGGGTGCCGGAGTAATCAAATTCGCAGGCCTGGCCGATCACGATGGGCCCGGCCCCGAGCAGCAGGATGCGCCTGAGATCCGTGCGGCGGGGCATGGGGTCGGGGTGGCCAAACGGCTCCAGCCTCTCATGGTGGGGGCCACCCCATTCCCTGGGCGGCAATCCCCCCGTTCGGAGCAGAGGCAAGGCCTTCCGGCTCCCTGGGGGATCGCTACTCTGGGCTTCATGCGATGCCCTTGCCCCCGCCGATGAGCGAACTCCAGCGCCTGAAGGGGTTGCTGCCCCCGGAGATGCAGAGCTGGGTGTTCGTGGAAGCCGCGGCCTCCGTCGACCCCCCGCTGATCACCCTCGAGGAGATCGGCCGAGATGAGATCGAGATCCAGGTGGATCTCGACAAGTGGGATGCCCTGGCTCTCGACCACCGCAACCTGCTCTTCTGGCACGAGGTGGGCCGGATCCAGAACGATTCGGTCCCCCGGGACGGCTGGGAGATGGCGGCTCTGGCCATCGGCATGGGCGGGGCGATCGGGGAGCTCTGGGTCCAGGACGGCCTGCTGCGGCTGATGGCCCTTGGCCTTTCCGGATTCGCCGGCTACCGCCTCTACCTCAAGAACAATTCGGAGAAGCGACTCCAGGACGCCATCACCGCCGACGAAAGGGCGATCGACCTGGCCTGTCGCTTCGGCTACAGCCTCCCGAATGCCTACAAGAGCCTCGGCGGCGCCCTCAAGGAGATGGTGGAGCAGACCCGCAAGAAGAAGAAGCGCTCCTTCTATGAGGATCGGCTGGAGGCCCTGCGCCGCAGCGCCGGCAAGGCCCGCGCCGAAATGGCCGAACAGGAAGGGTCCAGACAGTCCGTCAGCAGTGAGAACGTGTATGGCTGAATCCGGTTTCGGCGAGGTCGCCCTCCCCGCCACTGCTATCAACCCGCCGGTTTCCCCCGGCGAGAGCGAGCTGCTGGCCAGGATGGCGGCCGAGGCCTGCGATGACCGCAAGGCGGTGGACATCCGGCTGATCCGGGTGGAGGAGGTTTCCTCCCTGGCCGATTGGTTCGTGATCTGCAGCGGTCTCACCGACGTGCAGGTGCGGGCCATCGCCCGATCGGTGGAGGACTGCCTGGAAACCGAGGTCGGCCGCCTGCCCCTGCGGCGGGAAGGCCAGAGCGAAGGCCGCTGGGTGCTGCTGGATTACGGCGAACTGATCATTCATGTGCTCACTCCCCAGGAGCGCAGCTATTACGACCTCGAAGCCTTCTGGGGCCACGGGGAGCAGATCCGTTACATCAGCCCCAACCGCCCGGCGGTCCCCGGCGGCGAAGCGAAGCCGCTGGAGAGCTGAATCTGCGATGGATTCCGTTCCGTGTCCCGTACCGGAAGACCAGCAGCCCCTCGAGGAATACCGCCAGCTTCTTCGTTCCTGGTTTTTCGTCTGGCCTTCTGAGTCGGCCTCCCGGCTGCTGCGTTCCCTGCTGATCAGCTGGTTGCTGGTCCTGCCTGTCTGCCTGTTGGTGGCCAGTGGCAGCCTGCCGCTCCGCCATGACCCCGTGCGGCTGGTGGTGGCGGCGGCGGCGGCGGCGTTGCTGCTGCCCCTTCTCCTGTTGCTGCGGCAGTGGCTGGGCTGGAGCTATGTGCAGCGCCGGCTGGTGAGTGAGCGGGTGGAGTACGAGGAATCGGGCTGGTACGACGGCCAGGTCTGGGAGAAGCCGCTGAGCTGGCGCCAGCAGGATCTGCTGGTGGCGCGCCATCAGGTGATGCCGGTGCTCCAGCGCCTGCAGAGGGGGCTGGTGGCGACCGCCCTGCTGCTGCTCAGCGGAACGGCGCTCTGCCAGGCTCTCTGAACCGTACGGGCCCGCCAGCGCCGTCATGACCCTGTCTTCCGGCTTTCCCCCCTCCTCACGGCCGGTGGTGCCGCCCCTGGAGGTCCGGTTGCTGCGCAACGGCATCCTCGAATCCCGCCATCGGGTTCATGCCGTGGTCTGCGACCGCCGCGGCAGGGTGCTGATGCGGGCCGGCGATCCCCAGCAGCTGAGCTTCGTGCGCTCGGCCCTCAAACCGTTCCAGGCCACGGTGTTTGTCTCCAGCGGTGCGGCGGACAGGGGCAATAGCGGCGACCGGGGCCTGGCGATCGCCTGTGCCTCCCATGCCGGAACGGCACTCCATGCCCGGGAGGCGTTCCGGCTGCTCTGGGGGGCTGAGCTCGATGCCGCCCAGCTGCAGTGCCCGGTGCCCGGCTGCGGCACCAGTTCCCTGGAGCACAACTGTTCGGGCAAGCACGCGGCCTTCCTGGCCTCCTGCCGGCGCATGCACTGGCCGCTGGAGAGCTATCTGCAGGCCGACCATCCGCTGCAGCAGGAAGTGCTCAAACGGGTGGGGGAGCTGCTGGGGTTGCCCGGAGCCGAACTGGTGACGGCCCGCGATGACTGCGGTGCCCCCACCCTCCAGCTGCAACTGGCCCAGATGGCTCTTCTCTACGCCCACCTCGGCGCCGGCGAACAGCCCGATCTGGAGCGCCTCAGCCGCGCCATGCTGGCCTGCCCGGAGCTGGTGGCCGGCGAAGGCCGCTTTGACACCGAGCTGATGCGGCTCGGCCACGGGCAGGTGGTGAGCAAGGGCGGAGCCGAAGGAATCCAGTGCCTGAGCCGGGTTGCCGAAGGGCTGGGTGTGGCGATCAAGGTGGAGGACGGCGCCTCCCGCGCCAAGCATGCCGTTGCCCTGCACCTGCTCGAACAGCTGGACTGGTTGACGCCGATGTCCCTGCAGGAGCTGCGGCAGCGGTTCCTCGCCCCGGCGGATCACCTGCGGCTCGAGGTCCTCGGCGAACTTCGTTTCGACTGATCCGGTTGGCGTCTTGCTCCGCAGGGTTGGCTGGTAGGATTTGTAGGTCGGAAGGAAAGCCGACTTGACCAGTCCTCATCCAGGATGGGTTCCCGTCGCGGGGTAGAGCAGTCTGGTAGCTCGTCGGGCTCATAACCCGAAGGTCGCGAGTTCAAATCTCGCCCCCGCCACCAATTACCAAAAACCAATTTCAAGCCCCTCAATGTTGATCATTGAGGGGCTTTTTAGTGCCTTTTGTGCTGTTTCAGGGTGCCGCCCGACCGGCCACGATCCGCTGGAACATGTAGCCCATGCCACGGGCCGTGATGATCAGCTCCGGATTCTCGGGGTCCTCCTCGAGCTTGCCGCGCAGCCGCGACACGTGCACGTCCACCACCCGGGTGTCGGCATGGCGCTCCGGGGTGTAGCCCCAGATGTTCTGCAGGATCTCGCTGCGGGCCACCGGCTCGCCACAGCGGTTCACGAGCAGTTCCAGCATGCTGAATTCCATGCCGGTGAGCCTGATCCGCTCCTCGCCGCGGAACACCTGGCGTTTGACGGTGTTGATCCGCAGGCCGCCCACTTCAATTTCGTTGTTGCCGGCGGGTCGGCTGCTGCCATTGCTGCTCGAGTGGCTGACGCGTCGCAGCACGCAGCGGATCCGGGCCTCCAGCTCCTTGGGGCTGAACGGTTTCATCAGATAGTCATCGGCCCCGAGCTCAAGACCGAGGATGCGATCCTTCACCTCCGCCAGGGCGGTGAGCATCACGATCGGCACGTCTGAAATCTTTCGGAGCTCCTGGATCACCCCGTAGCCGTCGAGTTTCGGCATCATCACGTCCAGCACCACCAGGTCGGGGGAAACGTGGTGGAACACGTCGAGGGCCTCCTCGCCATCGGCTGCGGTCACCACCTTGTGGCCCACAAGCGAAAGACGGGTGGAGAGGATGCGACGAATGCTCTCCTCGTCGTCCACCACCAGAATGGTGCTCTGGGGAGTTTGGTTCGCGTCGGCAGTCGTCGGCTGGGCCATGAACGCATCGATCGGATCAGGTGTCCGCCTGCCCTCAGTCGAACCGGGCGGAGCAGACAGGATCCTGTCAGATCGAGGGCGTGGCCGGCGACCGCCGCCGCGGGAATCAGAAATCGTGAAGAGACCTCGGAGAGATTCCGTATTTTTTGCGCAATGGGCCCGTTCCGGCGCCACCTTCAGACAGAAGCTTCCATCCATCCCTGTGAAGACCTCATCCCAATGGAGTGTGGCTCTGGCCTCCGCTGATGGCCGTCGCTACCGGTGGTTGGCCGAAGATGGACGCTTCACGACCGATCCCAGCCTGGCCCTGCAGCTGATGAACGCCGAGGTGGCGGCGCTGCGGCTGCAGGTGTTCGCCGAACTGCGGGGCTGGAAACTGCGCACCATGGAGCGCCTGCGGCTGGTTCCTTCTCCTCAGCCCCAGGGGCTGGAAGCCGGCTTTCTGGCGGCGGTACGCCAGAGCCGCTGAGGCAGCCGCTGAGGCAGCCCGGCCGGATGCCAGTCTCTAGCGGTTCGTTCTCGAAGCCCGTGGCCCGATCCGATGCCGAGGCGGCCGTCGATCCGGCGGTGGATGGGCTGGTGGATGCGGTGGTGGTGGGAGCGGGCGCCACCGGAGGGGTGGCCGCCATGGTGCTGGCCGAAGCAGGATTGCGGGTGCTGGTGCTGGAGGCCGGTCCGGAACTGAGCCCCGGCGAGGCTCTGGGCAACGAGCCCCGCAACAGTCTGCGGCGGCTCGCCAATCTCAGCAGCGGTGCCCAGCGGCTGCAGGCCAACCATCCCGGCTACTGGAAGCACAATCCCGATCTGTTCGTGGATGAGCGTCAGCAGCCCTATTCCACTCCCCCGGATCGCCCCTTTCTCTGGACCCGGGGCCGCCAGGTGGGAGGCAAGAGTCTCACCTGGGGGGGCATCACCCTGCGCCTCTCCGACCATGAGTTCCGCGCCGGGGAGCGCGATGGCCATGGCCCCTCCTGGCCGATCGGTACAGCGGAGCTTGCTCCCTATTACGAGCGCCTGGAGCGGTTGCTCGAGGTGCATGGTCACTGCGACGGCCTTGCCCAGCTGCCCGATGGCCACTACCTGCCGCCGCTTCCGTTCACGCCGGCGGAACGCCATCTCCAGCGGGCGATCGGGCAGGAACTCAATCTGCCCTTGATCCATTCGCGGGGTTTCGCCCTGCATCGCCCCGGCCAGGGGCAGGTCTGGCCCCGCTCCAGTGCCCAGGGAGTGACCCTGGCCCGCGCCCTGGCCACGGGGCGGGTGCGGTTGCGCAGCCATGCGGTGGTGAGCCATCTGGCCATGGCCCCGGATTCCAGCCGCGCCGAAGGGGTGGTGCTGGTGGATGGGCGCAGCGGCCGCAGGGAACTGGTGCGCGCCCCGCTGGTGGTGCTATGCGCTTCCACGATCGAAACGGTGCGGATCCTGCTCCACTCCAGCGAGGCCCATCGGCAGGGGGGGCTGGTGGATCCCTCCGGCAGCCTCGGTCGCTATCTGATGGATCACATCTCCAGCAGCCGCTTCTTCTCCCTTCCCGATGTTCCGCCCCCCCTCGAGCCCGCCGAGCTCTCCGGTGCCGGCAGCTGCTTCATTCCCAATACCCTCCATCTGCCGCCCGGCCGCCGCGAGGCTGAGGATGGAGCCGGATTCCGGCGTGGTTACGGTCTCTGGACGGCCATTCAGCGTTTCGATCCCCCCGCGCTGCTGCAGCGCCGCCGCGGCGAGGCGGTGGGCTTCCTGATCGGCCATGGGGAGGTGCTGCCCGATCCGGCCAATCGGGTCACCCTCCGGGTGGACGTGCCGGATGCCTGGGGCCTGCCCACCCCCCACATCGACTGCCGATGGGGGCCGAACGAGCAGGCGATGGTGCGCCACATGCACGCCCGCATGGAAGCCGTGGTGGCCGCTGCCGGCGGCACAATCCGGCCGCTGGAGGAGCTGTTCGTGCTGCCCCTGATCGAGCCACTGGTGCGCTCCAGCGTGGCGGTGCGGCCGCAGGCCGCGCCCCCTGGGTACTACATCCACGAGCTGGGGGGCGCCCGCATGGCCTCCGATCCGGAATCGGGGGTGGTGGACCCCTTCAACCGCTGCTGGAGAGCCCCCAACGTGCTGGTCACCGATGGCTCCTGCTGGCCCAGCGCCGGCTGGCAGAGCCCCACCCTCACCGAGATGGCGGTCACCTGGCGCGCCTGTGAGGCGGCGGCCCTGGCGGCTCGCCGCAGCGTCTGAGGGAAAGAAGGCCGCCACCGGTTCTGCTTCTGGTGTCAACCACAACACTTCCGATTCAGGTCCTTGCGCACAATCACTGGGCGACCTTCCAAGGGTCGGGCAAGGGAGAAACGCAGGCGAGGGAACCCCCTCGCCTTTTTTATTGGGCAGCGCCTTTTTATTGGCCAAAGCTTTCTTATTGGCCAGAGCCTTTTTGTTGGGCAGATTATTGGCCAGAGCCCGAAAATCAGGGCCTCAGAAACAGCCCGTTGAGGTAGTGCTCCGTGACCGAGTGCTCGCTGCAGCCATTCTGGAACAGGAAGCCGGCCAGGGCTGAGGTGATCACGCTGTATTGATCCCAGTGCGGATTGTGACGCAGGAAGTCGTGCATGCCTTCGAACAGCACTTCGGGAACTTCGGCTTCCAGGCTGATGCGGTGTTGTTCCTGCTTTTCTTCGCTGCCCATCGGTACGTGTCGCTCCATTGCCGGAAGAAGCCCAGTACGCCACGTGGCAGGGAGGTGCGTCAAAGGCGGATCCTCGAGCCAGACCCATCCCGCGTCAGGCTGAGATCGTTGCTGTCGACTGGTGGTCCCCGGGCGTTGGCGGGACCGCCACGCAAAGAGGAGGGTTCGTCCCAGCCCTGTCAAGAACCCCCTGAACCAATCATCGCTTTCCCCAGCCGTCCGTGCCCACCGGGCGATTTGCAGCGTTTCCTGTGGAAAACAGGCCCCCATTCTGGGGGAAACACCGATTTGCTGTGGAAATCCCCGGATGATCATCAGATCTGATCCGCCCTGAGTCCGTTGGGATTCGGAACGCGATGAGACGGGCGAGCCATGGTGAATCCACCGGATTTCCTTGGATTCGCCTCAGGATTCAGGAAGGTTTTCCCTGTCCCTGGCGAAGGGTGCGGGGACCCAGGGGGTGGTCGGCGTGGGGATAGGGCGGATGGTGGCTGTGCTCATGCCCATGGCTGTGGTCATGGTCATGGGTGTGGTCATGGCTGTGGCTGTGGTCATGGTCGTGGTCGTGGCCGGCTTGCCCCGCCAGCGGCAGGGGGATGCCATCGGGTTGGCAGGCACCCGTGCATTCCCGTTCGCACAGCTGGCAGCTCTCCACCAGCCCCTCCACGTGATGGTGGTGGCTGTGCTGGGGAGCCCCCACCTCCCGTTCGAAGCCGAGCACCTGGGCCCGGTATTTGCAGAGGGAGCAGTTCATGTTGGTGTCCCCTCCCAGCACTTCCGCCACCCGTTCCCGGAAGGTCTCCAGCACCAGCGGATGGTCACCCAGGTAGGAGGCGTGCACCATCTCCACCTCCGGATGGTCGGCGGCCACCCGTTCGCTGTGCTGCATGATCCGGCTCACCAGTACTCCCGAGAACAGGAAGTAGGGAAACACCACGATCCGTCGATGGCCGAGTTTGACGGCCTGGCGCAGTCCCGGCTCCACCAAAGGGAAGGTGACGCCCGAATACAGGGTTTCCCCCCAGCCGAAGCCGAAGCCCTCCACCAGCATCCGCGTCACCTTGGCCACGTTGGAATTGGCATCGGGGTCGGAGGATCCCCTTCCCACCACCACCAGCAGCGTTTCGTGCAGGGGGATGGCTTCCCGCCCGGCGGCGGCCGCCGCCGCATCGGCCTGCTCCAGGCAGTGGCGGATCCTGGCGCCGGCCGCCTGGATCATCTTCAGGTCCACCCCCAGCTCGCGGCCGTAATCGATCCGCAGGCCGGTTTCGGCCGCGTAGGTGTTCAGCACCGAGGGGATGTCGTTCTTGGCATGGCCGGCGGCGAACAGCATCGCCGGCACGGCCAGTACATGCTTCACCCCCTGCTGGCGCAGGGCCTCCAGTCCGTCCCGCAGGATCGGCCTGGCGAATTCCAGGTAGCCATGCTCGACCGGTACCTCGGGCATCTGGTCGCGCAACTGGCTGGCCAGGGCGGCGAATTCCGCTACCGCCAGCCGATTGCGGCTGCCATGGCCGCAGATCAGCACCCCCAGGGGGCCCTCCGGGCTGGTGAGGCCTTCGGCGGTGGGGATGCTGCGGGAGCTCATGGCGGTTCGAGGCTGGTGTGACCCTATCTCCAGCCCCCGGCTCGATGCCCGAAAGCCCTCGCGAGGCGCAAGGATGGCCTTACCCCTGCTGCAGCCATGAGCCTGCACCTCCCCCCCTATCAGCCCCTCCCTCCTCCTTCCCGGGATCAGAGCCTGCTGCAGGTGGCCATCGCCGCGTTGCGACCCACCCAGATGTGCATCGGTCTGGCGGAAGTGCGCAGCCGGCAGGTGGATTTCAGCGACGAAACGGCCGAGCAGCGGCTGCGCTATCTGCAGAGCAAGCCGGTGCCGCTGGTGCGCAATCGGGCCGGGGAGCTGTGGATGGTGGATCGTCACCATCGCCTGCGGGGCCTGGTGGAAATGGATCCCTCTGCGGTGGCCTACGGCTATCTGGTGCTTGAGGTCGACAGCGAGGAGCGTGGCCAGGTGCTGGAGGCCCTGCAACAGCGGGGTTGGCTCTACCTCTACGACGGTCGGGGGCTGGGCCCGCTTCCCCCGGTGGCGCTGCCGGATCGATTGCTGGGATTGCAGGATGATCCCTATCGCAGCCTGGTCTGGAAGCTGAAGAAGGAGAGCATGATCGAACCCGCTCCCCTGATCCCCTTCCACGAATTCCGCTGGGGGGCCTGGTTGCGCAGCCGCTCGCTGCCGCCCTTCAGTTCGGGGCAGCTGGAGCCCGCCCTGCCCGCTGCCCGGGCGCTCGTGAGATCCAGTGCCGCTTCCCATCTCGCCGGCTGGCGCGGCCGCAGCTGATTCCCCTTCCAGACCTGAAGGGGGCTTTGCTGTCAGCGACGGTTGCGGGGGGCGAGGCCGTCGCCTTGGTGCAGTTGCCGTTCCCAGCGCGTGAGTTGTCTGCCCAGGGCCGCCCCTGCCAACGCCAGCAGCAGGGCACCGGCCAGGACCGCTGCGGTGGGCCGCATGGCCAGCCAGGCCAGGGCCAGCCATGGCAGCGCCATCACCAGGGGACGCCAGCGGCGGATGCCTGCCAGTGCCCCGGAGCAGGCGCGGCAGTGTTCGGTGTGGCTGTGGTAGCGGTCCATCAGTGCCTTGCGGTCGAGCCGCTCCGGCAGCGCCTGGTCGGAGAAGGGAACGCCGCCGTACTGCAGCACCCAGTCGTGAAGGGTCTGAACGTAGCGATCGGAGGCAGTGGGGAGATAGCAGCTCCTGGTCAGCTCGGCGCTGCCGCCGCGACCGGCCAGCACCCGCTCCTGCCAGTGCAGAAACAGCTGGTCGTCCTCCAGCACCTTGTGGTTGCCGATGTGCTGCAGCCAGAGGGGGCGCAGGCCCAGCAGGCGCGCCGGCCAGGGCGATTCAAACCGGAAGGGAAAACGGGCGAACAGGCGGCATTCTCCAGGCCGTGTCGGGGTGACGTACACCACCGTGAGGATCCGGGCGAAGCCCTTGGCACTGAGGTCGTGCCACATCAGGGCGGGAGCTGCGAACCGGGTGTACTGGCTGCCGAGCTTGCCGCGGCGGGGCCCTTCCAGCCACTGCCCGCTGAACCCGTCCGGCCCGAAATCGGTGACCTCCAGCTCCACCGGACCCGCGTTCTCGCGACGCCCCACGGTGGCGTGGTGGGTGAAGGGCACGTGGCTGACATCGAGCACGTTCTCCAGCACCGTCAGTGCATCCATCGGCAGATCCCGGAAGGTGTCCTGCACCACCCAGCCATCCGCCCAGCCGTTCCCCTTTTGCACCAGCAGATCCACCAGGGGTAGAGGCACCGTGCCGGCGTCTTCCGGGATCCCCGCGAACACGAACAGCAGCCCCTGGGCGGCGGCGGTGGCAAAACTGCGGCAGCGACTGCGCGGGCTGCGCAGTCGGCTGTCGTTGCCGTCGTCCGGTGCCTGGGGAATGGCGCTGCAGTGGCCATCGCCCCGGAACGTCCAGCCGTGGTAAGGACATTCCAGTTCTCCGGCTTCATTGAGGCGCCCTTCGGAGAGGGGCACCAGCCGGTGCGGGCAGACGTCGGCGAACGCCCGCCATTGCTCCGCCTGCCGATCCCACCACAGCACCAGGTCCTGGCCGAGCAGGGTGAAGGGGCTGGGGTGAAGCGGGTCGAGATCCTGCAGGTGGGCCACCGGATACCAGTGGCGTCGCCAGGGAGATCCGGTGGCCGATGGGGGTTCGGCAGCGGGTTCGAACTCCTCCGGGTCGAGGAGGGTGTCAGGCGGAAGGCTGCTCGTCATCGGTTGATTCTGGCCAGCGGGGGCGGGATCCGTTGCTGCCGGTTCCGTTGCTGCCCGATCCGATTAGCTTCAAGGGGGAGCCATTCCCGGGCAGACCATGCTGTATTCCCACCTTCTGGTGCCGAGCGATGGATCGGAGCTTTCGGCCCGGGCGGTGGACCAGGCTCTTGCCCTCGCTTCCGCCCTTGGGGCGCGGATCACCTTTCTTCACGCCCAGCCCCGGGCTCCCCTGCCGGTGGTGGGGATGGGGGAGATCCTCGATGCCCGCACGATCGAGGCCCTGATTGCCGCCGGGCTGCGGGAATCGGACCACATCCTTTCGCAGGCTTCGGAGGCAGCAGCTGCCGCTGGCGTGGCGGTAAGCTGCGAGCGGGTGAACAGCGACCTGCCCCACCGCGCGATTGTGGAAACTGCCGCCCGGCTCGGCTGCGATCTGATCGTGATGGCCTCCCATGGGCGTCGGGGCCTGGGTGGCCTGCTGCTGGGCAGCGAGACCCAGCGGGTGCTCGTGCAGTCATCCTGCCCGGTGCTCGTCGTGCGTGAGGCCGGCGGAGCTGGTTGAGCCGGCCGCAGGGATGGCTCCCAGCTGCCGGTGCCAGTGACAGAGCGGCCCCTGCCCGGCACCGATCGCCAGGGAGTGGCGCAGTCCACCCTCCACAAAGCGTTTGGCGGCCGAGATCGCCACCGGCAGGTCCAGTCCCTGGGCCAGGTGGGCCGTGATCGCCGCCGAGAGGGTGCAGCCGCTGCCATGGCTGTGCACCGTGGCCACCGGAGCCGCCCGCAACCAGTGGGGCCGGTCGTCGCTCCAGAGCAGATCGGTGCCCTGCAGACCGTTCAGGCCGCCGCCCTTGATCAGCACCGCCGCGGGTCCCAGCTCGGCCAGGATCCGGGCGGCCCGTTCCATGCCGGCTGGGTCGCTGATCTCCACACCACTGAGCAGCCGGGCTTCGTGGAGGTTGGGCGTGATCAGGCTGGCCAGCGGCAGCAGGCGGCTCCGCAGCGCCTCGATCGCCTCCGGGTCGAGCAGCACCGCCCCCGCCCGTGACACCATCACCGGATCGATCACCCGGGCCGCCGGCAGGGGTGCGATGGCGGCGGCCGTGGTCTCGATCAGTTCGCGGTTCAGCAACATGCCGGTCTTGAGGGCGGTCACCGGCAGGTCCCGGCAGACCGCTTCCACCTGGGCCTTCAGGGCCGCCGGCGGCAGGGCATCCACCCGATCCACCCCGAGGGTGTTCTGGGCGGTGATGCAGCTCAGGGCGGAACATCCGTGCACCTGGAGCGCGGCGAAGGTCTTGAGGTCGGCCTGGATGCCTGCCCCGCCTCCCGAATCACTGCCTCCGATCGTCAAGGCCACGGCCGGTTGCAGCGAGGTGGCGACCAGGGGGGGGCGCTCCGTTTCCCTGGGAAGTTCCCTCGGAAGGCGCCACAGACCCAGCCATTCCCCGTCCCTGGGAGATCCGTCGCGGCTGAGGGCCGAATCTGCGGCTTCCTGCCACAGCTCCTTGATCAGACCGCTCCCCTCAAGGTCGGCGGCCAGCCGGATCGGATCGCTGCCGAAGGGGGGTCCCCCTTCGCGTCCATGGCACCAGAACAGGCCCAGCAGCCAGCCATCCGGCGCCAGCAGCCGTTTCACCGTGCGCAGGTAGGTCTGCCGGGCCTCCGGTTCGATCGCACAGAAGCAGGTGTGCTCCAGCACGCCGTTGAAGCTGGCGTCGTCGATGCCGGCGGCGGCCAGGGAATCCGGATCCAGCAGATCGGCCTGCACCCAGCGCAGCCGCTGCGCATCCTCGCCGTGCCGTTGCCTGGCCTCCCGCAGGGCTTCGGCGCTGAAGTCGAGGCCGATCACCGCAAACCCCAGTTCGGCCAGCAGGCGCGCCTCATGGCCCCGGCCGCAGCCCGGCACCAGCACCCTTCCCGGCGGCCGGGGTGCCAGGGGGTGATGGCGCAGCAGCCGTTCCAGGGGTGGGGCCGGACGCTGCAGCTCCCAGCCGTCGCTGCCTTCGCGGTAGCGCTGGTCCCAGAAGGCCGCACGGGAGGGAGGGGTGGTGGTCATCGGAGACGCGCTGGGCGGGGAGAACCTGACTGTCCTTCAGGATCGCCATCAGATCGTTCTTCAGGAACGTCGAGGCACGGGGATCCGCCCTGGAAGGACGGTTCGCCCTGCCTCGGGGGACTCGCCTCGCCGTGGAACCTGCGCGAGGATGGCTCCAACGTGCCCGGTCTTCGCAGAACCCCATGTCCCGTGAACCCGATCCCTTCCGGATTCCCAGGGCCGGACTTGAGGCCGCTCCGCTGGCGGGGATCGCCACCCTTGGCCTCGGCGGCAACGGGCGGGAGTTCGTGGCCGAATCAACCCTGGGTGGGGTTCTGGTCTACGCGATCTACCAGACCCTGCTCAGTGGTCTGCGCACCGAGGCCATGGTCCGCCGTGGTGAACTGCGCCGGACGGCTCAGGTTCGGCTGATCGGCCGCACGGTGTGGGCTTCGATGAAGGAGGGAACGGCGGTCAGCCTGGCGATCAGTGTTCTGCTGCTGGTCTTCCCCTGGCTCGCCGGTCCGCTCACCCTGCTCGGGGTGGTGGGTTTTGGAAAGGCTTCCCTGGATCTGTTCCATGCCTTCTGGGATGGGCTCAGCGAGGGGCAGCGCCGCCAGCTGCACGAAGCCGCCTATGAGGCAGGGGTGCAACTCGGCAGCCTGCTGCGCAGGGAGAACGGCTCCCTGGAAGCTGGCCTGTGAAGCTCAGGGGGACTGGAAAAACCCCTTGGAGCCCAGCCACAGGCAAACCAGCGCGATCGGCAGAAACACCGCTGCCAGGATCTGCAGTTTGGTGATCAGCTGCTTGCGGGGATCGCTCTCTGGATCACCGGAAACGGCGGGGGTGGGGGCAGCCTTGCCCGCTGATCTGCTGCCCGGAGCTTTGGAGGTCATGGGCGGGATCGTACCTTCCTAGCCCCTGCATTCCTCGGGCTGCGGGGACCGTTGCCGCTCTTCCTGTTCGCGGCAGTGGAGCTCCCAGGCCCTGCTGATGTCCACCCGGGTGATCCGATAGCCCAGGCGTCGCGCCGCCAGAACCAGTTCCACCCGCGAGCGGCAATGACGGAGGCCGCGGCGGATGACGCCGTCGGATTCGGCTTCGTCAACGAGACGTTCCAGTTCGCTCCAGCTCATCGATCGTCGTTGTTCTGGGTCTCTCAGCCTGATCACGCCGGAGCGATCCGGCCACAACCTTCATCGAATCTGCTACGCCCTTGGAAGGGCAGCAAAAAGCCCGGCAGGGGTGCTGCCGGGCAGGAAATGGACGCGGCTGGCCAGGCTCAGGGCTTGCCGAAGGCCACCTGGCAGGCGGCATTGAGCAGTTCCGCTTCCTGGGCGGTTTTGGGAGCTCGGCCATTGAGCAGGCCGGCGTTGCAGTCGGCCGTGAGCTGATAGGTGATTCCGCTGTCCTGCACCGCAAAGCTGATCAGGGAACCGTTGGTGGGTTGCACGCTGCCGTACAGCAACTGGTAGCTGGTATTGGGCACCACGATGTAGGTGGTGCGGCTGTTGATCGAGGAGGTGACGGCGGCATTGATCATCGCGGCTGTGGCCAGGCTGGTCACGCCCCAGGCGGCGGCACTGGCGCCCCACCAGCCCCAGCCCGGGGTGGCCCAGCCCCCGTACCAGCCGTAGTTCCAGGGCCTGGCATAGCCCCAGCCTGGCCGCGCCCAGTTGGGGGAGACGTTCACGCTGCCGATGTTGACCTGGCGGTTCCAGTCGCGATCGACGTTGACGTTGTTGAAATTGCGATTGCCTTCACGATTGATGTTCGTGAAGTTGCGATCGCCATCCCGGTTGATGTTGGTGAGGTTGCGATCGCCGTCCCGGTTGATGTTCGAGAGATTGCGATTGCCATCCCGGTTGACGTTGGTGAGGTTGCGATTGCCGTCTCGGTTGACGTTCGAGAGATTGCGATTGCCGTCTCCCCCGAAGGATCCGCTGCCCAGGGAGGAGGGGCGAGAGGCAGGACGCCCGCTTCCGCTGCTCCAGCCCCCGCTGGGGCGCTGGTTGCCGCGGTTGAGACCCGCCGTGCCCCCGGAGCCCTTGAAGCCGCTGTACCCGCCGCCGCCGCGGCTGCCCCCACCGCCGCCCATGCGTCCGCCCCCACCGCCGCCACCGCGGGCGATCCACTGGGAGGACTCCTGCGCGCTGTGCAGGCTGAATGCCAGGGCGGCGCCCTGGGGCAGGATCACCATCCCCGCCAGCAGGATGCCGAGACCGGAAAACAGCCGGTCCGCCATTGACTTTCCGCTCATTTCACGTACTCCTTGCAGGCCTGGTCGTAGCAGCTGGCATCCACCCGCCCTTGCTTGTCGAAGTGGACCATCACCAGGTCGCGGCCTTCCAGACGGCTGTTGGCCCGATCCTCGCGGACGCTGTTGATGTAGTTGGGATTCACCACACACAGATCGCGATCGTTGAAGCAGATCGTGTTGGTGGAAAGCCGGGCCGAAGCGCGATCCAGCGGTTGCCACTGCCGGCTGGCTGCCACCCAGATCATCATTGTGGCGGGATCATCGCTGATCCGGATCGTTTCGGTGACCTTGCCGACCCTGTGGTGATACAGGGTGGCCGCGTCCTGGTTGGTGGCCTCCACCGTGCAGGGGGTAGGCGCACCGCCCTTGATCGAGCAGGTGGTCTCGAGGCGGTAGAGCATTTCCGCCCGGCCTGGCTGGCCAGCGACCAACGTGCCGAGCAGGAGCAGACCGCCGGCAACAAGCCCGCGGACTCCCGGCGGAACGCGGCTCGGGACCAGCGGGGAGACGGCGCGGCTCGGGCTTCGGCGAGGGGACAGGAAGGAAGGCATGAAAGGAACTCCCGCGATCAGGAACGGGTGATCCCTCCAGCATGTGGACGGTGGGGATTGATCGTCAGCTCTGAATCCTGTAAGTGATACAAATGTCGACGGGATCGATGCAAGGAACCGAACCGCAGATTGCAGTCAGGATCCTGCGCTTTTGCCTTTGGCGCGCACCACACAACGGAAGCCCATGTGGCAGGTGGAGGTATCGATTCCCTGGGCCATGCGTGCGGCAGGGCGATAGCGGCGGCAGTAGCTGGGGGCGCATAAAAAGGACCCTCCCTTGATCACGCGCCTGGGAATCGCCCCGTGCTGGGAATCAGGATCGATGCTGGCTTCTTGCTCACGCGCCTCGTGGTCGGCGCTGGCACAGCAGCCTTCCCCTTCAGGAGCTGTACTCGCCCCAGTGAGCTCCCCCCGCTCAGCGTCGTGGTCGCTGTACCAGTCGTCGGTCCATTCCCAGACGTTGCCGATCATGTCGACCAGGCCGTAGCCATTGGCAGGGAAACTGCCCACCGGAGACGTGCGCTCGAAGCCGTCCAGGCGGGTGTTGTGGTGGGGGAATTCCCCCTGAAACGTGTTCGCCATCATGCGGTGCCCCCCGGGGTGGAGCTCGTTTCCCCAGGCGTATTCCGTCCCTTCCAGACCGCCGCGGGCGGCCCTTTCCCATTCGGTTTCCCGCGGCAGTTGCTTGCCGATCCAGCGGGCGTAGGCCAGGGCGTCGGCGTGGGTCACATGCACCACAGGATGCTGTTCCCGCCCTTTCAGAGAACTGCCCGGCCCCTCCGGGTGGCGCCAGTCGGCGCCTGCCACGTACTGCCACCAGCGGTAGGGATCGCCCGTGCCGATCGGGCCCGGGGGCGGAACGAACACGATTGAGGCAGGGGCCAGGAGTTCCGGACGGGCTTCCGGGTAATCGGCGGGATCGGCCGGCAATTCGGCCATCGTCACGTATCCGGTGGCCTTCACGAAGCGGAGGAACTGGGCGTTGGTGACCGGAGCCCGGTCCATCCAGAAACCTTCCACCGTCCTGCGGTGGGCAGGGGCCTCCTCGGGGTAATGGTGGTCGGAGCCCATCGGAAACTCGCCACCAGGAATCCACACCATGTCCCGGGCCGGCGGGCGGCCCGGGGATGGGGTGGGGTTGCTGGGAAGCTGGAGATCAGGCACCGCCGCTGGCGGCCTGGGTCATCTTCTCGATCACATCTTCCACCGAGAAACTGGCTGCCTTCTGGCGGGGCGGATACTCCACGAACGTAGCCAGGAACTGGGCCACATAGGTCTGGGCCGGAATCAGCAGGAACACGTGATCGAACATCCAATCCCAGTAGGTATTGGAGGTGATGTCGGCCCGCTCGTAGGGATCGGTGAGCAGGTTGAAGATCTTGGGAACCCGCAGTTTTACGAACGGCTCGGCCCAGATCTGGCAGGTGCCGGGTTCGCGCTGCTCCATGAACACGAATTTCCAGTTGTCGTAGCGCAGACCGGTGAGGTCTCCGTCGTCGGAGAAGTAGAAGAACTCGATCCGCGGACTCTTCTCTGCCTTGCCCGTCCAGTAATCGAGCATGTTGTAGCCGTCCAGGTGGATGTGGAAGTTCTTGTTGCCCACCTGGTGACCCTGCAGAAGTTTCTGCTTGATTTCCGGCTCCCCAGCTGCCGCCAGCAGAGTCGGCAGCCAATCGAGATGGCTGACGATACCGGTGAAGATCGCGCCGGGCTGGATGTGGCCGGGCCAGCGCACCATGGCCGGCACCCGGTAGGCCCCCTCCCAGTTGGAGTTCTTTTCGCTGCGGAAGGGGGTCATGCCGGCATCGGGCCAGCTGTTCATGTGCGGTCCGTTGTCGGTGCTGTACATCACGATCGTGTTGTCGGCGATGCCCAGCTCGTCGAGCAGGTTGAGCATTTGGCCGATGCACTCGTCGTGATAGATCATCACGTCGTGGTATTCCGACTGCCAGCGGCCGCTGCGGCCCACGTCCTGCGGACGGGCGTAGGTGCGGAAGTGCATGTGGGTGGTGTTGAACCACACGAAAAAGGGTTCACCGGAGGCCACGGCATCGCGGATGAAGCGCTTGGCTTCGGCCATGAATTCGTCATCGGCCGTTTCCATCCGCTTGCGGGTCAGCGGGCCGGTGTTCTCGATCCTCTGGGTGCCGTCGCCATTGGCCCAGCAGTGCAAAACGCCGCGGGGGCCGAACCGTTCGCGGAAATGGGGGAAATCCTCCGGTTGGGGATAGTCCCGCAGCTCCGGTTCCTCCTCGGCATTGAGGTGATACAGGTTGCCGAAGAATTCGTCGAAGCCGTGCATCGTCGGCAGGTGCTCGTCGCGGTCGCCGAAATGGTTCTTGCCGAACTGGCCGGTGCGATACCCCAGGGGTTTCAGCAGTTCGGCAATCGTGGGATCCTCGGCCTTGAACCCCTGCTCGGCACCGGGCAGGCCCACCTTGGAAAGACCGGTGCGGAACACGCTCTGGCCGGTGATGAACGCGGCCCTGCCCGCCGTGCAGCTCTGCTCGGCGTAGTAGTGGATGAAACGGCCCCCCTCCCTGGCAACCCGGTCGATGTTCGGGGTCTGATACCCCATCAGCCCATCGCTGTAACAGCTGAGATTGCTCTGGCCGATGTCATCGCCCCAGAGGATCAGGATGTTGGGTTTGTCGCTCGCCATGGATGGGAAGTGGCGCACTGGCCAGGCAGTCAGCTGAAGTGTGGACAGGGTTCGCCGGGGGTGGCGCTCATTTCGTGCCATTTCGAAACCCTCGGCGGCGCGGATGCCTCAGGTTGTTGTTGAAGCGGATGCCGATCAGCGGCGAATCAGCCCGAAAGCCAGCAGAGCCAGGGCGAATCCGCCGATTCCCGTGATCGCCATCGCAGTGGCCCGCGCGATCGAGCGCTGTTCGCGGACGTAGACGAAATCATCATGAAGACGGCCCAGTTCCCTGCGGTGCTGCGCCGTGGCTGCGGCCATCGCCAGGATGCCGGTGAGCACGAAGGCGATCCCCACCAGCCTCACCCCCAGGGCCACCGGGCCGCCACCGGCATCGAGGCGTTGGTTGATGGCATCGATGATCTTGTCGAGGCCGAAGCCGAAGCTGATCAGCGAAAGGCAGGTGCGAATCCATGCCATCAGGGTTCGATCCGCTGCATTGCGGTTGCGTTGCTTGGCCAGTTCGTTGGCGAGATTGGTCATCGGTTCAGGGCTGCTTGCCTGGGGTTTCAGATCGGCCACGGCCTGGCTGCCAGAGCAGGTGGGCGAGCCAGCCTGGCACCGAAACGCTTGCCACCAGGATGGTGAGCGAGGTGCTCAGGCGGCTGGAGAAGGTACGGGCTGGATCCAGGCCGGAATGCAGAAAGGTGAGGGTCACCAGCACCGCAAAGATCCCTGTGGTGAGTGTGCTGACCGCCCGCAGCACATCCCGGGGGTGGCGGCGGTCACTGCGCCTGGCGTCGCTGCTCAGCAGCAGGCCGGCAATGGCGCCGCCCACCCCGAGCATCAGCAGGATCCAGCCCCGTTGATGCAGATCGGCGGCCGGCTCGAGTTGGCGAAGGGTGTGGGCCAACACCACGGCGCTCCCCAGCAGTGCGCCTGTGCAGGCACCGATCAGGCTCCAGAGCTGACCTGGGCTCAGCCGCGGGGATCCGCAGAGGGAGGAGCCGCCCACCAGGGCCAGGGAGCTGAGCAGGCAGGTGGGCACGGTCCCCAGCCGGCAACTGATGGAATAGGCCAGAAGACCACCGATCAGCGCTCCCACCAGGCGGGTTGGTTGTGAGGAGTGGCGCGGATTCAGAGGTGGAGGCGCCCAGGCAGACGGGCGGGGAAAGATCGGGGCAACCCTAGAAATGTCATTCGGAAATGTCACCCTGGAACCTGCCTGCCAGTGCCGATGTCGTTCGTCCCGGAGTCTTCGCCGCCGGATCCAGCCGCCTGGGAGTCACGCTTCGCCCCTCGGCCTGCCCCGATCCGCAAGACCCTGGTGCAGGCGATCGGCCTGGCGCTGCTGAGCTGGTTGCCGATTCATCTCTGGGCCTTGGGCCAGGGCAGGCTGCTGCCGGGGCGGATCAGCGAACCCCTCCTCCATCACAGCGGCATTCCGGTGCTCTGTCTGGTGGCCATTCCGCTGCTGGTGCTGGGGGAACCGCTCTGCCAGCGGGTGTTCTGGCAGTTGCTGCCCCAGTTCCCGGCCCAGGGGGTTCTGGTGGGGGCTCAGGTGTCACGCTTCGAGCGGATCCTCATCCGCATGGCGCGCCTGAGGGACCATCCGTTGGCGCTGGTGGGGATCGGGGTCGCCACGGCCGCGATCACGCTGACTCCCCCCGGTAAGGATGCGCTTTCCTGGGCCTCGGAAGGACTTCCTTCGCTGGGATTCGGCGGGTTGTGGTTCGTGTGGGTGGCCCGGCCGATCTACGCCGCGTTGTTGTTGCGCTGGTGCTGGCGCCTGTTCATGGTCACGTTGTTATTTGTGGCCGTTTGCCGGCTCGGATTGCAGCTGGTGCCCAACCATCCGGACCGTTCGATGGGGCTGGGTTTTCTGGAACTTCTGCCGGAAGCCTTTGCGCCCATGGCCCTGGCACTGTCGAGCGTGGCGTGTGCGTTCTGGACCCATCAGTTGCTGCATCACGATCGGGAACTGATGGCGCTGCGTCTGCCGTTTCTGGTGTTTGTGGGCGCCGTCAGCTTGTTGCTGCTGGCTCCCTTGCTGGTGTTTGTGCCATCGATGCTGCGGGCTCGCCGTCGTGCCCTGCTCGACTATGGGGCCCTGGTGGCTGCCCACGGCCGGTTGGTTCATCGCCGCTGGATCGAGGCCGCCCCTGTGGACTCTTCGGCCCTGCTGGAGGCCCCGGAACTGGGGCCTTCGGTGGATGTGGGTTCGCTCTATCAGGCGGTCTGGATGGCGCGCAGATCGCCGATCAGTCGGCTGGTGCTGGTGAAGGTGCTGTTGCCGCTGCTGCTTCCTGCGGTGCTTGGGCTCACCAGCCGGTTTCCCCTTTCCGAGATGCTGCTGAATGTGGGAAAGGCGTTGCTTTGAAGTCGTTGGATCCGGGGGAACTCGATAGGATTTTTCTTTCTTCCTCTGGCTGAGGCTGCTTGCGTGGATCGATCCGATGCCAGCCCCGATTCCCCGACTGCCGCGGATTCACCGGCTGCAATCGTGCTGCCGGTGGTGAATCGATGCGCTGTCTCCGTCTGCCCTCGCCAGCCGATGCGGGACTGGAGTCGTAGCTTCTGGACCCTGGAGGAGAGGGAAGCGATCCAGGAGGATCAGAGCCTTTATCTGATTGATCCTTATGATAGTGAGGAGGCGGGCATGGAGTTATTGCGGCAGCATTACGGGGCGATCTTTCGTTCCGAGTTGGAGTTATGGTGCAGGGATCAAAGCCGGTGGCCCCAAGCCCGCAGTTTTGACCTGTTTCAGGAGTGGTTTGAGCTTCGTTTCTTCCCCCTGGTTGAAGATCTGGGTGCTGAAAACCTCTCTACCTATGCCGTAGAATCCGAATTTCTGGCGGCTGTGGCAGAGGTGCTCGAAAGCCGTTGAAATTCCATACATGAAATTCAATAGATGAAATTCAATAGATGAAATTCCATATCCAACATCGTCTTTTCTACAGCTATGAAAAGCCGGTGTTTCTCGAGCCTGCCACCCTCAGGCTCACCCCCCGCCAGGATTCGCGTCAGCTGCTTCTCCATCAGCACCTGGAGGTGCTGGAGCCTCCGGCAGGGATGAGCCAGGGGATCGATGCGGATGGCAACGATGCTGTGGTGCTTTGGTTTGAGGGAGAACGAGATCACCTGCAGATCCATCGGCAGCTGGTGGTGGAGACCCTGCGATCCAATCCTTTCGACTGGATTCTCACGGATCCGGGCCTGCAACGATTGCCCGGCACCTATTCCGATGCGCTCTGCCTTTCGCTGGCTCCCTTTCTTGCCAGGGGGCAGCAGGAGGCTTCGGTGTGCGCCTGGGCCACATCCCTGGCGGCCGCTGTCGATCACGGCACCCCGGCGTTTCTGATGCATCTGGCCGATTCGATCCACCGGGAGTTCGACCATGTCGGTCGGATGGAGGGGGACCCGATGCTTCCCGGCCAGACCCTGGCGGAGCAGACGGGGGCGTGCCGCGACACGGCGATGCTGTTCGTGGCTGCCTGCCGCAGCCAGGGACTGGCGGCACGGTTTGTGAGCGGCTACTCCATGCATCACCCTCCCGAGGTGACCGAGCAGGAGCTTCATGCCTGGGCGGAGGTCTATCTGCCAGGAGCCGGCTGGCTCGGTTACGACCCAAGCCTCGGTCTGGCCGTGGGGGATGGTCACGTGGTGCTGGCGGTGGCACCGGATCACCGTCTGGCGGCGGCGGTGAGTGGCAGCTATCGGGGCACGGGGGTGGCCTCCCAGCTCCGGTACGAGGTGAACCTCAGGGCCAGTGAGGCAATCACAATCAATGAATAGTTGATGGTTGGAGGTCGGTCTCAGGGCTTGATCGATAGCATGCGGTTTCGTGGGAGAACCGTGCGCGGAAGATGGCTGTTCCTTCCAAAGTCACCCCGCGCCCTCTTGCTATCCTCCGTTCCTGGCTGAAGGAAGAACGTCGGGGTTTTCCTGCCACCCGTTCTCTGCTGCCGTTCCTGCTCGGACTGGGTGCCGTGGTACTGGCCCTGGATGTGGCCAGGTGTCTGGAGACGATCCAGAGCAGGGAATCCTCCCGGCGTCGCGAATCGATCGCCATCGTCGTGGCCACCCTGGGAGGCATTGAACGCACGGTCAGGGACTGGGGCCATTGGGATGATCTCCATGCCTTCGCGATCGGCAAGGACCCTGGGTTCCTCAAGAGCGATATCGAGACAACCCCCCTGTTTGAGGGGGGATCGGTGATGGTCCTGCTCACCCCCCAGGGCCATACCAAGCTGGTCTACAGCCGCTTTGCCGGCTCCCAGAAGAGTCATCCCACCCTCGTCGCCTGTGCCCGTCGCAACATCGGACCGTTGTCCGGGGTGGATTCGACGGTGCGGATGATCTGCCCGGACACCAATGGCACCATGTTTCTGGGGGTGGCGACACCGATCACCGACAGCAATCTCACTGCCCCTGTGGCAGGAACACTGGTGCTGTTTGAGCCCCTGCTCAAGCCTGAATTCGGTCCTGCCTTCAACCAGCCCCTGCAATGGCTGATGAGCCGCCTGGATCTCCAGGGAGGTTCTCCGGCGTCTGCTTCCGAGGAGTGGCTGGGGGTGATGCCACCTGTGCAGGGACCTAATGGTGCCGCCGTTTCCCTTTCTGGACCTCGCTTTTCCTCCCAGTTGGTTGCCGCGCTGGCGCGAGATGGTCTGATCGCGCTGGCCTTGGCGTCGCTTTTGCTCGGCTTCCGGATTCTGCTGTTGTTGCAGCGACGACGCCAGATCCTCAGGCAGCGACAGCTGGTGCAGCAGAGCAATCGGCGCATTCGCCGAGCCAGTCATGATCTGGATCAGCTGTTGGTGAGGCTCGGGATGCGTTCCCGCATGCCCAATTCCGATGAGCGTGTGCTGGCCCGCCTGATCGCTCCGAGGGGTGATCAGAACATGGTGGACCCCCTGAACCGGGAGGAGATCGAAAACAAGCTTGCTCAGTTGGCTGACCGTTTTCAGCATTTTCTTGAAAATGCTAAATCTCTTGCCTTGTTGGATGCTCTGACCCAACTGCCCAATCGCCGCTACTTCATCGAGCAACTGGAGATCGAGTCAGAGCGCTATCGGCAAGAAGGCGGTCAGTTCGCCATTCTTTTTGTGGATGTCGATAAGTTCAAGTTCATCAACGATACCTATGGTCATGCCGTTGGTGACGAAGCATTGGTTGTGGTTGCTCAGCGACTCAAGAATCTGATCCGTCCAGCTGATTTTCTTGCTCGTTATGGTGGCGATGAATTTGCTATTTTGATGGATTTGTCTACCCCGGTGGGAAGAAGTGATGAAGATCTTCGTGCGGCAACGCATCGATTCGCCGATCGAATAGCCTCTTCTTTCTCTACGGCGGCCAGGCTCAATGATATTCAGCTACAGGTGACTCTGAGTATCGGCATCACGTTGGTGAATCCTGCCGAGACCGATGTGGAGAAGGCGATGAAGCGCTCTGATATAGCCATGTACAGAGCGAAACAGCACAGCCATAGTCGGATCGCCATTGTGGATATTGACGATGATTCGAACCAGCTTGATACCTATCAAATGTACGCGGATCTGATGGATGCTGTGCGTCAACATCAGTTGCAGGTTGTATATCAGCCAATCGTCGATTGCGAAGGCAGCATGGTTGCGGTTGAAGCTTTGGCCCGCTGGACCCATCCCAGGTTGGGCCCGATTGGACCTGATGTTTTTCTCGACCTCGCCGAGACCCATCGGCAAATGATTCCTGTTGGGGATGAGCTGGTGCGTACCTCTTTGTCGGGATTTCGCGTTCTCAGGGAGTCCCGGCCTGAGTTGAGGCTTTCCTTGAATATTGCGCCATCTAACCTCACCGATCCACGGCTTGTGGAGAGGTTGAAAGAACAATTAAATTCTTGTAATTTACCCGCATCGGCGATCACTATTGAGTTGACGGAGAGATCAGTTCTCGATGCGAATCAGACGGTGGATGGCAATCTCAGAGAATTGCGCAAGCTGGGATTCTGCCTCTCTCTTGATGATTTTGGGACCGGTTATTCCTCTTTGAACCTGCTCAATACTCTTCAGCCTGACGAGGTTAAAATTGATAAGTCTTTTGTTATTTCGATGTCCCATGATTCTTATGCCAGTAAGATCGTTACCTTGATCGCCGGCATGGCGCCGCGCATGGGGCTTTCCCTCGTGGCTGAGGGGGTGGAAACCTCCCAGAGTCTCGAACAGTTGAAGCGGCTGGGAGTGGATCGTTTCCAGGGGTACTATTTCTCCAAGCCTTTGCCTGTGGCGGAATTGTCCTCCCGTTTTCCCGTTCCATCCTCAGGTTGAAGAGCGCAGTGGTGCAGGTGGATTCACTGGATGTTCGTCTTGCCGCGCTTCACAGGCAGTTATTGGAGTTTGTGCCGGAGATCTGGCGCATCAGCTGTTTCCTCCATGATCAGGAAGCCGATCTGTTGCGGCCGTTCCTGTTCAGTAGTCTCGACCAGCAGGAAGTCGTTCTCGAAGTATTTCAGCTTTCCGATCATCCGGATCTGCTTTCTGTAGCCGAAAACGTTCGGGTCCGGGTCCTTCAGGAGAGGTGTCAGGACTGTCGTTCCTCCCTGGCTGTGCCGATGCGCTCTCACGTCGAGAAAGGAGTGCTGATGTTGAATCAGATCATGGGAAAGAAGGCTTTCCACAGGTTGCCTGAATCCAGGGTCCTTCGCAACATTGTTGCCTACCATCATGAGCGAATGGATGGTTCTGGGTATCCCGCGGGTCTGGTTGGCGCGGCCATCCCTGTGGAGGCCAGGATCGTTGCTGTGGCTGACGTTCTGGATGCCCTTTCCGGGGTTCGGCCCTATCGGAAGTCCTGGAGCCTTGCCGATTCTGTGCGGGAGCTGGAGAGGGAGGCTGCCTGTGGGAAGCTTGATCCCCACTGCGTTTCGGTGATCAGCGGCACTATGGCAGCGGTGGAGGGGATCCATGCCCGTCACCAGGATTGATCTCTCCAGGGTTGATCTCTCCAGGATTGATCTCAACCGGAGCTGAATCGATCAGCTGATACTGGTTTCCTCTGGCTCGCTGATGGGCGAGACCAGCATTTTGTCTACCCTTTTGCCATCCATATCCATCACCTCAAGCTTCAGCCCTGACCACACGAACGATTCCCCGGTTCTCGGGATGTGCTGGAGATGATGCATCACAAAGCCACCCAGGGTATGGAAGCTTCCGCTGGCTTCATCGGGCAGCTCTCTGCGGTTCACCAGTTCCTTGAAATCGCTGATGTCAAGGGCCCCATCCAGTAGCCAGGAGCCATCCGCTCGCTCCACAACCTGGGGTTCCTCCTCATCCTCCGCTGACGGGAGATCACCCACGATCGCTTCCATCAGATCATTGAGGGTCACCAGACCTTCAATGCCTCCGTATTCATCGGTCACCAGGGCGATGTGCACCCCGGTCTTGCGGAACTGTTCGATCACTCCGAGCGCTCTGGCGCCTTCGGCCACATACAGCGGTGGCTGCAGCAGGGGTTCAAGGGTCGATCCGGCGTTGCCCAGTTCGCCGGCGAGCTGCAGTTCCAGGATGGTGCGGCCCCGGACGATTCCGAGGCATTCATCGAGGCTGCCCCTACCCACCGGGAAGCGGGAATGGATGCTTTCCATCACCCGTTCCAGGGTTTCGGCGGTGGGCGATTCGCTGTCGAGCCAGCAGATTTCGGTGCGGGGCGTCATGATCGATTTGATCGGGCGATCCCCCAGGCGGAACACCCGCTGCACCATGGCGTGCTCGGCTTCCTCGAACACCCCGGAAGCTGCCCCCTGACGGATCAGCGCCTTGATTTCTTCCTCGGTGAGCTCGGGCTCGCTGCTGGCACGCACCCCCAGGAGCCGCAGCAGCCCATCGGTGGAGCCGCTTAGCAGATGCACCAGGGGTGCTGCCACCCTGGCAAGCCAGCGCATCGGCCGGGATACGAGGCAGGCGATGCCCTCCGGGTCGTTGAGGGCGATCCTTTTGGGCACCAGTTCCCCGATCACCAGCGACAGGTAGGTGATCACGGCCACCACCAGCCCCACGCTGAGCCCATCGCTGTAGGGGCGCAGGGCAGGCACTCCATCGAGCAGTGGCCGCAGCCGCTGGGCCAGGGTGGCGCCGCCCACCGCACCGCTCAGGATGCCGATCAGGGTGATGCCGATCTGAACCGTGGAGAGGAAATCGTTGGGGGATTCGGCCAGCTTCAGGGCCGAGCGGGCGTCGCGATTGCCCCGGTCGGCCAGTTGCTGCAACCGGATCCGGCGTGAGGAGACGATCGCGATTTCGGAGCCCGAGAAGATCCCGTTGGCAATCACCAGGATCAGGATCAGGAGGATTTCGAGGACCATCTGCGGAAACTAGGTCATCTCTGCCGGTTCGATGATGCCCAGCCCGGATCAGGGCACCAGTCTGCTCAGCTTCGCCTCCGAGCTCCAGCGATTCGCTGCGGTCTTTCTGCTGCCGCCCACCCGGCGGCGGGCCTGGCTGCATTGGTTCGGGCTGCTGGTGGCGGCGGCCTTAGTGGCTGCCTCCCTGGCTGCTCTGCTGCTGGCCGGCGGGGCCCAGCTGCTGGATCGGGCGCTTGGCCAGGAGCTGCGGACCCTGGTCTTTCCCTATCTCGATCCTGTTCTTTCCCTGGCCACTCCCCCCCAGGTGCCGATCGCCCTGGCCGTGGCCCTCGCTGCCCTGGGGGCTCTGCGCCTCCAGACGGGGCGTCTGGGATCGCTGCTGGGGCGCCGTTGGTGGGCGCTTGCAGGTCTGCTGCTCCTGCTGATGCTCGCCACTGCCGTGGATGTGGCTTTCACCGAGGGGAACGGGGCCGTGATGGATGCCCTCAATCTCCGCAGTGCCCGGCGCTTCTGGAGCACCGCCGCCGGCCTGGGCAGCCTCTATCTGCTCACCCTGCCCCTGCAGTTCCTCAATGACTATGGCCAGCAACGCTGGGCGTTGGCCTGGCGTCAGTCCACCACGGCCGGCATCGAGGAGGGCTATCTGCGGGATCGGGCCTACTACCACCTGGAAACCGCCGCCTCCGGGGCCGAGGCGATCGACAACCCGGACCAGCGCCTGGCCGAAGATGTGCAGCGTTCCGTGGCCAGTGCCACGGGGCTTTTCTTCGGCTTCTGCGCCTCCCTGCTGGCTCTGGCGGCGTACTTGCTGGTGGTGTTCCGGATCAGTGGCTGGCTGGTGCTCAGCCTGCTGATCGCCACCTGCCTGGGCAATGGCCTGATCGGTCGGATGGTGCGGCGCCTGGCCCAGCTCGGTTTTCGCCAGCAGGGGCTGGAGGCCGATTACCGCTTTGCCTTGATCCATCTGCGCAGCAACGCCGAAAGCATTGCCTTTCTTGGTGGTGAAAGGTCGCTGGGGCGGGGGCTGCGGGCCCGCTTCGGCAGGCTGCTGCGCAATCAGGAGCGACTGCTGCGCTGGCGGGTGCTGGTGGCCCAGGGCAGCGGTCTTTACGCCTTTCTGATGCACTTTGTTCCCTATCTGGTGCTCTCCACTGCCTATTTCGGTGGGGCGGTGAGCCTCGGGGATCTCACGGTGGGCAGCATCGCCTTTGGCCAGGTGCAGGGTTCCCTGTCCTTCCTGATCGACCGGGCCGACGACGTTTCCGGTCTGGTGGCGAGCCTGCACCGGGTCAGCACCCTGGCCGCCGCGGTGGAGCGGCCTGCCGCCGCCCGCCCCGATCCTCCACCCCACGCGGTGCTGCGGCTCGAAGCGGTGCGGCTGGAGGATCCCTGCAGCGGTCGGGCCCTGGTGGAAGCCCTGGATCTCTGCGTAGAGCCTGGGCTTCGGCTGCTGGTGAGCGGACCCAGCGGCTGCGGCAAGACCTCGCTGCTGCGGACCCTGTGTGGACTGGTCCAGCCAGCGGCCGGGCTGCTGCAGCCGCCCGATCCGCAGCGGTTGCTGGTGCTGCCCCAGAAACCCTTCCTGCCGCTGGGCAGCCTGCGGGAGCAGCTGCTCTTTCCCGGAGACTGCGCCGCCCCTGCGGGCGGCCCGGGCGAAGCGGACCAGGATGTCGGCCTACGGGCCCTGTTGCTTCGGGTGGATCTGGTTGCCCTGGTGGATCGCTATCCCGATCTCGGTGTGGAAGCTGACTGGGGGCGGGTGCTCTCGGGTGGGGAGCAGCAACGGCTCGGTTTTGCCCGGTTGCTGCGGCGCCGGCCGGAGGTGGTGATCCTCGATGAGGCCACCAGTGCCCTGGATCTCGAGGCGGAACGCCATCTCTATGGCCTGCTCCTCGAGACCGGCGCCACCGTGATCAGCGTGGGTCACCGGCCCAGCCTGCGGGCCTTCCATCAGCAGGAGCTGCGGTTGGATGGTCGGGGCGGCTGGCGGCTTCTGCCTCTCGAACCGGCAGCCGAGTCGGCAGCTGAGCCGGCAGCCGAGCCGGGCTGAGCCTGACGCTGATCACGGGCGGCAGGGAGGATGGAGTCAACCTGCCTGCTGCCGATGGACCCTGCCGGAGGGATTCTCGATGTGGACCTGCTGGCATTCGAGCGGGGCAGCGAAGCCTGCCGCCGTGCCGTGGTGGACGGGGTGCGCCGCAGCCTGGCCACGGGGTTTGTGTACACCAGCCACGATCTCTCCCCCGACCTGCTCGACACGGCCTACGGGCTTCTGGCTGCGTTCTTTGCCCTGCCTGCCGAGCGGAAGCAGGCCTTTCAGGTGCCGGGCAGCCACGGCCAGACCGGCTACACCGGCCTGTTGGTCGAGACGGCCGCCGGCAGCGATCGGCCCGACTGGAAGGATATGCTCAATTGGTCGGCGCCGTTGTCTCCCGCCCATCCCCTGCGTCGCCGTTTCCCGCACCTCTACCCCGATCCGGTGTTGCCGGAGGAGGCTGTGCCTGGGATCACGCAGGTGCTGATGGCTTTCCACGGCGCGATCGCCGATCTGCAGCGTCGTTTTCTGCGGGTGATCGCTGTGGGGCTGGGGTGCGCGGAGGAGCTGTTCGACGAAATGACCACGGAGGCCCCCACCCTGAGCCGGGCCCTGCGCTATCCCCCCATGCCGCAGGCGCCGCCAGGGGGCCACGTATGGGCCGCCCCCCATGGAGACATCAATCTGATCACCGCCCTGCCCAGGGCCACCGCTCCAGGCCTCCAGGTGCAGGTGAACGGCGAATGGATGGAGGCCCTGCCCCCCGATGGCCGCGTGATCATCAACACCGGCCTGATGTTGGAGCGGCTGAGCAACGGGTTGCTGCCGGTGGGCTGGCACCGCGTCGTGGGGCCCGCCGGCAGCAGTGCGGAACGCCACAGCGTGGTGCAGTTCTGCCATGCCCGTCCCTGGACGGTGCTGGCTCCTCTGACTTCCTGCTGCACCCCCGACCATCCCCAGCGCTGGGCCCCGGTTCTGGCTGCCGACGCCCTGGAGGAGGTGCTCTACCGGATCAAGTTATTGGGAGAGGGCTGATCTGATCGGGAGAGGTCTGATCCTCCCGGGCCGGCAGGTTCAACAACGGCTCGTGCAGCAGCTGTTCGCTGCGTTCGGCATCCTCCGGACGGCCATACAGGTAGCCCTGCAGGAAATCGCATCCCAGGTTTCCGAGAATCGAAGCCTGCTGGAGGGTCTCCACCCCCTCCGCCACCACCTCGATCCCCAGGAACTTCGCCATCCGGATCACCGTCTCCACGATCACCTCGTCCTCCGGGTCCTCCCCGAGCCCATCCACGAAGGAGCGATCGATCTTGATCACGCCCACAGGAAAGCGCTTGAGGTAGCGAAGCGAGGAATAGCCCGTGCCGAAGTCGTCGATGGCCAGCCGCACCCCGAGGGCCTTGAGCCGATTGATGTTCTGGTAGGCCTCGGCTACGTCCTCCACCAGGGTGGTTTCGGTGATTTCCAGGTAGAGATGGCTGGAGTGGAGCCCCGTCTCCACCAGCAGTCGTTGCACCCGATCGGCCAGGGTGGGATCGGCCAGACCCCGGGCCGACACATTGATCGACAGCCGGGGGGAATGGCCTGTGGTCGGATCCCTCCAATGCGCAGCCGTTCGGCAGGCGTTGCCCAGAACCACCGCGTCGATCTCACCGATCAGACCCGCCTCTTCCGCCACGGTGAGAAAAGCTCCGGGGGGCAGCAGACCCCGCACCGGATGGCGCCAGCGGGCCAGGGCCTCGAAGCCCACCACCCGGCCGAGCCGCAGGCTGATGATCGGCTGGAAATGGGCCACGATCTCCCCCCGCTCGAGCGCCAGCCGCAGTTCCCTTTCCGTGTCGGCCCGGTTCTGGGCCCGCTCCCTCAGGCTCCTGTCGAAACAGGCGTAGCGACCTCTCCCCAGCTCCTTGGCCCGATACATCGCCAGGTCGGCATTGTCGATCAGGGTTTCGGGGGAATCGTGCGGGTCGGCCACGGCCAGCCCGATCGAGGCCGAGTACTGCAGGTGGCGGCTGCCGACCTGCAGGGGACGGTCGATCGCCCCCAGGATCCGGGCGGCCAGATTCTCGACACCCGCCGATCCCGGGCTGGAGGTGATCACGATGAATTCATCACCCGCCAGCCTGCCCACCAGGTCGCAGGTGCTCACCAGTTCGCGCAGGATCCGGCTGACGCTCAGCAGGTACTGATCGCCGGTGCTGTGGCCATGGGCATCGTTGATCTGCTTGAACCGATCCAGGTCGATGAACAGCACCGCGGGCCGATGAACCTCCGGATCCTGGGGGCTGCGAAGCATCTCGGCCAGCCGCTGCATCACCAGTCGCCGATTCGGCAGGCCGGTGAGGTAATCGTGGGTGGCTTCCCGCAGGGCCTCTTCCTTGGCGCTCTTCTCGGCCTCCACGGCTTCGAGCACCTGGGTGCTGAGCTTGATGCTGCGGCCCATGGCCCGCAGCAGGGCCCGCTCCTCCAGGGTGTAGTTCTCGCGGATCCGGCCCACCACGAGCAGTTCGTTGTTGTGGAGCGGTGCCCAGTGGGTATGCAGCTGACCGGCCGCCAGCTGCAGGAGTGCCGGCCGGCTGGCGGCACTCTGCAGAAGCAGCCTTTCCTCCTCTTCGGTCACTCCCAGCGACAGCAGCACCTGCTCCGGTCCGAGGATGGCTGCCACTTCCGCATCCACGGCCTCCGCCACCCTGCTGATCACATCCCGCAGTGCTGTGGGCTTTTCCACCGTGAAGGCGGCCAGCACCTCCGAAAGCAGATGCAGCGACCAGGGCGCTGAGCTCATGCAAGCGCCAGGGCCACGATCGTCTGGTTGTGAAGTCCGCCGGAGCCCTCGGTGCGGGCGATCTCTCCGTAGGTGTAGAAGCCACCGACCGGGATTTCAGGGCCCACATTCGGCAGCGTCAGGCTCTGATCGAGAACGCCGGCATTGCTGAGCAGCGATTTGCGCGCCACGCATTCCAGCAACATGAACGCCCGGGCCGGATGCCCATCGAGGGCCTGTTCCGCCAGGCCGCAGACTTCCGATGTGGCCTCCAGTACCGAGCCGGAACTGCCTTGCATCAGGTAAGCCATGCCGCCTTCAGGCACTTCGGCGAAGATCACCAGACTGCGTTTCTCGAAATCGGCACCATAGACATAGCGAATTTCAATCCGGTTCCGGCGACCCACTCCGATCGGTCGGGTGTGGGCGAAATCAAAAAAGGCCTTGCTGTCGGTGCGGGCCTCCGGCGGAGCGTCGTGGGCATCCAGGTAGATGTCGAGGGCCGGGCGGTCATCGAGCGTGTACAGGTTGGTGCCTTTGCTCTCGGTCACCAGCATCGGCTCGGTCAGGGGGAGCCAGCCATGGGCGATGCCGATCGCCATCGGGGCATTGGAGGTGATCGCCGCCGCCACCACGGCGTGGCTGATCACCTCGGTTCCGTGAATCTGCTGGGTGCCCTTGAGGGCCATGTCGTCGGCGGCGCAACCTCCGATCAGGGGAACACCGGCACCGGCCACGTCATAGGCCCCTCGCACCACTTCCATCTGGTCGCCACAGAGGCCGTCGGCGAGAAGGAAAAGGATGGTGTGTT
Source organism: Cyanobacteriota bacterium (assembly GCA_046342815.1). Classification (GTDB taxonomy): domain Bacteria; phylum Cyanobacteriota; class Cyanobacteriia; order PCC-6307; family Cyanobiaceae; genus Cyanobium. The sequence goes on from JBKDOV010000035.1 coordinate 70,170, forward strand.
CCTTGCGCTCCAGCTGGCGCAGGCATCCAGCCGCCTCGTTGGCCGCATCGCGCAGGCCAGCCTCAGGATTGCCGAGGCCGTGGGCTGTGGTCACCGCAAAACCTTCGCCCCCGAGGGCCCAGATCAGCAGACCTCCGGAGAGTGCGTGATGGCGGATCAGTTCACCGGCGGTGGAGCAGCCGATCAGCTCACTGCTGCCGATGGCCGCTTTCACCAAGGGGGCCAGCTCGCCGAGATCGTAGGCGGGAGAGGCGAAGAGGATGGTCAGCTTCGGTTCCCCCTTCTCCAGGATCCCTGCCAGGGCTTCCTGCACCGCTGTGGCCGCATCTTTGGCGGTGGAGGTGCCCACCAGTACCCAGCGGTCCAGCTTGGTGGCGTTGGTCATCGGGACATGCAGTCGGAAAGTTGAGCCAAAATTCTAAGGAGATTTGGGATGGGTAAACAAAAGCTTTGTGGTTTTCAAGAATCTTTTTTGGCTTTGTGAACTTGTTGTAAATCCAGAGAAGGGGAGTTTTCATCGGTGATCTGAGCCTATGCGGCGCTTTTTTCGTTTTTTTTCGCTGACTGCATCCGCCCCTCTGGCTAAGCATTGGGTGTCATGGGCTGTTCCATGACTTCTCCCGAATGTCCTTTCTTTGCTGAGTAAAAAATGACAGCACTCGCCCCTCAACCTGCGCCTGTCTGGGGCAGCAGGATCGTTCCTGCTTCCTGGTTCCGGGCTGTAGTCGCCATTGTGTTCTGTCTTGGCCTTGTTGTTCCGGCTGCCACGGCGCAGGCTGCCACGCTCTCGCCTGACCTGGCGGATGCCGCCAAGGACGCCTGCATCCGTTCCGCCAAGGCCCAGGGTTACAACGTGGATGATGTGGTTTCCGCCAAGCAGGCCCTCGGAGATCGCTCCAATGTGGTGCTTCGGCTTTCCAAGGGAAATGACCGCTACGAGTTCACCTGCGGTTATACCGAAGCGATCAAGAAAACAATGACCGCGACCCCTGCGGTGGCTCCTGCGGTGGCTCCGGCCCGGGAGACCGTCCAGCAGCCGATCAATCCTCGCGCCGATCGCGAACGGGTGGTCGTGAACAACCGTCGTGACGAGCGCATCGCCGATCGGGTTGAGCGTCGGGCTGAGCGCAATGTGGAGCGCACCGAGCGCCGTGGCGTTCCCGGCATCCTCTGGCTGCTCCCCCTGCTTCTGCTGCCCCTGTTCGCCTTCCTGCTGCGTCAGCGCACCGAAGAAACCGATGCTTCGGCGGTGAAAGTGGCCAGCTATGCCCAGCCCCAGGCCCAGCCTCGCCAGGCCGTGACGGTCTCGACCGTCAACACCTCCAGCCGGCCCGCCGCTTCGATGGCGACCACGGAAGTGGCGATCCATAACAATGGCGAATCGATCATGATTTACGCGGGCCCTTCCATCGCCAATGGCGTGACGGGTGCCCTGCCCGATGGCCAGAAGGTGGCACTCACCGGCCGTCGTGAGCATGACTGGGTGGAGCTGGCCTCCGGTGGCTGGATCGAAGCCAAGTATCTGGCGAAGGGCGCCATGGCCTGAGCCGATGGATCCAGTCGGCGATTTCGCCCCTGCGCCGGAGCCTGGCTCCGGCGTTTTTGTTGGAGCCCCTGCCTGGGCGGGGGTGGATCTGCTACAAGCGTTTCAGCCTTGCTGCCGATGCCCGCGCACCCCGTGCCCCAGTCCGTCGCTGCCGCCCTGCCACGCCGTTCCGCTTCCCCGGCCCGATCCGCCATCGTCTGGCCCTGGGTTGCCGTGCATCTGTTGCTGGGCTTGGTGTGGGTAGCGCTGCTGGCCTTCCACCCCTTCGCAGCGTTCGCCGCCGACCAGCCCCCTCCGCTTCGCCTGGCGAAGATGCTGCTGCTGGGCGGTTGGTTGCCCAGTGTGGCCCTGGCTGTCTGGCAATCCCGCCATCGCCGGCGCCATTCCCTGCTGGCCAGTGATCTGCTCGCGGCCGGGATCTTCGTGCTGCTGCTCACCCCCGGTCTGTTCCTGCCCCTGATGCCGGATCGGGGCATCTGGTTCGTTCCCTTCGCGCTGCTGTCGCGGGGCCTGCTCACCGAGGCTCTCTGGCGTCGGTTCCGCTGATCAGAAGCCCCCGGCTTCATGTTTTATTTTGGTGGCCATGGCTACCGGAAGGGGGTTGCACTTCATGACACCAGCCAGGCGGATCGGATCCGGCGCGGTGGCGGAGTTCTCCGTTCCCCTCCCCCATCGCGGCGAGGAAATTCATTATCACCAGGCGATGGCTGAACACGGCGGATCTTCCCGGCATGAGCGCCAGGCAGGCTGCCTTCCTCCCGGCTACGTCACCCGCTTCACCACCAGTTACTGAGGCCTTTCCCATGGCGAAGGATGGTGATTTCATTCGGGACTTCGCCGCCAGATGTCAGCAGAAGATCGAGGAATTTGAGAACACCAAGGTTCGTTGTGGATTGATCGGCCATTCCGGCAGCGGCAAGTCTTCCCTGATCAATGCCATCGCCGGCGAGCGTATCGCGGCAGTGGGTGTGGTGGAGACCACGAGTGATCCTCAGGAGTATGTCCATAAGGGGATCACCTTTGTTGATCTGCCAGGGTGTGGCACCCAGAAATGGCCGAAAGACAGGTACATCGAACAGCTGGGTCTCGCTGAATTCGATTGCTTTCTTCTGGTCACGGCCCAGAGGCTGTATGAGAATGATATCTATCTCTATCGGGCGCTCACCGCGATGGGTAAGCCCTGTTTCGTGGTGCGCAATATGGTCGACCGCTCCATCGAGGATGGGGATTACGACAATGGCCTGAGCGAGGAGGACACGAAACGGATCATTGTGGAAGATATCCGATCCCAGCTTCTTCCCGATTCACCAGGTTTTATTTATCTCACCTCCGCCAGGCACCCGGCCCGCTACGACCTCAAGGTCCTGCTGGCTGATATCTCCACATCGCTGGAGGGATTGAAGAGGGAGCGTTTTGTTGCAGACATGGCGGCCTACAGCAAGCAGGCACTTGAAAAAAAGCGGCAGGTGGCCAATGAGCGGATTCCCCTCTATGCGGGGCTTGCGGCTGCCAATGGCATCAATCCGATCCCGGGTCTGGATGTGAGTGCCGATATTGGTATTCTGATCAGGCTTGGAAGTGAGGTGGCAAATATCTATGGTTTGACAAGCAACCAATTTGCTTTTGTTAAGCGACTTCTGGGCTCCAATGCTCTGCCTTCGCTGCTTTCCAAGATCACTCAGTTTGCAACAAAATATCTCGCCAGGGAGGGGGTGTTCGCACTCCTCAGGCAGATTGCCAAACAGGAGGCAGCTCGGCAGGTGACCAAGTATGTGCCCTTCGTCGGCCCCCTGATCGCGGCGGGAATCGGATGGCAGGCCACGTTCATCTTCGGGGAACAGCTGGTTGTCGAGGCGGAGCAACTGGCCGCCGACATTCTTCGCGAAATCATTGACATTTCTGATGATGACCTTTGAGGCGGTGGATCAGGTTCTGATCCCTCTGGCCACGGCCACGAGGCTGCTGCTGGAAAGCCTTTCCGTGCTCACGGTGCTGTTCGGTCTCACGGCGGTGCTGCGGCAGGCCCTGCCCCATTTCCGCCGCCGCCTGCCGGAGCGCCCTTCCAACCTGGCCCGCCTCACCTTCGGCAGCTGGCTGGCCCTGGCCCTTGAATTCCAGCTTGGGGCCGACATCGTCTCCACCACGGCGGCTCCCACCGAGCAGAACCTGATTCAGCTCGGGGTGGTGGCTGTGATCCGTACCTTCCTCAATGTGTTCCTCGGTCGGGAGATCGAGGCCGAGCAAAGGCTCGAGGAAAGCCGTGCCTCCCTCCACACCTCCCATCCCTGAGCGGCCTTCCGATGCTTCAGCTCTTCGTTCCGATCACGCTGTTCGTGATCATGTTTGCCCTGGGCCTTGGCCTGCGCTGGGAGTCGCGGCTGCGGCTGCGGGATCGGCCGGCCCTGTTCGCCCGCGTCGTGTTCGGCAGCTGTGTACTGGTGCCCCTGGTGGCTCTGCTGCTGCTCCGTCTTCCGCTCAGCCATGAGCTCTCCACGCCGGTGCGGTTTGCGATCGCCCTGATGGCGATCTGCCCCAGTGCTCCGCTCACGTTGCGCAAGGCGGATCGCGCCGGGGCCGATCCTGAACTGGCCGCCATGCTGCAGGTGCTGGCGGCGCTGGTGGCGGTGGTTTCGGTGCCTCTGCTCGCCGACCTGTTCCGGGCCACCTACGAGATCGAGGGCTGGAACATCGGTCCGCTGGCGGTGGCGCAACAGGTGGGCCAGGCCCAGATCCTGCCGCTGTTCCTGGGCCTGTTGCTGCGCCGCCGGCGTCCCGCGCTGGCCGATCGGATCGAGGCACCGCTGGAGAAGATCGGCAACGCGCTGCTGTTGCTGCTGATCGGCCTGGTGCTGTTCAAGGCCGCGCCGCTGCTGGTGCCCTTTCTGCTTCAGAACGGCCTGGCCGTGCTGTTCATCGGATTGATGGTGCTCGCCTCCCTGGCGATCGGTTACGTGCTGGCTGCGGCAGAACCCAGGCAGGCGATCAGCTCGGCCCTGGTCACCTCCATGCGCAATCCCGGCCTGGCCCTGCTCTTCGCATCCACCTATGCGCCGCAAATGACCGGGGTCAAGATCGCGATCCTGGTGTACCTGCTGGTCACGGTGGTGCTTTCCCTGCCGGTGTTGCGCCTGCGGCGCGGCTTGTGATCGTGCCCCTGTGGGTTCAATACCCAGAGGACCCGCTCGGGGGTGCACTGACCGGCGCAGTCTTGAGATAGCTCGCCACCGGAATCGGTCGGTTCTGGGTATAGCCCACGGGCAGCCACAGATCCCCGGCATCAGAGGCAAAATGCACCTCCCAGTGATAGAGCCCGTTGTAGGCGGCAGGATCCTCCTTTAGCAGGGAGGCATAGAGCAGCACGGCCTCGCCGTAGTGATCGCTGTTGTTGTATCCCCAGAGTCCTTTGCGGATGTCCTTGAGACCGCCCCTGCGCACCAGATAGCGGGCAGCGGCATGGATGGCATCGTGGGGGTTGCGGATGTCGCCCTTGCCGATTCCTGGTTCAGCCCAGGTACTGGGCAGGAATTGCATCGGTCCGCGGGCGTCGGCCACTGAGATGCCATCGATCCGGCCCATGCCGGTTTCCACCAGATTCACCCCCGCCAGCACTTCCCAGGGGATGCCGGTGGCGGCGGCCGCTTCCCGGTAGTAACGCAGCAGGTTTTCGGCGGGTTCCGGCGCGATGATCCGCCAGGCCGGCAGCAGGTTCGGTCGCTTGCCGCGATGCATGGCGAGGAACTCCCGGCGTGCGGCCAGGTGACGTTCCGCCACCGACTTCCACCGCTCGGGCAATGCTGCCACCACCAGGGCGGACTGGGACTTGCGGTGGGCCAGCACCCGGTAGATCACCTGTTGCTGATGGCCCAGGGCGGGCAGGGCTTCGGCCGGGGTGGAGGGGGCGCGCAGAGCTTCCTCTACAGCCGCCAGCAGGGTGGCCAGTTCCTGGGGGTCGGTGGGCAGGAGTGGATAGTGGCGGCCGTCCTCGCTGCGGGCCAGCTCCGGAGCGGTGGGCAGGGGCACCAGCTGCGGCGGTTCCTTGAGCACCGCTACCGACCCCGCCACCGCTCCCGCTGCCGGCTGGGCATCGGCCGGGCCGGCGTTGAGCAGGGGCCGCATGGCCAACCCCCCGATGCCCACCAGGACGGCCGTGCCCAGCCCGATCAGGAGCCGGCGTGCGGGGAGGAGCCTGGGTTCGGGGCGAAGAGGCATCGGAGTTTCCGACGGAACAATCCGAACTGACGTTATCCGGGGCCCGATCCGGTTTCTTCCCTGAGCCCCTCCACAAAGCGCCTCAGCCCCTCTGCCAGCAGCCCCTCGGAGGTGGCGAAGCAGAGGCGCACATGGCCCACGGCCGCGGGGCCGAACCAGCGGCGGCTGCCGGGGACCACCGCCACCCCATGGCGCAGCCGCAACCGCTCCACCAGTGCCTCCACCCGTCGTTCCTCCTGCGCCAGTCCTTGCTCATGGTCATGTTCTGGGTCCGGGTCCGGGTCCGGGTCCGGGTCCGAGGCGCTTTGTCGTCCCGCGGGAAGGCGGGCGAAGAGCACATAAGTGGCATCCGGGGGGTGGAGGCTGAGCCCGGGGATCGCATCGAGGGCGGCCACTGCCTGGTCCCGGCGCGCGCGCAGATGTTCGAGGAAGGCGGCCAGCCAGGCCTGAGCTTCGGCGCCGCAGGCGGCCTCCGCTGCCACCTGGCTGATGGTGGCCACGCCTTCGACCGTGGAGGGCTGATCACTGCTCGCCAGCAGAGCGGCCGCGGCGTCGGGGTCGGCCATCGCCACATACCCGATCCGCAGGCCGGCGAGGCCGAATCCCTTGGAGAACCCGTAGACCACGGCTCCGATGGCGGCGAGATCGGGCGGCAGGGCCAGCCAGCTGGTGAAGGTGACGGGGGGATAGACCACATCGCTCCAGACCTCATCGCTCAGCACCCGGATGCCCCGTTCCCGGCTGAAGCGGCCCAGCTGTTCCAGTTCGTCGCGCCGAAAGCAGCGGCCCAGCGGATTGTGGGGGTTGCAGAGGCAGAGCAGGCGCGTCCGGGGGCTCACCAGGGCCTGGAGGCTTTGCAGGTCGAGGGGGGCATGGCGCCCCAGCGGCCACAGCACCGGCACCCCACCGGCGCCGCGCACCGTGTGGGCGAAGAGGTAGTCCACCGGATCGGCCACGATCGCCTCGTCGCCCGGGCGCAGCCAGTGACGGCAGACCATGGCCAGGCCGGCTGCGGCGCTGTTGACGGCGATCACCCCTTCCGGCGTGACCTGTGCTCCCTGCACCTGCAGGCGCCGGGCCACCGCCTGCCGGAAGCCTGAAAGGCCAGCCGGTGGGCCATAGCTGAAGACCCCACTGCGGGCGTAATCGACCATGACCTCCCGGATCGCGGCGGCAGCAGGGAAGTCGGGGTCGGCGGCGGTGAGGGGGATGACCTGCTGTGGCTGCTCCGCCCAGCGCTGGTTGTGGGCCCTCTGTTTCAGCAGCTCCAGGGGAACGGCTCCATCGGTGAACAGCCGCCAGAGCTCATCGCTCATGGAACCAGCAGCGGCAGTTGGGGCCTGCCCGGTCCGGGCTGCACGAACGCTTCGGCCATGGCGCGGCCGTCGCGGACGTGAGTGAGCACCTGGGGCCGTCTCTCTCGTTCATAGGTCTCAAGAAGGCGGGGCACGGCCTCGGGCCCGTCACAGGCGCAGAGCAGCCGGCTCAGCACCACCGCATCCTCCAGGGCCGTGTTCACCCCCTGGCTGGTGAAGGGCAGCAGCGGATGGGCCGCATCTCCTGCCAGCACCAGGTTGCCGCGGCTCCAACGGGCCAGGGGTTCCGCATCCACCGGGTGCCAGAGATGGACCTGGCGGAAATCGGTGGCGTCGATCACCTGGAGCACCGGGTCCGGAAAGCCCTGAAGGTGGGTGCGTAGAAAGGTCTGGATTTGCTCCTGCTGGGGCGTGAGGAAGCGCTGGCTGTCGAACTGGACGAACCAGATCAGGTTGCCGTCGCCCAGGGGAACCAGGCCAGCGCCGAGGCCACCCTCCGGATCGAGCACCTTCAGAAAGCAGGATCCCAGGTGGGAGTCCAGCCAGGGCAGGTTCACGCTGGCCACGATTTCCTTCACCCGGCCGGATCGAGGCACCCTGCAGGAAACCACTTCCTTGCGGCACTGGGATCCCATCCCATCGGCGCCGAGAAAGACATCGGCCTGACGCCTCAGTCCGTTGCTGAATCGGGCGGTCCGTGCCAGGCCGTCCTCCCACTCGAATCCCTCCAAGTGGTACTGGAAGTGGATCAGGTCGGGGGGAGCTCCCTCCAACAGACAATCCAGCAAGCGGGATCGGCTCACGGCCACGACTTCCTGGAGTGGGTAGTGGGCAAGGGTGGCTCCGGTGCTGTTGACCATCCGCACCGATGCGATCGGTTGACCGAGCCTGGCTCCAGGGTCGATGCCCAGCTGCCGCAGCGAGTGGCAGCCATTGGCCAGCAGCAGGAAGCCGAAACCCTTGGAATCCAGGGCGGCGGACCGCTCAAACACCTCAACAGACAGGCCACACTGGCTGAGTCCCCTGGCCAGGGCCAGGCCACAGGCTCCACCCCCAATCACGGCTGTGCGAAGCCCTTCTGTCTTCGCCCCAGGCATCGGTGAGCTTGAAAAACCTGATCAATGCTGACATGCAAGCCTTCACCAGAGGCACATCAGGCCGATGGGAAAGGCTTTTTGACTGCTAGCTTGTCGCCACTGAGGCTAGGGCATGCGCCGGCGTACCCAAACCGTTTTCCTGGGCGGGGCAACGGTTGCTATGGCAGCCCTGGCCTGGTTGAATCACAATCTTGAACAAAGAAAAGAAACAGAACGTCGCATCCATAGCGATCAAGTTGCCGCACGCCTTTGCAATAATCTGCAGGCTATTTATTATTTCTATTCTTCTGATGGCCGGGTGAATGATCCTCAGCAGAGGGGTTGGCTTTCCTCCCTTGGCCTGGAGCTTGAAGCGCTTCAGATAGCATCTGGCGAAGCGCTGAAGCCCAGGTCAGATCGTAAGCAGAGAGGTGCCTATCCGAAGGGTTCTCATATTTCATTCCCCTGCATGTTGCAGGGGCCTTTGATTCCGTTGGAGTTTCAGTCGACGCGCCATCGTCCTGATGTTTTGTGGCTTGCCCCAAAAGCTGTGAAGTCACAGGGGTGGATCAGGCTGGACGGTAGGAAGTTGGTCGGTTCTGATCCGAATGGACCGAAGGTTCGGATCGTGGCCCCGTGGGACAGATTTGCCATACCACAGCATGGAAATAATTATCTGTATCGGGTGACCAGCGGGGGGGAGGAGCTTGCACTTGAACTCACTCCGGCGTCTTCTTTGCAGGATGGTCTCGAGAGATCTCTGATACTGACGCTGTCCTGTCTTGGCCTTGTTGTCAGCGGTTCTCTTGCCTATCTGTTCGGAGAAACCAAGCGTAAGCAGGAGGTTCTGATTGGTTCTTGGCGTACGGATCATCAGACTTCCTTGCTCAGCCGCTATGCATTGATCAGTGATCTGGAGCATCAGCAGGCTTTTCAGGGCGACTTGCATCATCCATTGCCCCAGGCATTTCTGGTTACGATTGACTTTCGTTTTCTAGAGCGTCAACGCGCTTTTTTGAGTGAAGAGGAGTTGGTCCGTGTTCTGAATGTTGCTTCAGATGCACTGCAAAAATTCCGGCAACATGATGCAAATCTGCGGCTGTATCGAATCTCGGAGCACAAAATAGCAATCCTTTTGCTTCCCAGCATTCATGTTCCTTCCCTGGAGGCGGAAGCGGGCGAGGCCCTGCTGCATGAGCTGAAGCATGCAGCACTGGATGCCGCCCAGAACCTGCTGAGAACAATTCTGAATGCCGATGATATTTTGATTGCTGGTCAGTACTTTCGGCCTGAATCTAGTGTGAGTTCGTTGATGGCCATGCAGGCTTTTGGCGAGCTTCTTGCGGCAGAGAAGCCCGTGGCGGTTCATCTTGTGGAGCCGGGGGATGATCATCAAATCAGGAACAAAGCAGAGATCAAGAGTCAGATCAAAAATCTGAGAGCTGAAGATATTGAATTGCGCTTTCAGCCTATCCTGCTTATTTCCAATCCTGGAAAATTTGGGGTTGAGTTGCTGATCCGATTTCGTTCTCCTGTTCTCAAGCGGCTTGGTACGGGAAGGGTTATGGAGGTGGCGCACGATATCGGAGTGGCTCACCAGATTGATGAGCTGGTGTTGAGTCGTCTGGCCGAAGTCCAGCATTTTCTGATGGATTCGAAAATTCTAAGAGATGCGATTGAGTACATTTCTGTCAACATCAGTGGCGACTCAGTATCAAGCGAAAAGCGTTTGAGCGAACTCCTCTCTCAGCTTGGTAAGTACCGCGTTGATAACAAGATCTTCTGTATTGAGATTACGGAGATGGCAGCCACCGATATCCTCGCGGGGCCGGCGAGTGTGAAGACTGCTTCGGAGCGGCTGATCAAGGAATTAGGTATGCGGGTTTTTATTGATGATTTCGGTTCAGGCCTCTCTAACTACCGAAGAATTTGCGAGGCTTGGTATGATGCTATTAAGTTAGATATTGGGCTTGTAAAAGGGATCAGCCGTTCGTTTCGGTTGCAGCGCTACGTTGGTTCTTTTATCAATGCTGTTCATGCCCTCGGTAAAACCGTCGTCTGTGAAGGCGTTGAAAACTTCAATGACCTGACGGTGGCGATGCGGTTGGGTACTGATGCCTTGCAGGGCTACCTCATCTCCCCTCCCCTGGATCTGGCGGGTCTGGAATCCTTCCTGCGCTCCTCGGAATGGGCTTCGCGCATTGCCATGGAAAAACTGTTTGCCTCAGTAAACTCCTCGGCGCGGCTGTTGACGGATTCAGAGGCAGATGAGCCAGAGTCGGGCGGCTTGAGAGTTGCCCTGGAGAGATATATTCTAGATAATTGGTCCAGGCTCAGAAGTTTTGAGGAATTTGTGCTCATCTTTGTGAACGAGCTGAAGGGTTGGGGCTTGGATTTGTATCGTTTTTCGCTTGCTTTCCTGCCTGATCAGGATGATATTGATTGCAGTCAGTACGTCTGGTTTAAGTCAAAGCCCGGTGAGGTCACAACTCTGCGCATGGAGCGTGATTTTTTGGAGCGTGAAGAACACCTTTCCAGTCCTCTGCATTATATTGCTACGAAGAGCAGGATGTATCGTCAGCAGCCCGGAGTTGCGGGCGAGCATAGCTTTCCTTTCCTTGAGTTCTTGAAGTCTGAAGGCTGTACTGATTATCTCGGAATCAGGCTCGAATCCCGGGGGGTTTCCATTCCAGTGCTCACCATTGCCCTGCATGGTGGCTCAACATTCAGCGATGAGCAGATTCAGCGAATTGAGTCGATGAGCAGCCTGCTGAGCTTGCTTTTCTATGCCTTTGAGAGTGAGCGCTCGAAGCGTCTCGCTTTGCTCGACCCGCTCACGCTGCTGTCAAACCGACGGAGTTTTGATTCTTTTCTCAAGGCGAATATTGCATCCTGTCACATGTCCGGTACCCCCCTGGCACTGGCCTTGATTGATATCGATCGCTTCAAGGCCGTGAACGACACGATGGGTCATGGCTACGGCGATGAGTGCCTTCGCAGGGTTGCCGCCGCCCTGAATGCCAGCCTGCAACGCAAGAATGATTTTGTCGCCAGGCTCGGGGGGGAAGAATTCGCGATCATTCTCCCCGCAGCCACTGCCGATCAGGCCTTCTCCATCTGCGAGAAGGTGCGTCAGGCCGTGTTGGATGCCAACATCCGTCACCCTGACGTTGCCAATGACAATCGCCTGAGCGTGAGTATCGGGATTGCGGTCTGGGAGTCGCCTGGGCAAACCCTATGTGATGCCGACGGGTTCCAACAGCTGGCGGATGATTCCCTTTATGAGGCCAAGCGAACCGGTCGAAACCGGGTGGTTTGCCGCTCCCTGATCATCCCCGCCTGAAGCCTGGGTTCATTCCTCTTCTTCGCTCGTACCGAGGGGGATTAGACGGATCTGATTTTTGCCCAGGCGGATTTCAAATTCGTCGCCTGGCTCGAGATTCAACTGGGCGGTGTAGGCCTTTCCCACCATCAGGTTTCCGTTGAAATGGACCCTGGTGATGTTCGTGACCTGGCGCCCCTTGCGCTTAGCCGCTGAGCTCTTGCCGGAACCCAGGTTCATGCCCTTGGCATCAAGCAGCGCTTCGTAGAAAGCCGTGAAGTTGAGCCGTTCACTGCCATCCTTCTTGGTGCTTACGTAGCCCGCTGCTCGTACGAGATCAGATTTGGATGCATCACTGAGTTCTTTGACCTTCGCGAGCAGATCGGCGCCGGTGAGCATGGAGGAAAAGTGTATTTCGTTTTTATCATAGCGAATGAATATGCCTAGTGCTTGTCATCACCGTTTCGCTCCGATTCAAGCCCAGGCAGGCATCGGAGAACCGCTCCTCCCAGGAATGCTTCTGCGTCGAAGCGCGCATCAACCCCACGCGACGTCCCTCGAAGATGAGATCGGCTTCACGTTTCTTCATCTGGGTTGCCAGAGTGGCTGCCGCTTGAGCCTTCCCCATGACCACCCCCCTGTTTCTGGAGTTGTTCGCCGGTTTTCTCACCGCCGGCATGGCCTTGTGGTTTGTCGTCCTTGGTCGGGCCGCAACGCCCCAATCGGCAGCGCCCGAAACCGCGCCATCTTCGGATGCAGCCGTTGTTGCCGGCGGCTTGGCCCCTGGCCGCAGCGGCCGGATCCGACGGGCTCTGGCCGGATACTTCCTGCGCCCGGGATCCCTTGCCAGCGCAGGGTTGCTGCTGCTGCGCCTGGCAATCGGCGGGATGATGATCCACCACGGCCAGGAGAAGCTGGCGGATCCACAGCAGTTCGCTGACACCTATGTCGCTTCCCTGCATCTTCCCTTCCCCCTGTTCTTCGCTTACGCGGCGGGCTTCTCCGAATTGATCGGCAGCTGGCTGTTGATCCTCGGGCTGCTTGCTCCCCTGGGTGCCCTCGCGATCACCGGCACCATGGCGGTGGCGGGGTACCAGCACATTCTCACAGCCGGCCTCAACATCTACGTGCTTGAGCTCGTGGTGCTCTATCTGGGTGGGAGCCTGGCTCTGCTGTTGGTGGGGCCCGGGCGTTTTTCGTTCGACGCCGCCATCGTGGCTGATCTGCTGGAGGATCCTGCAGATCGCTCAGCAGCCATCCAGATCCAGCCCCAGCTGGATGGCGCCAGCACCGGCGCCGGTTTCACCTGAGCGGGACCGTCGGCGGCGACCCGCACCACTGGGGGGCAGGCCTGAGCGGCGGGATCCGTGTTTCTGCTGGATTCCATCGGCCAGCTCCCGAAATCCCTCCTCTTGGCGCCGCCCCCAGAGTCGTTGTCGCGCTTCGCGTGCTGCTTCCGTGGGGTCCACGATCGGCAGTGGGTAGTGCACCCCGAGCACGCATCCCACCCGCTGCTGGGTGTCCGGATCCATCGTCCATGGTTCATGCAGATGCACCACGGGTACGGAGCCCAGCTCCGGCAGCCAGCGGAGCAGAAAATCCCCTTGGGGGTCGTGGTCCTGGCCCTGCTTGATCGGGTTGTAGATCCGGATGGTGTTGATCCCTGTGGTGCCCGACTGCATCTGGCACTGGCTCCAGTGGATGCCCGGTTCGTAGTCGAGAAAGAGACGCGCCAGCCTCAGCCCGCTCTCCCGCCATGGCAGCTGCAGGTGATGGCTGGCCACCGACATCAGCATGGCCCGCATGCGGAAGTTGATCCATCCGGTCGCGATCAGGGACCGCATGCAGGCATCCACGAACGGCAGGCCGGTGCGGCCTTCAGCCCAGGCCGCCAGGCGTTCAGGGTCGGCGGGTTGCGGATCGATGGTGAGGGGATGGAGCTCCCGAAACTCCAGATCCGGCTGGCTTTCCAGCTTCTGGATGAAGTGGCAGTGCCAGTGCAGCCGCTCCTCAAAGCCGCGCAGGGCCCGCAGCCAGTCGCCCCGTTCCGAGGCGCCCAGCTGCTGGAGGGCGGCGCGCCGCTGGCGGCTGGCCTGCACCACCTCCCGCATCGAAACGGTGCCCCAGGCGAGGTGGCTCGAGATCCGCGAGCAGCTTTGGGATGCGGTGTTGGGGCTGGAAAGTTCGCGGTGGTAGCGGGCTCCGCGTCGTTGCAGAAAACTCTCCAGCAGCTGTAGCCCCTGCTCCCTGCCACCGCGCTGCCGGCCTGGACAGGGGTCGTCGGCCAGCTGGAGAGCGGCGGCGCTGGGCAGGGCACCGGCTTCGATCTCCGCCAGGGGCTGCAGCGCGGCAGGGGCAGGGCAGAGCGGCTCTGCCATCCGCTCTTCCCAGCGGCGCGCCCAGCCATCGCGATTTCTGAGGCGGCGGATCACGCCGAACTGGGGGATCTCGATCCAGGGGATGCCGTGGTGTCTGGCCCAGCGGGCCACGCGCCGGTCGCGGTCGTAGGTCCAGCCGTTGCCCGTTTCCTCATGGCTCCAGAGCGCGGCGATCCCAAACCGGCGCCTGGCCCGCTCCAGTACCTCCTCCACCGACCCGACTCGCACCACCAAGGGCTGCCCTAGCCGGGCCAGCACCACCCGCAGCTCCTCCAGACTCTCGGCGCAGAAGGCCCACTGCCGCGCCGAGGCATCCGCCTGCTGCCAGAGCTGGGGCTCCACCACCACCAGGGGGAGCACCGGCCCGCGAAGACTGGCATGCAGAAGGGGCTGGTGGTCGACCAGGCGCAGATCCCGCTTGAACCAGACGACCTGCACCGGCTCCATGGGTCAACGGCGGCAGGTTCAGGGCAGGGTGAAACCGGATGTGTTGAGGTGCTTGAGGTCGAGCAGAACCACAAGGAACCAGCCCATCAGCACCAACGAACCGATCCCAGCAAGACCGATCAGGATCTTGCTGAGGGCGGAACTGAAGGGTTTATTATTATCAGTCACGTTAACTGATTACGAGTTGGATCAGTCTATCATCTGAGGGCCATGGGCTGAATCCCCGCGGGCTGAAGTGTCATGAATGAGGAATCAGGAGTTCTGGTCCTGATCGCAGTGGGGCTGCTTCTGTTTTTCTGGAGGATCCTGCTGGTTGTGCTGGCCCTGGCCGGTCTTGTCTTCGGACTGGTCTGGCTCTGGAGAGTCCTGCGGCTTTCCAGGCTCCGCACTCTCTGTAAAACGGCCGATCGCCGTTTTGCCGGTGATGTCTGCCGCTGCAGCCAAGGCGGCTTTGGACTGCTGGAGAGCATCGGCCTGGAGGACAACGGCGGCAGGCCCCGGCTGCAACTGGCGATCCGGCGCCTCTGCCTGCAGGAGGAAGACTTCCAGTGGTGCGACGACACCCTTTTGCTGGCGCCACCCCCCGATCTTCGCTCCCTTCGCGGCAACGTGGCCTTCGCGGCTTTTCTTGCCAGGCATGGGGTGGTGATGGTCAACGACCTGGCGGTGGAAGCCAAGGCCACCAAGGCCACCAAGGGCTGCTTCGAGGAGGCCCAATGGGCCCGAAGCGCACTGGAGAAGATGGAGGTGATGATCGAATCCACCACGGCCACCCTGGCCAAAGCCCGGGATAACGAGCTGCTGCAGCCCGCGATCCCCCAGCTGCAGGGAGCACTCGATACGTTTGTCGCTGAGCAACGGAAACTTCGCCAGCATCTCGATCATTCCCTGACGATGCTGCGCAAGCTGCACGACTTCCTCGAGGTGCCGGAAGCGATCAGGCCGATCCTCAGCTTTGACCTCGATCAGGTGTTTGACCCCTCCCGATTCCGGGACCTGGAATCCTCCTTCCAGGAGGTGGTGACCCTCAACGATGCTTTCCGGCAACTCTCGCGGGAGATCCCGCGCTGAGGGTAGGGTCATGGCTCGTGAAGAGGCCCCATGGGCAGTACTGACTACACCGGCGCCATCGTGGGCCTGATCGTGGTGGGGGCGCTGCTGACGGCAGCGGTGGCTTACGTGCTCAGCCGGCCGACCGACCTGGAGCGCCGATAGGCTCTGCTGCTCCTCCCTCCGGTTGCGTCGTGGCTGAGCTCACCCTCCTGTACGACGGTGGTTGTCCCCTCTGTCTGCGGGAGGTGCGCTTCCTGGAGCGGCGCGATCTTCAGCGCCACCCCGGGGCTCCACGGCTCGCCTTCGTCGACATCAATGAGCCGGGTTACGACCCAAGCCTCCATGGCGGCATCGGTTACCGCGAGGCGATGGGCCGCATCCATGCCCTCAGCAGTGATGGCAGCGTGCTCCAGGATGTGGCGGTGTTCCGCCGTGCCTACAGCCTGATCGGCCTGGGGTGGTTGTATGCCCCCACCGACTGGCCCGTGCTGGCGCCGCTGGTGAACGCCCTCTACGGTCTCTGGGCCGCAGCACGACTGCGCCTCACCAACCGCCCCAGCCTGGATCAGCTGTGCGCGGCCCGTGAGGGCCGTTGCGTTCCCGTTGGCCTGGAAGCATCAAACAGCTCGCCCTGAATCAGGCAGGGCCAGCCGCTGCTCTGGCTCTGGTTGCGGCAAGCGGGGCTGGGAGGCGGAGATGGCGGGGCCGACCAGGCCAGAGGTTCGGCGCGGAACACGGCATAAGGGGAGGCAACGAGCACGACCCTGAAGCAGAGGTACATCTGTACTAGCAGGTCTGCGGATGGGCGTCAACGGGGGCGGGAAGCAGGGTGGGGCGAGCTGCTGGCTAGGTTGCGTTGGGAGGATTGCCGATGAGTTTCCATCCGAGCCATTCCCAGCCGATCGTGATCCTGGGAGGCTTTCTGATCAGCCCCGAGGCCTACGGCCCGATGGTGGAGCGGTTGCAGCAGCAGAGTCGCCAACCGGTGCAGCTGGTGCCGGTCTCCAAGGCCGAATGGCTGCTCACCGTGTTCGCCTTCGGGTGGGCGCGGATCCTGGACCGGGTCCAGGCCACGGCGGTTGAGCTGGCGCGCCACTCCCCCACTGGCCGGGTGACGCTGATCGGCCACAGCTCGGGGGGGATCATGCTGCGACTGTTTCTTGATGATGCCCCGTTCCAGGGCCGTAGATATGACGGCAAGGCCCTGGCCGACTGCCTGGTGATGCTGGGCAGTCCCCATACGGCCCTCAAGGCCACGGCGTTGCGCCAGATGGTTCAGAGGCGACTGCCTGGAGCGCCCTTCGCCGATCGTGTGCAATACGTCTCTGTAGCAGGAGATATTGATCTCGCTACGGCGACTCCTCTGGCCCGTCGGCTGGCGCCGACGGCTTATCGCAACAGCACCGGTGATCCGCATGATCGTGGCGATGGTTTGGTGCCAGTGGCATCGGCGCTGCTGGAGGGCTCGACGCCGGTGGTGCTCGCGGATGTGGCCCATGGCGGTGCCTTCGGGGCTGACTGGTATGGCACTCCCGAGGTGGTGGATCGTTGGTGGCTCTAGGGCCGGCATTCGCCGGTCATGCCCCATTCCGTAGATATTGCCCAGATGTGAGTCAGATCAGATTGACGGGCTTTGTTTGAGGTTGGAGGCTCACAGGATTGAGGTGGAGTGAAACTCTTTCGACTCCAACCTACTCAGGGAGCCTGTGATCATGGCTAATCAGTCGAGTCCTGTGCGAAACATTTTCAGCTTCTCTGTTGATGATCCTGCCGTTGTGGCTCGATCGGAAAGCGTTTTGGTGGCCCCCATGCCCGGTGGCACGCGAGAAGCCGTAAAGCAAGCGACTGCCGTGCAGGCTGGCACTTTCAATCTCCCAGCGGCAGCTGTGGTCAGCCTGCCGACCTCCTCCCTTCTGCAACAGCCCCTTGTGCAACAGCCCGTTGTGCAGAAATCCTTGGACCAGGTAGGTACCAGCGCTGATCCAGCGGTGCTGGCTGTTGCGAAAGCAGCAGCTCCGGGAGATACGACCGATCAGGCATACCTTCTCGCTCCCACTGAGATGGTCAGCGGCATGTCTCAGTCGGAACTGGGTGAAGAATGGTGGCAAACCATGTATTCCATCCCCTTGAAGGACCATCTGGGGACTTTCGACGATAATAGTGATCCCATGGGGCGAAGGGGATCGGTTGAAAAAGCGATGGCCGCTCAATATAACGAATCGGTCCTTTTTATTGGAGGTGCCTTCGGTGAGATCACAACCGGAGCGGGAACAGATGGAACCCTCAGGTTGCAGCGGACGATCGTCTTGCCAAATGATGGCAAGGCAACCGTCTTCTTCCCGATTCTGAATTCATTTTTTGATAATCTGGTGAACGACCCAGGCAATCCGGATAACTTCACGGGAAATCTTGATTTTCAAGGGTTGCTAGATGCACAGGCTGAAATAATGGACCCGATCGAAGAGGGTGGGTGGGTTTCCGGCACCTTTGCCTCTGTGGATGGCGAAGCAGTTGAAGATCCTCTTTCGTATCGCCAGGTCAGTCTTGATGCATTCAGCTATACCGCACCTTATCCTGCCAGTGATGGCTTGTTGGGGCCAAGCGGGTTCACAAATGAGACATATCTGGATAATTTGGATGCAGAGCCTATTCAACTTAAAAAATTGGCCCAAGGTAAGTCGGTCACGATCGGTCCGGCGGCTGCGGATGGCTACTGGCTGGCCGTCGACGTCAAGGGAGGAGACCATGATCTCCGGTTTGGTGGAAATTTGATCAATGAAGATGAAGAACTTGTTTTCTCTCTGGATGTGGCCTACGAAATCATTAATCCAATTTATGGAACCAAGGAAAAGGATTCAATCACTGGGTTTGATAGTAATGACTATCTGAGTGCCGGAAAGGGGGATGACCTATTGGTGGGTGGAAAGGGGGATGACCTTTTGGTTGGTGGTAATGGCAAGGATGTGGTGGATGGTGGTATAGGCAGCGATGAATTATGGGGAGATGGGGGAATTGATGCTTTCGTCTTCAAGAAAGGTTACGGCAAAGATACTATTTTTGACTTCAGTCAAGGGGAGAGGGTTGAGGTCCCGCGTGGTAGTTCGGCTTCGGTGATTGATCAGATGTTGCCCAGTGGTTTGACTGCTGCTCAAGTTGATTTTGGCGGAGGTGATGTGTTGGTGTTCGCTGGACTCAGAAGCAGCGATCTTGCCTTTTCGCCTGGTTTGATTAATTTCGCCTAATTTGTCGCATATCCCCGCCGCTGGAAGGTGGCGGGCCAGGTAGGGGCTGGCGCCGTGGCACGGCTGTTCGCGAGCAGCCGGCCCCGGCGCTGCAGCGGAGCGCTCCAAGGGCGGCAGGTCTGGGTGGGCATTTCCAGCCGGTTCCCGACGCGATCCAGCGAGACAGGGCCTTCGGGCACGTCCTCCAGCCAGATCTCTCCCTTGGCCCGCAGAACCTCCGGCCCCAGTTGCTCCGCCCAGCCCACCACCTGTTGCCGGGAGAGCGGTTCCAGCTGCCACCAGGAATCACTTCGGACCAGTTGCCGTTCCTCATGGAAGGGTGGTGAAGGACATTGGCGTTGTTGCTCCAGTTGGTGCCGCAGCCAGTCCTGGCGTTGTTGCGCCGTGATGGGGTTCAGGCGATCGAGTTTGCTGAACTGCAGCACATCCACCCCTTCAAACTGCTGCTGCACCAGTTCCCCCACCCACTGGTCGTGCCAGAGCTCCTCGATCCGCTCCAGATCCACCACCAGCAGCACGCGGGCCACCTCCAGCCGATGCAGCTGCAACTGGGCGGCCACCCGCAGCGGCACCGCCATGCCGCTGGTTTCGATCAGCACATGCTCCGGCGGTTCCGGCCGTTCGGCCAGTTGCTTCAGGGCCGCACCGAGGCCATCGCGCAAGGTGCAGCAGACGCATCCACCCGCGAGCTCCAGGACGCGGCCATTGCTCTGGCGCAGCCGGTGGGCATCCACATCGATGCTTCCCAGATCGTTCACCAGCACCGCCCAGTTCCGGTGGCTGCTTTCCTGCAGCCAGCCATTGATCAGGGTGGTCTTGCCGGATCCCAGATAGCCGCCCACCACGGTGGCCGGCACGCCGTGCAGAACTGCCAGAGGAGAGACGTTGGTCAAGCCATGGCTCCTGTCGCTGAGCCGTAGACGCACTGGCCGTCCTTGTAGGTGGCCACCACGGTGATGCCGTTGAGATCTTCGGCGGCTGTGGCGCTGGGATCACGATCGAGGATCACCAGATCGGCCCGCTTGCCTGGAGCCAGGCTGCCCTTGCTGCTTTCCTCGCGGATCTGCCAGGCGGCTTCGATCGTGATCGCCCGTAGTGCCGCTTCGACGCTCACCCGCTCCGATTCGCCGAGTACGGCCCCCGTGCGGCTACGCCGGGTCATCGCCGTTTCCACCATTCGCATCGGTTCAATCGGCGTGACGGAGTAGTCGTTGTGGTTGGAGCAGTGCAGCCCCAGCTGGATAGCGCTGGCCATCGGGCTCAGGTGGCTTGCCCGTTCCAGGCCCAGGTTGGCGATGTGGGTGTCGCCGAAAAAGAAGGCATGCACCGTGAAGAAGCTGGGGTGAATGCCGAGTTCGGCGTACTGCTCCAGCTGCCCCGAGACCATGAACTGGGAGTGGACGATCACCGTGCGGTGGTCCTGATCCGGCTTCAACCCGGCCTTGCGGCAGGCTTCGATCATCATGGCGATGGCGGCATCGCCGTTGCAGTGGGCGAACAGCTGCACCCCCTGCCCCGCCAGCCTTGCCACCGCATCATCGAGCATCTCCGGTGACACCACAGGCTGGCCGCGCCAGTTGGCTTCGCCGTTGGGCCCTGGGGTGAGCAGTGGTTCGCTCCAGAAGGCGGTCTTGCCCTGGGGTGAACCATCCACGATCAGCTTGATGCCCTGGAGTTTGAGGTGATCGTGGTAGGTCCCGAAGGAATCCAGCGCTGGCTTGGGCAGTTGCAGCGCCTCCCCCTCAAAGTCCGGGAAGCGCTCGCGCAGCATTCCCGGAACCTCCAGCACCAGAGGCAGCAGCACCAGGTCGATCTGCAGGTGCCCCTCCCGGGCCGCCAGCTGGAACAGGTTGAGATCGCCAGCCACGGTGGCGCCATCCTGCGCCGTGGTGATCCCCTTGCTGGTGTAAAGCTCCTGTGCCTTGGCGAAGCGCTTCAGCCGTTCGGCATCTGAAGGCTGAGGCATGTGCACGAACAGGGGGAGGAAGGCGGTCTCCATCACCAGGCCCGCGGGTTCCTGGCTGCCTGGTCGCCGAACGATCACGCCGCCTGCGGGGTCTGGCGTGCTGGCGTCGTATCCCGCCAGTTCCAGGCCCCGGCTGTTGAGAACGGCGCCGTGATTGGAATTGTGGATCAACATCACCGGGTTGTCGGGCAACACCGCATCCAGATCCGCCTTGTCGAGCGGGCGTCCGTCGCCCAGACCGTCCGGGTCGTAGCCATAGCCAACCACCCATTCGCCCTTCTCCACGGGATGCTCTGCCACGTGGTTGCGCAGCACCTGCTGCAGGCCGGCAATGTCGGAAACGGGCCCGGCCGGGGGGCGCTGGATGTTGGCCCAGGTCACCACCTGCAGGGCATTGGCGAAGTGGCCGTGAGCATCGATGAAGCCCGGCAGCAGGGTGCGACCCTGCAGGTCGATCGTTTTGGTGTGGGGCCCCGCCAGGGCCATCACCTCGGATTGATCGCCCACGGCCAGGATGCGGCCCTGCGCAATGGCGATTGTCTCAGCTCGTGGGTGTTCGGCCTCCATCGTGAGGATGGGGCCCCCGAACAGAATCAGATCGGCTGCGGCGGTGGCCATCAACAGAGTTGCCGGTGTGTACTCCTTGATTAGCCAGCTCCGGAAGTCGGCGCCATCAGGGGCGGCGTGCCCCACCGTTCTGCCTTCAGAACCTTTCCGGACGTGGAGCACGCCAGTTGGGCGTTCTCCCTTCGGATTGCAGCTTCTCGGCCCGTGTTTCCAGCCAGAGTCGATTGAGGCGCCAAAGCTGGTACGGACTTGCCGGTGCCAGTACCTCTCCTTCCCACCCCCGCCAGTGAGGCTGGCGGGCGGTTTCGGAATCGATCACCAGCAGCAATGTGGGCTTCAGTTCTGCAGGTCCGGGTTGCAGGCCCGGTCTGGAGTCGGCGCGCAGCCGATCCGCCAGGTTTACAAGGGCATTCGGGGAGCGGCCCTCGAACAGCACGGTGGACTGGCTGTAGAAGTGCAGGGAGGGTTTCATCAGTCCCACCATCGCCAGGGCTTCGGAAGGAGAACGTTGCCCCTGGGCGATGGCCGCAAGCTCCCTGAGCGGAGCACCGCGCAGCTGATCCCCCATCTGCCAGATCGGCAGCAGCACCAGGGGCACGACCAGGAGGAGGGCCGTCTGGCTCTGCAGCAGGCGTGGAGCCAGCCGCTGGGTGCTTAAGCCGCCCAGCAGCAGGGCCCCCGTCAGGAAGACTCCTGCTGCCAGGGGCAGCCAGGGGCCACGCTCCAGTGCTTCCGTCAGTCCGGGGAGGGTGGGGTCGTTGATCAGGGGCAGCCAGCGGGGAGCCATGGCCAGAGCCGTACTGATTACTACCAGCAGCACCGTGGAGGTGGTCATGGCCCATCGCAGTCCCCGTTGTGATCGGGCATGTTCGGCCCGGGTCAGGCTCTGGCGGCGGCAATCGGAGGCTGCCAGGGCGATGAGCAGGGCTGAGGCAGGTGTGGCCACCAGCCAGTAACTGGGCAGTTTGGTGGCGGAGAGGGAAAAGAAGAGCAACACGGCCAGCAGCCAGGCCGTGGCGAACCGACCAAGGGAAAGGGGAACGGCCAGGGGGCTGCGGGCCTGGATCAGGAAGCGCCGCAGACTCAACAACAGCAGGGGTGTGTAGGGAAGACTCGCCACCAGCAGGACCGCGAAGAAATACCAGGGGGCCTGCTGGTGGTTGTTCACCACCCGGTTGAAGCGCTGGAGGTTGTGGTATCCAAAGAAGCTGTCCCAGTACGGCTGCCCTTCCCGTAGCAAGGCAAGCGCAAACCAGGGGGCAGAAATCATCAAGGTGAGAACCAGACCGGCCAGCGGTCGCAACCGTTGTTGCAGCCGCCGCCCATCTGCTCCAAGCAGCCAGAACAGGCCAAGCGTGAGGGCGAACAGCAGAGGTGCCACGGGTCCCTTGCTCAGTACGGCCAGGGCGAGCACTGCCCAGCTGGGCCACCAGGGTCCCCGCTGAGCTGCGTAGCTGCGCCAGGCCAGAAGCAGACTGATGGCGAGAGTTGCCGTGAACAGGGCATCGCTCACCTCGGTGCGTCCCCAGATGAGCATCAACGGACCCAGGGCAAATGCCAGGGCGGCGCTGATCGCGGGGACTGCCCGACCGGATCCTCGTGCCAGACCGCTGGAGTTTGCAGCCTGGGGCCAGCGCAGGAGGGTGTCGGCCAAGGCAACCATGGTGGTCACGCTGGCCAGGGCAGAAGGAAGACGGGCAGCCCAGCTGCCGAGGGGATCCCATCGGTGGGCATCGGAGAGCGAATAGAGAGCCCCCATCAGCCAGTAGATCAGGGGAGGTTTGTCGTAGCGGGGCAGGCCATTCACCCTGGGGATGAGCCAATCGCCACTTTCAGCCATTTGGCGTGCGGAGGCGGCAAAGAGGGCGGGCGTTTCATCCACCACGCCGGTCTGGCCCAGACCCGTGAGAAAAATTCCCACTCCGGTGATGGCGACCAGCACCAGCACCAATAGGTGACGCCATCTGGCGGTGGGCCCCATTCGCCTGGGAGGAAGATGGGCGTCCACCGGTACAAGAAATCGTTGGTTGCCACTTCAGGGCGAGAGGCTTATGGAAGCTGGTGCGGTGGAATACGGAGCAGGGTGATCGCGAAGGCAGGGAGCTAATTCCCCGTTAACCCTTTGTCGCGACATTGGTGACCTCCGATGATCAGCTATGCGTTTTCTGCCTCCCGAGGAGCAAGTCATCGTCGAACGCGCGCAGGCATTGGGTGTTGAGGTCGCCAATCCTCCTCCTGCCTACCTCTCGCCAGCTTTGTGCACGGCCCTGAGCCTGCTGCTGGTGGTGCCCACCTTGGGCTACTCCCTGATCTTCGTGCCCATCTTCTGGGTTGTGCAGCATGATCGAACGGCAAATCGAATCATTCGCCTGCGACGGAACCTGGAGAAAGTTTGTGATCCTCAGAGCCTTGCGCGAGAGCCTCTGCCCCCACAGTGTTGATCCTCAAGAGATTGACGCCGCCTTCAGGCCTCCTCAGCGGCGAGCGAGCACCTCATGGCTGGCAGAAAGCCAGGCACCGCTGGCGTCGTAGCGGCGGATCAGGCGCTCCATGCAATTGGGGCCCGCTAACCAGCCGCCCTCCAGCACGAAGGCCTCGCGGTGACTCACCCGCTCCGGCAGGCGCACGAAGCCACCATCAGGCAGAAACCTCATCCCCTCCAGCGCTGCGGCATCCAGTTCCAGCCGGCAGTCGGTGATGTCTGGCTCGGGCCAATCGGCGCTGATCGTGGACGTCCTGCCCTCCCAGGCCCCGAGCAGTTGCTCGTTGCTGGTGGGTGCGACCTCGGTGGCATCACTGCCGGCACGGAACTCGCGGATCAGCACCAGTTGGTCGAACAGGCCTTGCTCGGTGTAGAGCTGGACCAGCCGGTGGCGGCGGTTCTGCCGGATGAAGCCGAATTCGCCGCCGAAGGGAGTGTTCGGCGCCACCTGCAGCGAGCCCTTGTTGAATGCCCCCGAATCGAAGAACACCACCTGCCTGCCGAGGCTGCGGTAGTCCTGCTCCACCGCACGGCTGGGCTCGCCGGCCCCCTCTCCCGGCCCGCCGCCTGCGGCGATGGCCATGCCGGCCGGCCAGCGCTTCAGGCCGAAGCGCACCAGGCGGTCGTCGTCATCGCTCTCCAGGGTCAGCACCGAGGGGCTGCTCTCCCGCGGGATGCCATTGGCGTCGATGGTGGTGAAGCTGCCGCGCCACTCGCCAAGGTTCTGCAGGAAGTTCTGCCACTGGCTGGCCATGATGCACTCAAACAGCAGGGTTAATCGTAGGGACCGGCGGCTTTCCCGTGATGCCGGATCCCCCTCTCTCATCTTTGCTGTGATCGATATCACGTTTCAGGTTGAGGATGCGCATCAAGCAGCGGGGCTTTTCCGTACTGTTTGCAGCATCGGCGTCTGGATCGGAACCCTTGGAACGGGTACTGCCTTCAATTACTACGCCTGTATGTCCAAGAACACCCTGAAGCCAGACGGCATCGCCGCCAGGACACCTTTTGCCCTATCCCGGCAAGGAGTCTGACTTCCGTTTTTGTCGTCTCGACATCAGCATCCCCATCGGAGGCATCCGAAGGGGATGTTTTTGCCGCAGGGTCCGATGCATATCTGCACCTCACGGCAAGAATCCCTTTCCTGGTGGATGGAGATTCCTACGATTGAAGGGAATTCTCTCGTTCACGACACTGGAAGCCATGTCCAACAAATCCGATGCCGCTGCCAAGGATGCTGAGGGCAAGCTTGAATCCGCCTATGGGGAGCTCACTGGTGAACCTGGCCATCAAATCAAGGGCAAGGCCAAGCAGGTCCAGGCCTCAGCCATGAATGCGGCCGAGGATCTCAAGCAGGGAGCAAAAGCAGTCGGCAAGAAGATTGCCGATGCCATAGATCACGACTGATTCCTAATCCTGTTTTCAATGGGTGTCGCGCTCGAGCTGTCGGCACCCCTTTGCCACGTTAGGGGATGTCATTATGTTGGAAACAATTGCGGTAATACTTGTCATTCTCTGGCTGCTTGGACTGGTCACTTCTTACACGATGGGTGGCCTGATTCATATCCTGCTGGTCATTGCTGTGGTCGCGGTTTTGTTGCGATTGATCAGTGGTCGTCGTGTCTGAGGCTGCGATCACCGCTCCAGCGGCCTCCAGAAGGTCCGGTTCTGGGCGTAGGTCTCCCGCAACCGCCCCACGAAGCTGGCGTGGCTCTCGAAGCCTTGCCAGTCTTCGATGCGGGCATCGAGCTGCTCGCAATCGCGCAGCTGTTCGGCGGCATAGCGGTAGCGCTTGGAGCGGTCCATCGACAGGGCGAACACCACCATCGAGCGCAGCAGGAGGGTGGCAGCCAGCGGATGGTCGCCGCTGAGGCGTTCGGCCGCCGGCTCGTAGATCTCATAGGCATCGCCATCCCAGTCTTGGCAGTGCTCGATCACATAGCGGGCCGCCCGCGGCAGGGCCGGCCAGAACACCAGGAACTGCAGCGCCGCCAGGGGTAACGGGTGCTGGTGCACCACCGCGAAGGCCCGCTCCTCGGCCTCCACATCGGCGAAGTCATCCAGCTGTTGGAGGTAAGCGCGCAGCAGCGGGATCGATAGGGTCCCGCTGAACACCTGCCAGCGATGCTGTTGCGCTTCCTCGCTGCGGCCGAGGGCTTCGAGCACGGCGATGCGGGTGTCGTTCCATGGCTCGGCCTGCAGGATTCCGGTCGCTTTGGCGGCGCGGTCCAGCACCGTCAGGGCCTGCTCGGCCCGGCCGCCCCGGAGCAACTGGCCGGCCACCTCGGCGGCGGTGTCGGGCCAGCTGAGCTGGGAGGGGTCGAACAGCTCCAGATAGCCATCCAGATCGCCCCGGCTCTGGGCGAGTTGCACCCTCGTCTGGCGATCCACAGCACCGCGCTCCAGCAGCGATTCCTCCAGCTGAAGCAGTCCCTCTTCCCCCAGAAGCGGCGCCAGGGCCGGAATCAGCTCCTCGAACTGGCCGTAGCCGTTCTCCTGCAACAGGTCGGCGGCATGCTCCACGAGGGACTCGCGGCTGGTGCCGGCGGTGGTGGCGAGGCTGGCCAGATCGTTCACCGCCCGCTGGAACAGGCTGATCACGGCACCGGTGGAGTCGGAGCAGCGGTCGAGAACGCCTTCCACCAGTGCCAGGAAGCGCACCAACAGTTCTAGCGCCAGGGCGGGATCCGCCGCAGCGATCGGCCCTGTGATCGCCTGCTGCTGGGCCTCAAGATCCGTCAGCAACGCCTTGCGTCTGGCGGAATCGATGTTGGTGGTGGAGCGGGCGATCGCGGCGAGGCGTTTGCGCACCTCCTGGGCAGCGCCCTCGGCTCCGCCGGCGGCGGCCAGGGCGAGGCGCAGCCGCCGCTGGATCACCGCATTGCCGGTGCTCACCTCGATCAGCAGCTCCGCCAGGGCCGCTGCGCCGAGTGCTTCCAGATTTCTGGCGTTGAGGGTGCGCTTGGCGGTCATGGCCTCAGCTCTCGCCACAAATCGCTGGATGGCAACCGTGCGAGCCCGAGGAACGTCCTGCGTTCAGGCTAGGGCTGGCGCGCGGGATCCGGCCCGGCTGCGGCGTCAGCCGCTGCTTGCTAATCCAGGAAGGAGGGGCCGCCCACACAGCGCATGAAGATCCTGGTGGTGGAGGACGATCCCCTGATCCGCCGTTCCCTGTGCGAGCTGGTGGAGGCCTGGGGGTACGCCTGTGATGACGCCGCCGATGGTCTGGTCGCCTGGGAGCTGCTGCAGGCCTGCCCCTACGACCTGGTACTGCTCGACCTCAACCTGCCGGGTCTCGATGGGCTTTCCCTCTGCCGGCGCCTGCGGGCGGCCGGGGGCCACCAACCGCTGGTGCTGATGCTCACCTCCCGCGACACCAACCTCGACCACGTGGTGGGCCTGGATCAAGGCGCCGATGAATACATGGTCAAGCCCTTCGATCCCGACCTGCTGCGGGCAAATGTTCGGGCGTTGCTGCGCCGGGCCAGCCGGCCCCTCTGCGGTTTCTGCCGCGAACCTCAAGGACAATGCGGGCACCGTGACGGCTCTGACGGCCACGGCGATTCAGGCGGTTCTGAGCACCACCACCTTCGTCAAAAGCGGAGCGGCCACCTTCATCTTCGGCAGTGGAACCACCACGCGCACCTTCCTGGCCCTCAACGACGGCACAGCCGGGTTCTCCGCCAGCACCCCTTCGATCCTCGAGATCACGGGCTATTCAGGCTCCCTGGTCAATCTGGCGGTGATCTGAGCAGGTGATGGCCGAGGTTCGCGGACGGCTGCGCGGCTATGTTCAAAAGATCCAGGTTCAGGTCCGGGCATGAGCGGTCGCCCCCCCTTTCCCCCTTTCACGCTGGAAACGGCCCGCCAGAAGGCCCGGATGGCGGAGAACGCCTGGAACGGGCGTGACCCCCAGACCGTCGCTCTCGCCTACACGGAGGACAGCCACTGGCGCAATCGCAGCGAGTTCATCACCGGTCGTGAGGCGATCCTCTCCTTCCTGCAGCGCAAGTGGGCCCGCGAACTTGACTACCGACTGATCAAGGAGGTGTGGGCCTGTGAGGGCAACCGCATCGCCGTACGGTTCGCCTATGAATGGCACGATGACTCAGGCAACCATTTCCGCTCCCATGGAAATGAGAACTGGGAGTTCGCGGAGAATGGCCTGATGTGTCGTCGAGAGGCGAGCATCAATGACGTGCCGATCACGACCGCCGAGCAGCTGTTCACCTGGGGCGGCGGCCCCCGACCCGACGACTTCCCGGGATTGAGCGATCTGGGGCTCTGAATGCATCCGTTTCCGGATCATCCGCTGCCGCGGGCGATTCACGGCGTTTCCGATCTGCGCCTGTTCATGGAGCACCACGTTTTCGCGGTGTGGGATTTCGGTTGTCTGCTGCAGGCGCTGGATGGTCTGCTCAGCGGAACCTCCGGTGAGGCGGCCCGACTGATCGCTCAGCTGCGGCGGGAGGAGGAGCAGGAGCTGCTCCCCCCATGTTTCGGCGGCCCCCGGGTGCTCAGCCACTTCGCCATCTATAGGTTGGCGATGCAGCAGGTGGGGGCCGACACCAGGCCGCTCGAGACGTTCCTTGCGGCGGTGGAGCGCCACGGTGTGGCCGCCGCGCTGGGTCAGGTGCCGCTGCCCCAGCCCTCTCGGCGGTTCCTGGAGGTCACCCAGGCGGTGATCGCCGGCGGTGAGCCTCAGGAACTGGCGGCGGCCCTGGCCTGGGGGCGTGAGTTGCTGCTGCCGGAGCTGTTCCAGGCGCTCCGCAATCGCCTGGTCGGGATTGCCCCTGAAGCCACGTTGCTGCAGTGGTACATCGAGCGGCACATCGCTCTGGATGGCGAGGAGCATGGCCCGCTGACGCAGCGGCTGGCTGAGGGCCTTTGTGCGGGGCAGCCCGATCGGCTGGCCTCGATGCGGGCCGTGGCCGAGCGTTCCATTGCGGCCAGACGCCTTTTCTGGGATGAGATTACGGCAGCTTTGAAGCTGTCGGCGTGCTCCACCGGCTCGGCCAGGGAATAGGCCTCCACTTCCTCGCGGCGTCCGACGCTGTCGCGTGCGCACTGCAGGATCAGGGTGGGGGTGCGCAGCTGCTGGGGCAGGCCCCATGGGCGAGCAGCAGGGTGGCCGCTGCAGCGGCGGGGCGCTGGGAATCAACGCTGTAAATCAACAGCGCGTCAGACAATCATGGTCGCAATAGGAAACGTATGTAGTCATTTGGCAGAACCATGGCTCGTGTAGCAAAAACCTTTGGAGCAGCGCACGCCTCAGGCTGTTGACGACGTGCTGACCGGAGGAGCTTATGCCAGCGGGCAGTCCTGTGCGGTTGGAACGCTGGAAGGGCTTCTGTCCAATGACAGAGGCTCGAAAAACTTTGTTGGACTTGTAGGTGCTGATGAAAATGCAGTGCTGCTCATAGAGGGCGGCGCAATAGAGGTGAAGGGAGGGAATATTGTCTTCACGACAAATGCAAGCTTTACGGGAGGCGTTGTCAAATTCGACTATCTGTGGGATTACCCCGATTCGGTGGACAGTCGTCAGGGCTCCACGGGTGTGAGTGTATGGGTGTTGATGGACACCTGCTCGTAGTTGATCGGGCTGAGGTGGCCAATTGTTGAGTGACGACGCTCGCGGTTGTAGTAACCATCGATCCAGAAGGCCAAGTGCCTGATCAGCTGCTGGGGGCTGTTCAGGGTCACAGCATCGTCATCGAGGCCCATCTCGTGTTTGAGGTTGGAGAAAAAGCTCTCGACCACTGCGTTGTCCCAGCAGCAGCCCTTAGCCGACATGCTGCGGCTGATTTTGTGGTCTTCCAGCAGCTACCGGTAGGCCGTCGCCCGGTATTGGCTCCCTTGGTCCGTGTGGATCAGGAGTTGATCGGGTTCGATCTGGCGGTGTCCCAGGGCCCTGTTCAGGGCCTCCAGCACCAACGCGGCCTCCATCGTGGCGCCCATGGCCCAGCCGACCACGCGGCGGCTGTACAGGTCGATCCAGACAGCCAGGTACCGCCAGCCCGCGGTAGTGCGGACGTATGTGATGTCACCGGCCCAGCAGCGGTTGGGGGCTGTCGGGCTGAACTCCTGCTGCAGCAGGTTCTCGGCCACACCATTGGTGCGGTTGCCTGGGTTCCGGCAAGGCCTGAACCCGCGTCTGGTCT
>JBKDOV010000036.1:0-7147 GCA_046342815.1 Cyanobacteriota bacterium
GGCCGTCAGTGCCTGTCGGCTGAGGAAATCGAGGAACAGCCCGAGCATCAGGGTGTCTTCTTCTGCCTCGCCCTGCTGCTGCTCTTCTGGCTCCAGCCGTAGCAACAGCGTTCTGTCATCCAGCACCTCCACCTGGCCGGCGGCTCCGGCGAACTGGGGATGGTCCCGGTAGAAGGCTGCCGGCAGCCGCAGTCCGGAGGAGTTACCGATCCGGGTCGGTGTGACGCGGTAAGGACTGACAGCCATGGCAAGCGGCGACTCACGGCAGGACTTACGTCATGTTAGTCCGTTCAGCAGTGGTTCTGGCCGCCGCCTTGCCATCGAGCCCAAGCTGCTGGCGCAACCCGGCGCTACTGAGCCAGTGCTGGTTGGGGCTGAGCAGAACCCTTTCAGATCGCCTGTCCCACAGAGATTTCGGGATTTCCGCGGATCCCTTCGGATCTCGTCAAAACGGAGAGGGTGGGATTCGAACCCACGGAGGCTTTCACCTCGCCGGTTTTCAAGACCGGAGCCATCAACCACTCGACCACCTCTCCAGGTGGGATCGGGCCATTGTTTCACGTTCCCGCGGTTTCGCGCCACTGGTTACGCACCACGCGCTTTTGCGCCGGCTGGCGGGTCGCTGCCTTGAATGGGGGCAGCCGCCTGCCGGGGATGTACCGCCATCTGCTCGTTCCCACCGACCACTCGCCCCTCTCCAGCCAGGCCGCGGAACAGGCCGTGAAGCTCGCCGCTTCGCTCGGCGCCCGCATCACCTTCTTCTACGCAGTGCATGCCCCCACGATCCTCAACTACATCTTCGAGGCGATGCCCGACCTCGACGAGAACCCCAGCCTGCTCTCCACCCCGCAGATCCGCGAACGGATGCAGAACCTGGCCGACGGCCACCTGCGCCAGCTGCTGGATCTGGCCGCCGCCGGCGGCGTGATGGCGGCGGCCGAGAGCTGCATCAGCGAACAGCCCTATGACGCCATCATCAAGGCGGCCGAGAGCTTCGGCTGCGATCTGATCGTGATGGCCTCCCATGGCCGCCGCGGCGTGGAGGCCCTCGTGCTCGGGAGCGAGACCCAGAAGGTGCTCACCCACTGTTCGCTGCCGGTGCTGGTCTGGCGGGCCGGAGACGCCACGCCTGCTGCTGTCTGAGCAAAGCCGTCAGGCCGGCTTGCTGAGCGGCAGCAGGCACTTGTCGGAATCGCAGCCGGCCGGCCCCGCTTCCATCAGTTCGCCGCGGTCGTAGCGCTGCAACGCCTCGAAGAAGTCGGCGCCGCGGCGACGCGCCTCCACCTCCGCCGAAAGGCGCAGGTAGGTGGCGTGGTCGATCGGTTCGAACGGCAGCCGCGGGAAGGTGGCATTGGCGTCGAAGCGGGCCAGCAACGCTGCCGAGATGTAGCCCTCGCCGTTGTCGATGGCGCTGTGGATCGCCTGCGCCAGAGGCTCGATCTCATGCTCGCGGAACTCCACCGTGGCCGAGGTGTTGTGGGCCGTGTAGTGCTTCTGCACCTGCATGTAGAAATCAAACTGGGCCAGGGCGGAGAAGTTGTTGATCTCCACCACATCGGCGCCGGGGATGTTGGCCCAGCTCACCTCGGTGGGGATCTCCACCAGCCATTCGGTGCAGCGGGGATCGAACGGATCATCCAGCAGGCGGCCCTGTTCGTCCTTGTCTGATTGGGAAGGCACGATCGTGTAGCCGTAGTCCATGCAGGCCAGGGCCACCGGATCGTTCTTGCGGAAGGTGATGCGGCGGATGAAGCGCTGGGCCTTGGGCGGGTGCCAGCCGGGGGAAGCGCCGGTGAGCAGGCTCTTGGTGCCGGCGGGCTGCACGGTGGTGCAGCGGTTGGGACGGCGCAGGCCGTGGCGATCGCAGTAATCCCACACCGCCTGGTTGACGATCTCCTTCCAACGGCTCAGGTAGGCGGACTCCTGCTGGCGGAAGGAGCGGCCTTCCTCGCTGTCCGGACGCCCTGCTTCCCACCACTGCAGCCAGGGGGTGCCGAAGGCATGCACGAAGAAGTCGAACAGGCCGGTGAAGCTCACCCCCACGATCGGATCCCAGGCGCGGCTCTGGCGGTAGCGCTCCACCTCGAAGCGGTGGTTGAGCAGGCAGGCCACCGCCAGACCACCGGCGGTGAAGGCCTCTTCCTGGGCCTGGTGGTCCGCCGGGTCGATCTGGTTGAGATGGATCTCCGCCAGGTTGCAGTGGAAGTCGGCGCCGAGGATCTCGCCGCAGGGATTGAGGCCGTAACGGCCGAGGCGGTGCTCCAGTTCGGCGGCGCCGATCTCCGGATGGTGCAGCTGCAGCCAGCGGCCCGCTTCCTCACGGCCCTGGTCGCAGTAGATGCCGATGAATTCCTCGCGCAGCTCCAGGCTGGGGAGGAGGTCGGCATTGGAGCGGGCGATCGCCTCAGGCGCGAACTGGATCGCCCCTTCACCGCTCTGGAACTGCTTGGTGACGGCCTCCAGCACCGTCTCCCGGCTGGGGTGGGTGTGGAAGACGCGGGTGTGGTTCGCCATCCGCAGCGCATCCCGCTCCGGGTCGATCCGCCAGTTGCCCTCGCTGTCCTGCTGCCAGAGGTTGTCCTTGGCACTGGAGGCGGCGAGGTCGTCGGCGGCGAACTGGCGCATGCCGGCGCTGCGGCGGATGTTGCCGGCCACGATCGTGACCGCCGCCTCATCGATCAGCAGGCAGCACTCCACCGAGGTGAGCTGGCGGCCGCGGGCCTTGTTGAGGATCTGGGCCACCCGGCCGTAGAGATCCTTCAGCTTCACCGGGTTGGCCATGCCGCCGAAGCCCTTGAGGCTCTCGCCCACCGGCCGCACGTCGGCGAGGTCCACCGTGATGTGCACCGCTTCGCTGAAGCGGGCGTCGCTGCAGAGCTCCAGCAGCAGTCGGTAGCTCTCCACCCAGCCGCCGCGGGTATCGCCCACCTTGATCGCCACCCGATGGCCTTCGATGCTGTGGCTGGTGTGGTCCTGCCGCTGCGCGGCCGGGGTGATGCCGATGTCGCTGATCACATCGATGATCAGTTCGTTGCGCACCGCCGGCAGCCGCTCGATCAGGTGCGGTTCGATGATGGCGCCCGTGCCGCAGCCCATCATCGCCAGATCCATCATCAGGGCGAAGGCTTCCCAGTCCACCAGGTTGGTGGAGGTGCAGTTGTAGGCACCGGAGAAGTTTTCCTGGCGCTCGATCCATTCGGTGCCGCCGATCCACAGCCAGCGGCCCGAAGGCAGTGCCTTCTGTTGTTGCTGCATGCGGCGCAGCAGGGCGAGCTCCTGCTCGTTGAGGTGGCCGAGGCGCCGCAGCCCCTCCAGGTTGCGCTCCGCCACCTGGTGCCAGCTCTCGCGGCCCTGGGCGGTCTTGCGGGAATAGGTGCGATAAAAAACCGGGTTGGCCGCCGGTGCCGTGGCCGGGAAGTCGTGCTGGGCGCCGGTGCCTGAATCGGCTGTGGTCAGGCGCTGGGCGGACAGGGTCACAGGTTCGACGCCTCTACGGGTTGGGGCACCATAACGCCACCAGTGGGGGCTGCAATGGGCTGCCTCCACCAGCCACAGCGCTGTCCCGCGCGATCGGCCAGGCTGCGTTCTTCTGGCCCCCCTTTCGACGCGGTGATGCAGCGCACCCCCGAGCCCGAGCTGATGGAGCAGGCCGATCAGGTGGCGGCCTACGCGGCGGCCGACTTCGCCGCCTCCGATCGGGCCCTGCTGGAGCGGCTGATCGAGCGGTTCGGGCCCGACCTCGGCGCGCGGCTGGTGGATCTTGGCTGCGGACCCGGCAACATCAGTTTTCTATTGGCGGAGCGCTTCCCCGCCGCCGAGGTGCTCGGGCTCGATGGCTCGGCGGCGATGCTGGCTGTGGCGGAGCAGCGGCGGCAGCAGCGTCTCCCCTCCTGCTCCGGGCTTCAGTTCGCTCCCCTGCGCCTGCCTTCGGCCCAGCTCCAGGCCCCGCCACTGGCCGCCGCTTTCACGGCGGTGATCAGCAACAGCCTGCTGCACCACCTCCACGATCCCCAGGTGCTCTGGCAGGCGGTACGGGCCCTGGCCGCCCCGGGTGCCGTGGTCTATGTGAAGGATCTGCGGCGGCCGCCCAGCGCCGCGGCGGCCGAGGCCCTGCTCGCTCGCCATGCCGCCGCTGCTCCGCCGGTGCTGCAGCGCGATTACCTCGCTTCCCTGCATGCCGCCTTCGAGCCCGCCGAGGTGGAGGCCCAGCTGGCCAAGGCTGCTCTGGTGGGCCTGCAGGTGGCCCCCCTGGAAGACCGCTACCTGGAGGTGTCGGGCCGCTTGCCCTGACCTGGCAGGCTGGGCCGATGACCAGCACCAGTTCCAGCACCCGATCCGGCACCGGTTCCAGCCCCGCCCTGAGTCCGGAGCTGGCGGCCCTGGCCGAGGCGGTGGGCCGTCGCCGCAACTTCGCGATCATTTCCCACCCCGACGCCGGTAAGACCACCCTCACCGAGAAGCTGTTGCTCTACGGGGGCGCGATCCAGCAGGCCGGAGCGGTGAAGGCCAAGGGGGAGCAGCGCAAGGTCACCTCCGACTGGATGGAGCTGGAGAAGCAGCGCGGCATCTCGATCACCTCCACCGTGCTGCAGTTCGACTACAGCGGCAGCACGATCAATCTGCTCGACACCCCCGGCCACCAGGACTTCTCCGAAGACACCTACCGCACCCTGGCCGCCGCCGACAACGCGGTGATGCTCGAGGACGCCGCCAAGGGCCTCGAACCCCAGACCCGCAAGCTGTTCGAGGTCTGCCGCATGCGGCGGATCCCGATCTTCACCTTCATCAACAAGATGGACCGGCCGGGGCGGGAACCCCTGGAGCTGCTCGATGAGATCGAGCAGGAGCTGGGCCTGGCCTGCTGGCCGGTGAACTGGCCGATCGGCAGCGGCGATCGCTTCCGGGGGGTGATCGACCGCCGCAGCCAGGCGGTGATCCTGTTCGATCGCGCCGAACGCGGCCGCCAGGCCGCCGAACGCACCCTTTCGGTGGAGGACGCCCGCGCCTCAGGAGCCGTGGAACCGGAACTCCTGGATCAGGCCCTCGAGGAACTGGAGCTGCTGGAAGGAGCCGGTGCCGACCTCGATCTCGAGCTGGTGCATGCCGGTGAGCTCAGTCCGGTGTTCTTCGGTTCGGCGATGACCAACTTCGGGGTGCGGCCTTTCCTCGATGCCTTCCTGGAGCTGGCCCAGAAGCCGATCGCCCGTTCCAGCAGTGCCGGCGAGGTGGATCCGATCGCCCCGGGCTTCAGCGGTTTCGTGTTCAAGCTGCAGGCCAACATGGATCCGCGCCACCGCGACCGGGTGGCCTTCGTGCGGGTCTGCAGCGGCCGGTTCGAGAAGGACATGACCGTGCAGCACGCCCGCAGTGGCCGGGCCATCCGCCTGTCGCGGCCCCAGAAGCTGTTCGGCCAGGACCGCGAGGTGGTGGAGGACGCCTACCCCGGCGATGTGATCGGCCTCAACAACCCCGGCATGTTCGCCATCGGCGACACCCTCTACGTGGGGCCGAAGGTGGAATACGAGGGCATTCCCTGCTTCAGCCCCGAGATCTTCTCCTGGCTGCGCAACCCCAACCCTTCGGCGTTCAAGAGCTTCCGCAAGGGGGTGAACGAACTGCGGGAGGAGGGAGCGGTGCAGATCCTCTACGACACCGACCAGAGCAAGCGCGATCCGATCCTGGCGGCGGTAGGCCAGCTGCAGCTGGAGGTGGTGCAGTACCGCCTCGAGAACGAGTACGGCGTCAAGACACGGGTGGAGCCGATGGAGTTCAACGTGGCTCGCTGGGTGAGCGGCGGCTGGCCGGCCCTTGAGGCGGTGGGCCAGCTGCAGCTGGAGGTGGTGCAGTACCGGCTGGAGAACGAATACGGGGTGAAGACGCGGCTGGAGCCGATGGAGTTCACGGTGGCCCGCTGGGTCAGCGGTGGTTGGCCAGCGTTGGAGAAGGTGGGTCGCATCTTCAACTGCAAGACGGTGCGCGATGCCTGGGACCGGCCGGTGCTGCTCTTCCGCAATGCCTGGAACCTCAACCAGCTGCACGAGGACCATCCCGACCTGGAGCTGAGTGCCGTGGCGCCGGTGGTGAGCGGTGTGGAGCCGATCGCCCTCTGAGCCGCAGCCACGCCGTCGGCAGGTGTCCGCCAGAATGGGCGCAATAAAACGTCATACCACTCACCGTGGTACCTGCGATGCCCTCGTCGTTCTGGCTGGTGCGTCCCCGCAGTGACGGGGGCAGCGACTACGTGCGCTTCCTCGCGGCCCACGGGGCCGTGGAGATCCGCGAAGGCAGTCACCTTCCCCCCCAGATGCCCCTGCTCAAGCACCGCCGCCGCCTGGCCCTCGACGAGGCCGAGGCCTGCCGTCGCCGACTGCAACAGGAAGCTGGATATCGACGCAGTGAACCTCTTTTCTGACCCGGGCTCGATACGCTCATCTCCATGACCCAAGGTTCCGATTCGTCGCCTGGCCCCTACGGCCCCTCCGACGACCCTTCCGCCGCCAGCTCCGATCCCTACCAGAGGCTCGGCGTCACGGCTGATGCCTCCTTCGAGGAGGTGCAGCAGGCCCGCCAGGCCCGGTTGGAGGATGTGGGCGAGGACGCCATGGCCCGCTCCCGGGTGGAGGCGGCCTACGACGCCGTGCTGATGGATCGGCTCAAGGAGCGGCAGCAGGGGCGGGTCAGCAGCGCCGCCCGCAACGCTTCCCAGCGCGAACAGGTGACACCGCCTCCCAGCAGGCCGGTGCTGCCCGCCCTGCCCAACCTGCCCCAGCTGCCGGCGGCGCGGATCAGCCCCCCTTCGATGGCTTCCCTGCCCACCCTCAGCCTGGCCACGGATCGGGAGCGCTGGTTTCCGCTGGCTGCAGGTGGTGGCCTGCTGCTGATGCTGTTGTTCCTGCCCACCGCTTCGCCGGAGCTGCTGCTCGCCCTGGCCACCGGTGTGACCGTGCTCAACCTGCAGCGGCGCCATGGCCGTTTCCTGCAGGCTGTGGGGGTGAGCTTCGCCCTGCTGGCCGTGGGGCTGTTGCTGGGTTCTCTGCTGCTGGGGCTGGTGACTCCCCAACTGCCCCTGGGTCTGCCGATCGGTCCGCTGCAGCTGCAGAGCCTGCCGGCCCTGCTGCTGCTGATCCTCGGAGCCCTGCTGATCGCC
>JBKDOV010000037.1:0-13551 GCA_046342815.1 Cyanobacteriota bacterium
CCCAGATACACCTGGGCGCCGTTGCCGAGGCGGTTGTTGAAGTTGCGGGTGCTGGTGGAGAACACGGTGGTGTTGTCCTCCACCCGGGCCTGGTTGCCCATGCAGAGCGAGCAGCCCGGCATCTCCATGCGGGAGCCGGCGCCTTCAAAGATGGCGTACCAGCCCTCCTCCTTCAGCTTCTCCTCGTCCATGCGGGTGGGCGGGCACACCCACAGGCGGGCCGCGTTCTCGCCCTGCCCCTTGAGCACGTTGGCGGCGGCGCGGTAGTGGCCGATGTTGGTCATGCAGGAGCCGATGAATACCTCATCCACGGCCTTGCCTGCCTCCTCGGAGAGCAGTTTCACGTTGTCTGGGTCGTTGGGGCAGGCCAGGATCGGCTCGGTGATCTGATCCAGATCGATCTCGATCACGGCGGCGTACTCCGCATCGGCATCGGCTTCCAGCAGCATCGGGTTGGCCAGCCAGGCCTCCATCGCCCTGATCCGCCGCGCCAGGGTGCCGGCATCGCCGTAGCCGCGGGCGATCATGTTCTTGAGCAGCGCCACATTGCTGCGCAGATATTCACTCACCGTCTCCACCGAGAGCTTGATCGTGCTGCCGGCGCAGCTGCGCTCGGCGGTGGCGTCGGTGAGCTCAAAGGCCTGTTCGAGCTTGAGGTCGGGCAGGCCCTCAATCTCCATGATCCGGCCGTTGAATACATTTTTCTTGCCTTCCTTGGCCACCGTGAGCAGACCCTGCTGGATCGCCACATAGGGGATGGCGTTGACCACATCCCGCAGGGTCACGCCAGGTTGCAGCGAGCCGGTGAACTTCACCAGCACCGATTCGGGCATGTCCAGCGGCATGGCGCCGATGGCGGCGGCGAAGGCCACCAGGCCTGATCCGGCCGGGAACGAGATCCCCAGGGGGAAGCGGGTGTGACTGTCGCCGCCGGTGCCCACGGTGTCGGGCAGGAGCATGCGGTTGTGCCAGCTGTGGATGTTGCCGTCTCCGGGCCTCCGGGCGACGCCGCCGCGGGAGCTGATGAAGTCGGGCAGTTCGGCATGGGGTCTGAGGTCCACCGGCTTGGGATAGGCGGCGGTGTGGCAGAAGCTCTGCATCACCAGATCGGCGGAGAAGCCCAGGCAGGCCAGTTCCTTCATCTCATCGCGGGTCATCGGCCCGGTGGTGTCCTGGGAGCCCACGGTGGTCATCAGCGGCTCGCAGCTGGTGCCCGGGCGCACGCCCGCCAGGCCGCAGGCCTTGCCCACCATCTTCTGGGCCAGGGTGAAGCCCTTGCCGGTATCGCTCGGGGCCGTGGGACGGATAAACAGATCGCTCGCCGGGAGCCCCAGCTGGGCGCGCACCTTGTCGGTGAGCGAGCGACCGATCAGCAGGGGGATGCGGCCGCCGGCACGCACCTCATCGGTGATCGTGCTCGGCTTGAGTTCAAAGCGGGCCACGATCTCGCCCGCCCCCGCTTCCCCTGCGGCCCGCTCGATCGTGCCGGCATAGGGGCGGATCGTGATCACGTCGCCGGATTGCAGTGCCGTGACATCGCATTCGATCGGCAGCGCGCCCGAGTCTTCGGCGGTGTTGAAGAAGATCGGCGCAATCTTGCCGCCGAGCACCACGCCGCCACTGCGCTTGTTGGGCACATGGGGGATGTCGGTGCCGGTGTGCCAGAGCACCGAGTTGATCGCGGACTTGCGGGAGCTGCCGGTGCCGACCACATCGCCCACGTAGGCCACGGGATGGCCCTTCTGCTTGAGTTCGTTGATCAGGGCAAGGCCGCCCGGCATCCGCGTCTCCAGCATCGCCATGGCGTGCAGGGGGATGTCGGGACGGGTGGTGGCGTGGGTGGCGGGGGAGAGGTCATCGGTATTGGTTTCGCCCTCCACCTTGAACACCGTCACGGTGATCTCGGCGGGCAGTTCCGGCCTGGCGGTGAACCACTCGGCGGCAGCCCAGCTGTCGATCACCCGCTTGGCGCAGGGGTTGCTCTGGGCCAGTTCGAGCACATCGTTGTAGGCGTCGTACACCAGCAGGGTGCGGCTGAGACCTGCGGTGGCCGCTTCGGCGACGGCGGGATCGGGGTGGGAAAGCAGGCGGATCAGGGCGCCCACGTTGTACCCGCCGATCATTGT
Source organism: Cyanobacteriota bacterium (assembly GCA_046342815.1). Lineage (GTDB taxonomy): Bacteria > Cyanobacteriota > Cyanobacteriia > PCC-6307 > Cyanobiaceae > Cyanobium. Next base: position 2,127 of record JBKDOV010000037.1, read on the forward strand.
GGCCAGCAGTCCCACGGCCTCCACGGCACTCACCAGAGGGCTGGTGGCGGTGCCCTCGGCCACAGCACTGAGCCAGGTGGCCTTGACGTACGCGGCCTCATCCACCCCGGGGGGGATCCGCTCGCTGAGCAGCTCCAGCAGGAAGGCCTCTTCGCCTGCCGGAGGCTGCTCCAGCAGGGCGGTGAGGGCCTGGGCCTGGGGGGCACTCAGGGGGAGGGCCGGCACCCCCAGGGCCTCGCGCTCGGCGGCGGCGGCGCGGTACCCGGGCAGCAGCTCGGCAGGGGAGAGGGGGGTGGAGGTCATCGGCACTGGCTTCCGGGCTCGGTTCCGGGCGACGGTTGACTCCCCATTGTTCTGTGCCGTTGGCCCCCCCCTTGGTGGCAATCGCTGCAGAACGGTTGCTCCGGAGGTTTCCGGGGGTACCCGGCCGGCGATGGGCCGAATAGGCTGATCCCTCCGGCTCTTCTGCCCAGGACCTGCGCATGATTCCCACCTCCGATCTCCACGTGGTGGAAACCCGGCCCCTGGTGCCTCCCGCCGTGCTGCACGCCGAATTGCCGATCAGTGAGGCAGGGGCGAAGACCGTGCAGCAGGCCCGGGAACGGATCAAGGCGATCCTGCACGCCGGCGACCAGCGCCTGTTGGTGATCGTCGGTCCCTGCTCGGTGCATGACCTCGAGGCGGCCAGGGAATACGCCACCGCCATCGCTGCCGCCCATCAACGCCACCGCAATGAGCTGGAGGTGGTGATGAGGGTCTATTTCGAGAAGCCCCGCACCACCGTGGGCTGGAAGGGGATGATCAATGACCCCCATCTCGACGGCAGCTACGACATCAACACCGGGTTGCGCAGGGCTCGCGCCCTCCTGGTGGATCTGGCCGACATGGGCCTCCCTGCCGCCACGGAGCTGCTGGATCCTGTTGTCCCTCAGTACATCGCCGATCTGATCAGCTGGACGGCCATCGGTGCCCGCACCACCGAGAGCCAGACCCACCGCGAGATGGCTTCAGGGCTTTCGATGCCGATCGGCTTCAAGAACGGAACCGATGGCAGTGTCACCACGGCCATCAATGCGATGGAGGCGGCAGCCAGGCCCCACCATTTCCTGGGCATCAACCGCGAAGGCCATGCCGCGATCATCTCCACCACGGGCAATCCGGATGGCCACCTGGTGCTTCGGGGTGGCAAAGGTGGATCCAACTATCACGCCGAGGCCGTGCAGGCTGCGGCGGATCAGTTGGCCAAGGATGGGCTGCCGGCCCGTCTGATGGTGGACTGTAGCCACGGCAATTCCAACAAGGACTACCGACGCCAGTCGGAGGTGCTGCGCGAGCTGGCCCAGCAGGTGCGGGGCGGCTCGATCCATGTGATGGGAGTGATGCTGGAAAGTCATCTGGTGGGAGGCAACCAGAAGCTGCCTGGGGATCTCAGCGAACTCACCTACGGCCAGAGCATCACCGATGCCTGCATCGATCTTTCCACCACACTCGAGCTGCTGCAGGAGCTGGCGGCCGCTGTTCAAGCAGCTCGGGAGAATCAGCTGGTTTCGGCCTGAGCGCTGGCGATCGTGGTGGGTTTGGTTGTCTGGCACTCCATTACTTGGAGTGCCAGATTGTTTCTGATGCAACAAACTGTTCGGCTTGAACAACTCCTCGGTGGGCGCTGATTACGTTGGGCACCGTTGAATTTCGGAGGAGGTCATGGTTTATCTCCTGCAGTTCTGTGGGGTCACGGATCCTTTGCAGTTGTTCTATCTCGAGCAACGCAGCGGTGCCACCGACGGCCGCTCCCTTCCCGCTGGACCCAGCTTCGGAGGGTTCCGTCCCTTTCAACTCGACGATCTGCTGACCTGGGCCACCGAGACCGCCCGGGGCCGCCACTGGGACTCCCAGCAGATCCAGCAGACGGTGCTGGATGTGTGGATGGAGCGTTCCGATGTGATCCGCCAATGGCAGCGGAGGTTGCAGCAGGAACCGGCCGACCGGTTGCTGGTGGCCGGTCTTGGCACCACCCAGGACTGGGAACGACGCTGTGAGCAGTTGTTGCGCGCCTGATCAGCCCGCGGGGGTCAGCAGTTGCCACAGCCCCGCCACCGCCAGGGGCACCCCCAGGTTGTCGAGTCCCAGCAGGGCGATCTGCTCCAGGGCAGTCGCCACCAGGGCGATGGCGACCAGGGCGAGGAGGGGAGGAGCGGCGCCCGGGCCCGCCAGGCTCGCCACCATCACCAGCGTCGCCAGGCCGACCAGGGCCATGGTGGTCGTACCCAGCAGAGAGCGGCGTTCTCCCAGCACCCGCCAGCTCGGGGAGGGCAGCAGCCCTCCGAGCAGGCCTGCCAGGCCGTCGCCCATGGCCATCACCAGCACCCCTGCGGCCACGGGGGCGGGCCGGTGGGGCCAGAACCAAAGCAGCAACAGGGTGAACGTGGCTCCGTAGGCAACCGTTCCGTAACTGCGGCGCCCCACATCCTCCACGGCGGGCAGGATCCGCCACCGATGGTTGAGAAAGGCCAGCAGGGTCACGGTTGCTGCTGCTGGCACGGCGATCCGGTGGTCGATGTTGAGCCACCAGGCGATCAGCACCACCGGCCCCGCGCCGATGTGCAGCAGCTTGCGACTCCATTCGCGGTGCTGGGGCCAGCGGTTCCGCACCTGCCGGGCCAGGCCGGTGAGCAGGGCCAGCCAGCTCGCCACCACAGCTACGGCACCCAGCTGCTGCCACCACCAGCCTGAGCAGCAGGAGATCGGCAAGGGCTGGAAAGGCGGGGTTCAGGCAGCCTGATGCATGTTGCTCATCAGCCGCAGCTTCATGATCGCCTTCGCTTCGAGCTGACGCACCCTTTCCCGGGAAACATTGATCTGGCGGCCGATTTCCGCCAGGGTGAGGGGATCGCTGCCTTCAAGACCGAAGCGCAGACGGATGATCTTCTGCTCCCGTTCGTTGAGCTGGGAGAGCCAGGTGCCGAGGTGCTCCTTCTGCAGATGGCGATCCATCGAATCGATGTGTTCGCCGCTGGCGGGGTCGGCGATCAGTTCCCCAAGGGTGCTCCGATCCTCTTCCCCTCGCGCATGGGCATCAAGGGACGCACAGGGGGCGCTCTGGCTGATCAGTTCCTCCAGCTCCTCCGGAGCCATGCCGAGGGCATGGGCCAGCTCGAGCCGATTGGGCTGGCGGCCTAGCCGGTGGGAAAGCTCCCGTGTGATGCGACGCATCTTGGAGAGCTTTTCGCTGATGTGGATCGGCAGGCGGATGGTGCGGGCGCTGTTGTCGATCGCCCTGGTCATCCCCTGGCGGATCCACCAATAGGCATAGGTGGAAAATTTGTAGCCCATGGCTGGATCGAACTTGTCGACCGCCCTCTCCAACCCGATGGCTCCTTCCTGAACCAGATCCAGCAGTTCCAGGCCCTGGTTCTGATACTTCTTGGCCACGCTCACGACCAGGCGCAGGTTGGCGGCCATCATCCGGTCGCGGGCCCGTTGGCCCATTCGGATCAGCCGGTTGTGCTTTGGCGTGCGTTCTTCGGCAGGGAGGGCAACCAGGACCTTCGCCGCCTGCACATGGTGAGCAAGCTCAATCTCCTCTGCCGGGGTGAGCAAGGGCACCCTGCCGATGTTGCTCAGATACCAGCCGATCGAATCTGCGCTCAGCCTTCCTCCCTGGCGACCGGCCGGCATGCGGACCGATCTTCCCGCCGGCTTGGCGGACGAAGCAAGGCGCCCTGAGGCAGGACCATCAGGCCCAGCCAGAGCGGAATGCAGAGGTGTCCCCATCACCCCAGGCTCCCGAATGAATTTGGCCGGAATGTAGCACCACCCGCCCCTGTGGAACGCATGGAAATGGAAAATTTCCTGTATCTCTGTGGGGGGCTGAAAATTATGTCGCCGTCGCTACGACAGGAAGCCGCCGCGCCAACGATCCATCAGGGCAGATTGTGCTGACTGCTGCTCACCTTCCGGCTGAATCTGACTGAAATGTCCGTCATTTTGCATGTGCCAGGCGCCGGTGTCTTTCAGGTAGAGGTCGATCAATTCTTCCAATTGTTGTCGCAATCTCGGGTCTTCGATCGGGGCCACGGCTTCCACCCGGCGATCCAGGTTGCGGGGCATCCAGTCGGCGCTGCCCATGAACAGTTCCGCTTCCCCCCCGTTAGCGAACCAGAACAGCCGCGAATGTTCCAGAAAACGGCCGATCACGCTGATCACCCGGATGTTCTCGCTCACCCCTTCCACGCCTGGTCGCAGGGAGCACATGCCGCGAATCACCAGGTCGATCTTCACCCCTGCCTGGGATGCTTCATAGAGAAGGGCAATGATCGCAGGATCTACAAAGGCGTTCATCTTGGCCTTGATGTGGCCGCCGCGGCCGGCCCGGGCATGCTCGATTTCCCGTCGGATCAGATTCTCCATGCCGCGTCGCAGCGTGACGGGTGCCACAAGCAGCTTGCGGAAGTTCTGTTGCTTTGAGAAACCGGTCAGGTAGTTGAACAGTTCCACCAGGTCCTGGCCGAATTCCTCCCGGGCCGTGAGCAGGCCGAAGTCGGTATAGAGGTTGGAGGTCTTGGAGTTGTAGTTGCCCGTGCCGATATGAACGTAGCTGCGCAGTCGCTCCTTTTCCTTGCGCACCACCAGGGTGATCTTGGTGTGGGTTTTCAGCCCCAGAACCCCGTAGACCACATGCACTCCGGAACGCTCAAGCTGGCGGGCCCATTGAATGTTGTTGTCTTCATCGAAGCGGGCCTTGAGTTCCACCAAAGCCATCACCTGCTTGCCGTTCTCCGCAGCCCTGATCAGGGATGCCACCACCGGTGAGTCCTTGGATGTGCGGTAGAGAGTCATCTTGATCGCCAGCACCGAAGGGTCTTCTGCGGCCTGGCTCAGGAACTCCTCCACGGAGGTGGCGAACAGGTCGTAGGGGTGGTGCAGGAGCACATCTCCCCGGCGGATCACCGAGAAAATGCTCTGGAATTCCTCGGCCTTGATCGAGCCATCCTCCAGCTGGTTTTTCTGGGTCCGCAGCAGGGCGGGCACGGTGCGGCCCTTATGGGGAGCATCCTTGAGCTGGGGCAGGGGAATGGCCAGCAGGCTCATCAGATCATCGAGACCGAGGGGACCGTTGATCCGGTAGAGATCCTCAGGTTCCACATCGGTGCCCTCCATCAACAACTGCACCATCTCGTCCGGCATCTCATCGGCCACCTCCAGCCGCACCACCTCTCCGCCCATGCGCCGCTTGCGCAGGCCTTCCTGCAGGGCCTCCATCAGGTCGTCGGCTTCGAGATCCCGCAGTTCGAGGTCGGCGTCGCGGGTGACCCGAAAGAAGTAATGCCCCTCGATCACCATGCCCGGGAAAAGCAGCTGCAGGTTGAAGGCCACCAGCTGCTCGAGCGGCACCGCCGTGAACACCGGGGCCGGTCGGCGGCTGCAGAGGTCCGTGGGGATCGGTACGAAGCGGGGCAGGATCTTCTGCGGCACCTTCACCCGGGCGAACTGCTCCTGCCCCGTGTCGGGGTCGCGGATCAGGGCCGCCACATTCAGGCTCAGGTTGCTCATGAACGGGAACGGGTGGGCAGGGTCCACCGCCAGGGGCGTGAGCACCGGAAAGATCGCGGTGCGGAAATAATCATCTGCCCACTTTTTCTGCTTGGCGTTGAGTCGCAGGTAATCGATCAGTTGAATGCCATATTCCGCCAGATGGCTCTTGAGTGAGTAGCGATAGTGCTGCTGCTGAAGCTCGAGGAGAGGCCGAAGCTTTGCCTGAATCGCTTCGAGCTGCTGGTGCGGAGTGAGGCCATCGTCACTGCGTGTGGTGACACCTGCTTCCTGCTGGGACTTCAGCGAAGCCACCCGCACCATGAAGAATTCGTCGAGGTTGTTGCTGAAGATCGCACTGAATTTCGCCTGCTCCAGCAGGGGCGTGTGCTCATCGAGTGCCTGGGCGAGAACGCGGTGGTTGAAATCGATCCAGCTGAGCTCGCGGTTGATGTAAAGCGCTGGATCCACGATTCTCTTGGCCATTTGTCCACACTCTCTGTCACCCTCCTGGCAAGGTAGCAATTGGGCGCTGCCTTTTATGGTGTCGCTTCCGCTTGACGCGGCAGTCCTCCGGCCACCAGAACAGCCACCGTCAGCATCAGCAGGATGCCCAGCGCAAAGGGGCTGCGTTGCCCCAGGCTTTCGTAGGCCCAGCCTGCCAGCGGCGGGCCAAGGAAACTGCCCAGGCTCTGCAGGCCCTGCAGGCTGCCCAGGGCCGCCCCCTGGCCCCCGTCATCCAGTCGACGGGAGACCAGGCTGCGCAGGCAGGGGGTGACCAGGCCCGTGCCCATGGCCAGCAGCGCCACGGCACTGAACACCACGGGCACGGCCGTTGCCGGCCGGGCAACGGCCACGAGCAGGCAGCCCACCGTGACCAGTCCCAGGCCCACCAGGCTCAGGCGCCATTCCCCCAGGCGTTGCACCAGAGGGCCGATCAGGCTCCCCTGCACCACGGTGGCCACGATCCCCACCACCAGGAAGGCCCCCGCTGAGATCCCCGGCCCCCAGCCGAAGCCCTGCTTGAAATACAGCACCATCACACCGGTGAAGCCGTTGAAGCCCAGGAAGAAAAGGAAGAACGCCAGGGCCAGGCGCCGCACCCGTGGGTTGCGGAACACCCGGCTGAGCTGCGTGAGTGGCTGAAGCTCCCGTTTGCGGGGCAGGGGGATACGGGAGTCCCGCGGATGGGTCTCGGGCAGCAGCGTGATCACCAGCACCAGGTTGAGCGCGGCGAAACCCACCGCCAACAGCAGCGGCAGGGTCACGTTGATCCGGGCGAGCAGGCCGCCCAGGGCGGGGCCGAGGATGAACCCCAGGCCGAAGGCCACGCCGATCAGGCCGAAGGCCCGGGCCCGTTGTTCGGGGGGGGAGATGTCCGCCAGAACCGCGCCGGCGGTGGCGGCGGTGCCGCCGCTCATCCCATCGATCAGGCGGGCGACGAACAGCAGGGCCAGGGGCATGCCGCTGGCCAGGGCTCCCGGCCAGTACTGGCTCCAGGGAAAGCTCAGGGTGAGGGCAAACAGCCCCAGCCCCAGCACCGAGCCCGCCACGCAGGTGGTGATCACGGGTTTGCGCCCGAAGCGGTCGGAGAGGGCGCCGATCAGGGGGGTGCCGGCGAACTGGGCCACGGCATAGCTGCCCGTCAGCAGTCCGAGCACGCGGCCGTCGCTGGTGAAACCGGCCAGCAGAAACGGCAGCAACGGAAAGATCAGGCTTTCTCCCAGCCGGTCGTTCAACAGCGTCAGAAACGCGCAGAGCAGCGTGGAGGGACGCGACCAGCGCAAGGGTTCAGCGGCGGATGGTTGGAATCACGATCCCATGCGGAAGCCATCACCCTTAATCTGGGAAGACGATTTCGTTATTTCCCATCGAGTTTCCGCAGTCGCCTGACCCGGCTGTTGCCCTGCCCTCCGCCCTTCTCAGTGCCAGGGTTGTGGTGGTTTCCGATTTCAACTGTCCATACTGTTTCACTCTGAACGAGTGGCTGTGCGGCATGGGGCTGGCCGACCAGGTGCGGTGGGTGGGCGTTGAGCACAAACCCCACCTGCCCCATGCATTCAGTGAGGGCAACGCTCCCCAGGATCTCTCCACCCTGCTCAGCGAAGTGAATGATGTTTCCCTCCGGGCACCGGACCTGGGCGTGAACCTCCCGCCGGCCTGGGTGAATTCCCGCCGGGCGTTGTTGCTGCAGGCCTCTCTGGAGGACGAAGCCCCCGATCTGGCCCCCCAGGTGCGGCAGCGACTTTTCCGGGGTTTCTGGTGTGAGGGTCGCAACATCGCCTCCAGCGAGGTGATCGCCGCCTGCCTGGAAGAGGTGGGGGTGCGCTTCGATCACGATCCCTTCCTCGATGAGGAGGAGTTGGATCAGCTGACCGCCTGGTGGCTCCGCGAGCTCGATCGCATCCCCTGCATGCTGGCCCCCACCGGCGCCCGGCACCTGGGCCTGCAGGATCGAAAGGCGGTGGAGGCCTTCGTGCTCGGGGCCCTGCAGGAGCCGCCGCCTGGTCTTGGCTGCCGATGAGTGATCCCCGCCGGCTGGAACGGGAGGTGAAGAGGCTTCAGTTCGAGCTCTCCCAGGCGGTGCGAGTTCTGCCCCATCTCCGTCAGATGGTGGAGTTCAGCGGCGACGTCCTCCTGCTCCTCGATGCCGAGCTGCGGGTGCTCGAGAGCAATGGCAGGTTGGCAACGATGCTCGGTGTGCCGGCCGCTTCCCTCTATCAGCAGCCCCTTGGACACTGGCTGGCGATTCCCCAGCAGGCGGAGGTGCTCGCGGCCCGGCTTCACGATCTCCAGGCCGGCAGCTCCTGCCGGATGGAGGTGGAACTTCAGGCTCCGAACGGGGTGCTGCCTCCGATGGAGTTGGTGGCCCGCCGCCTGACGCTGCCCTCCGGCGTCGAGAACCGCTGGACCGTTTCGCTGCGGGACATCAGCGAACGTCGCCGGTTGCAGTCCAGCCAGGCGATGCTCGAGGTCCAGTCCAGCCTGATCGACCAGCTGCGCAGCAGCGAGGAGCGGTATCGCCAGCTGGTGGAACAACTGGGCGATGGCCTGGCCCTGCTCGACCTCGGCCAGGTGTTTCAGTTCGCCAATCCCGCCACCCATCGCATCTTTGCCCTGCCGGAGGGGCAGCTGGAGGGAAGGGGGCTGGCGGAGTTCGTGGCCCACCAGGATCGCGGCACCCTGGAGCAGCTTTCCGGCGCCTTGCTGGCGGCCCAGTCCCGTCAGTTCCGGTTGCAGATCGTGGATGGGCTGGGTTCCACCCGCGTTCTGGAAGTGGAACTCACCCCTCGCAGCGATCCCGAAGGGGTGCATGTCGGCAGTTCTTTGATGGTGCGCGACATCACCGAACTCAGTGCGGCTCGCCTGGAGCTGGAGCGGCTGGCGTTCAACGATGTGCTCACCGGTCTGGGCAATGAGGAGAGCAGCCGCCGGTTTCTGGAGGACAGGCTGGGGCGGCGGATCGATCGGCATCTGACCCTTCTCTGGCTGGATCTGGACGGCTTTCGCCGCGTCAACCACACCTTCGGGCGCGCCACCGGCGACCATCTGCTGTGGGCGGTGGCCGACCATCTGCGCCGTTGGAAGCAACCCGGTGACTGGCTGGCCCGGCTGGGAGGGGATGAGTTCCTGGTGATCCGGCCCGGTTGCGATGCGATTGCTGCCGAGACGATGGCGGCGGAGCTGCAGGCTTCGATTTCCCGGAATGTCTTCCTTCCCCAGGGGGAGGAGCTGGTGCTGGGGTTCTGCGGCGGGCTCAGCGTGTTTCCCGACCACGGCCAGGAGGCCGATGTGCTGTTGCGCAAGGCGGCCACGGCCCTCAGTCAGGCCCATGACCAGGGCCAGGGGCAGGTGGTGCTCTACGAGATGGCCTTCACCGACCGTCTGCGGGCGGAGCTCGACCTCGAGGGAAAGTTGCGCCTGGCGCTCGAGAACGGCCAGCTGCACCTCAATTACCAGCCCCAGGTGGATGGGCAGGGTCAGCTGATCGGTTACGAAGCCCTGGTGCGCTGGCGCGATGGGGATCACGGTCTGGTGAGTCCCGGCCAGTTCATTCCGATCGCCGAGAAGACGGGCCTGATCCATTCCCTGGGTCGTTGGGTGCTGGAGGAGGCCTGTCGCCAGCAGCGGCAATGGCTGGACGAGGGGCTGAATCCTCTGCCGATGGCCGTCAACGTGTCGCCGCGCCAGTTCCCCGCTGCACCGCCGCTGCTGAGCAGGATCGTCGCCGAGGTGCTGCAACGCCACGATCTGCCTGCTTCGCTGCTGGAGCTGGAGATCACCGAGTCCTGCCTGCTGCCGATCAGCGGCCTCACCCAGGAGTTGGAGGATCTGGCCGCCCTGGGTCTCACTCTGGCGATCGACGACTTCGGCACCGGTTACTCTTCGCTCACGTATCTGCATCGCCTGCCGATTCAGAAACTCAAGATTGACCAGAGCTTCGTGACCAATCTCGAGCAGTCCTCCTCCACCCGGCTGATCGTGCAGACGGCCATCGCCATGGGGAAGGGTCTGGGGCTGAAGACGATGGTGGAGGGTGTGGAAACCCAGGGCCAGGCCTCCCTGTTGGCTGCCTTGGGTTGCGATGGCTATCAGGGCTATTACTTCGCACGCCCGATGGAGGCCCACCAGCTCGCTGCCCTGCTGCGCGATGGGAGTTGCCTGCCGCTTGCTTCCTGATCGTCATCGCATGGGGAAGCCAGCACCCACGGAGAGTCTTTCCCCCGCTGCCGCTGTGATCGGCAGGTGGCGATGGTCGGCCAGGCTGGTTTCCCTCTGGGTGACCAGCGCCGGGCTGGCGTTGGTGATCTTCCTTGGCTTCCATCTGCTCAACCTGGCGCTGGCCCTGGTGGATCCAGGCGGTTTCGAGAACACGGCCACGGCCCTCCATGGCCTGAGCTGGCTGCCCCTGGTGGAGGTGGGGCTGGCCGCGGCGGCCCTCACCCACCTCGGTCTCGGGCTGGCGAGGGTGGTGGCCCATCGGCTGGCCGTGGGTCCCGTTGCCCCTGCGCGGGTGAGCCGGCGCTTGGGGCAGGCGGAACAGCTGGCTGCCCTGGCCGCCCGGCTGGTGCCCTGGAGCGGGGGGGTGTTGCTGCTGTTCCTGCCGGTGCACCTGGCCCAGCTGCGCTGGAACCGGCCGCCGGCGGGGGGGGAACTGGCGACCCTGCGGCTGGCCCTGGCGGCGCCCTGGGCCGGTGGCCTCTACGTGCTTGGCGCTCTGGCGGTGGCCCTCCATCTCTTCCACGGTCTTGAGAGCGCCCATCGGAGCCTCGGGTGGCTGGATTCCGCCAATGGCATGCGCATCCGCTGGACGGGGCGCGGCCTGGCGTTGGTGCTGGGGGGGGGCTTCGCGCTGCTGGCCCTGGCCCTGCGCGCGGGCATCGGAGCGGGGGGCGTCGGGTGAGCGCCAGGGACTTCGGCTGGGATCCCCGTCTGCCCGCGGGGCCGCTCGACACCGCCTGGCAGCGCTGCCGCGACGGTTTGCCGTTGATCGCGCCAAACAACCGCCAGCGGCTGCGGATTCTTGTGGTGGGCAGTGGTCTGGCCGGGGCCTCGGCGGCCGCCACCCTGGCCGAGCAGGGCTATCGGGTGCAGGTGGTCACTTATCACGACAGTCCGCGCCGGGCCCATTCCGTGGCCGCCCAGGGGGGCATCAATGCCGCCAAGAACTACGCCAACGATGGCGACAGTGTCGAACGCCTCTTCCTTGACACGGTGAAAGGCGGTGACTTTCGCGCCCGGGAAGCGGGCTGCCACCGCCTCGCCGAACTCAGCGGCGCCATCATCGACCAGTGTGTGGCCCAGGGCGTGCCCTTTGCCCGGGAGTATGGCGGCACCCTGGCGACCCGCGGCTTCGGCGGCACGCTCGTGAGCCGCACGTTCTACGCCTGCGGCC
>JBKDOV010000038.1:0-15029 GCA_046342815.1 Cyanobacteriota bacterium
GCCGGCCACGCCGGCGCCGAGGATCAGCACCCGAGCCGGCTGGATCGTGCCGGCGGCGGTCATCAGCATCGGCAGGTAGCGATCCAGTGCCGCGGCCGCCAGCAGCACCGCCTTGTAGCCGGCGATGTTGGCCTGGGAGGAAAGCACGTCCATCGACTGGGCGCGACTGATCCTCGGCAACAGCTCCAGGGCGATCGCAGAGGCCTGCCGCTGATTCAGGGCCTGGGCCAGCTCGGTGGCGCCGTAGGGGGAAAGCAGTCCCACCAGCAGCGATCCAGGCCGCAACCGCTCCAGGGCCTCGGCGGGCGGGGGAGTGACGCACAACACCCCATCGGCCTCCGACCAGCGCAGCTCCGGACCAGCCAGGAGCTCGGCACCCACTTCGGCAAAGGAATCATCGTGAAACCCCGCCGCCGCTCCGGCTCCCGTCTCCACCTGGAGGCTGGCGCCCTTGCCGATCAGTCTTCTCACGGTCTCCGGGGTGGCCGCCACCCGACGTTCACCGGGAGAACACTCCCGAGGAACCAGAAGTTTCACCACAACGGTCCAACTCCAACCTGACTTCTCCTGGTTAATGGGACCGCAGAGAGGCGACAAGGGAGGTCCACTCCAATGTGCGGACTCCCCCATCAGCTCGCAGGAACCCATTGCGGAGATTTCCTGAAGAGGCCGGGAGCAGGCATGGCTGCTGGCTAGGGCTTGGACTTCCCGTGATTTCCGCCCCCGATGGCACTTTCGGCCCTGGAATGTCCCGATGGCATCTGCCACAGCCACCACGGTGGCCATGCCGTGGACCGAGACGACGTGGAACGCAACCTGGTGTCCCACGGAACCGAGTGGTGCGAGCGCCTGGCAGAGCGCGTCTATGAGATTTCGGTGGACAGCTTCTGCCAGACCGTGATGCCGAACCTGCATCAACAGGGCTGGCAACGCCGCCATCTCGACTGGGAATTCAAGCTGAACGAGGAACCGGCCGAGGTTGAACGCACCGTGGTGGACGGCACGATCAACGCCATGGAAAGTTTTCTGCGCAGCAGCGAAGTGCAGCGCCTGTTCATCAAGGAGCTGGTGCAGGGAACCCTGGCCGAAGCCACTCGCAACCCCCTACGAGGCAAAGGGATTCGTTATCTGATCGAAGAAGAGATCCTGGCCTTCGTGCATGAGCAGAAAGAAGAACTGCTCGACCGCGTGGCCCAGCGGATGCTGGACGACGCCGAGGGCGACTTCGAGCTGGCCCGTGTCTGTGCCGCCCAGGATCTCAACGAGGTCGAACACCTGCTCGTCAACCACGCCGAGGCCCTGGGCTGAACCTCAGGGCTGAGCTTCAGAGCTGATCTTTCAGAACAGGGGAAGCAGCTCCTGCTCCAGGCACAGCGCCTGGGGCAGGGCTCCCTGGTGCCGCAACAGCCGCAACCGCAGGATCATCGGATCGATGTCGCACTCCAGCTCCCAGCACTGCTCGAGATGGGTGCGGGAATCGGGGTTCGGAGGAGGCGGTGTTGCCACGGCGACAGGGGCCTGAGGTCCCGAGTGGGGTTGGTCGGAAGTTAGGGACGCCGGCGCCGAAACCTATGGGCAGGAATACCTAAATCTCAGGGTTCACCAGCCACCCAGCCAGCCAGCCGACCACCGCCCGCCAGACCGCTGGCCGCCGACCGGGGACAGAATCAGCCGATGCCCTCCCCCTCCTTCAATCTCGCCGCACCCCTGCGCCGCTTCCAGCCGACAGGAACGGAGGCAAGAGCCTGGATCCAACCGCGGGAATGGCAGTCGAAGCTGATCCAGCTGCTGCGGGCACGGTTGGGCCAGCCCAGCCTCTCCGGCCACGATGTGCTGGTCCATGCCGGACCGGGCGCCGGCAAGACCCTGGGTGCCCTGCTGAGCTTCCAGCGGCTCCATCGGGAGGGTCGCCTGCACAGATTCGTGGTCTTCTGCCATCGCAGCTCGATTGCCCGCCAGTGGCTTGCCGCCGCCAGGCGACTGGGGCTGGCGATCGATGAATGGGATCCGAGGCGGAGCGAGTGGGAAGGCGAAGGGCTGCTGCTCAGCTACCAGTCGGCGGCCCGGCATCGCCAGCGGCTGGAACTGGAGCTGGGCCATGACCTGGGGCAGGGGCCGTGGCTGGCCATCGCCGACGAGGTCCACCACCTGGGCCTGGACCCCGAGGAACCCGAGGCCAGCGCCTGGGGCCATGCCTTCACCAGTCTCACCGCCGGAGCAAGCCTGCGGCTGGGGCTCTCCGGCACCCCCTTCCGGGCGGACAACCTGGCCTTCTGCGCCGCCAGGAGGATCCGGATCGAGGAGAACGGCGAAATCGCCGAGCGGATTGTGCCGGATCTGTGCGTCGAACCGCGCCGCTTGATCCTGGCCGGAGATGTCCGCCCGCTGGAATTCCGTTTCCAGGATGGCTGGGTGGAGCATGGCTACGAAGAGCAGAACAGCGAGCGGGAGAGCTCGCCGCTGTCGGCGGAACACCGCGAAAGCTGGCGGGCCAGAAATCTGCGGCGAGCGATCCGGCTGGGGGACGGCGGAGGCATTGCCCTGAGGCTGCTGCTGCAGGCCCGTCAGCGGCTCGAGCAGGTGCGCCTTGACCATCCCGGTGCCGGGGGCCTGGTGATCGCCCGCGACATCAACCACGCCCGGCGGCTCGGCGCCCTGCTGGAGGAACAGGGCGATCGCATCCACCTGGTGCATTCCCAGGATCCTGAAGCCAATGCCCGGCTGGCCTCCTTCCAGGCCGGCGACGCCGACTGGCTGGTGAGCATCGACATGTGTGCCGAAGGCTTCGATGCCCCGCGGCTGCGGGTGGTGGCTTACCTGACCACCGTGGTGACCCGCAGCCGCTTCGTGCAGGCGATCACCCGGGCCGTACGGATGGATGAAGCGCGAAGCGTCCTGGAGCCGATCCCGCGCCAGGCCTCGTATGTGTATGCCCCAGCCGACCCCCTGCTGATCGGCCATGCCCGCACCTGGTCGCTGAGCGAGCCCTACCGGATCCAGCCACGGCCTGCCCCCCAGGAGCCCCTTGCCAGCGGCGGTGTTGGAGCAAGCGGCCCGCCACTCCAGGCCCTCACGGATGCCGCCGGCAGAATGATCGCCGTGGATGGACCCAGACTCCCGGATTTCTTAAACCGAAGGACCTGAATCTCCCCTGAAAATCACAGAAAACACCGCCCAACGAGTCGCCTCGGCCCTTATTTGCGACGTTGTGTCAAGCGATACGGTGACTTGCCCTGCCAACAGGCAGCGTGGGGCCCATCTGGAAGAACGCGGCGAGAGCGCTCATGGACAATCATTCCTACAGACCCGAGGAAGCCCCCCTGAACACCTCCATGAACGCAAACGTCCATCGCCGTCTGACGGTGGCCGTTTGCTGGGCATTGGCGAGGAGAGCCTCCCTGGACAGCCGGGAGATGTACGAAGACAGCTACGCCCTGACGGAGGAATTCCGCGAATGGCTGCTGTGCCTCGAAGACAACCACGAGGTTCTGGAGGCCAATGTGCTGATGGTTCCGAAGGGCCTGCGGTACGACCCGCGCGACGAACAGAACAGCGAAACCGACGGACTTCTGGAAATCTAAAGCAAATCGAAAGATCCGGCAACTTCCTTGCAGGCAGCTTCCGCCACGACTCGCCCAGTCATCTCCTAGGGTTAAGTCATAGTCGATCCGCTTAAGCCATGGTTGAGGGTTCCTCCAGCCAGTCTCCTGACGTTCAGGCCGACTCCCCGGTGGAAAACCTGGTGATCGTCGGCTCCGGGCCAGCCGGCTACACCGCCGCCATCTACGCCGCCAGGGCAAACCTGAGCCCTCTTCTGATCACCGGCTTTCAGGACGGTGGCATTCCAGGCGGCCAGCTGATGACCACCACCCACGTGGAGAATTTCCCGGGCTTTCCCGATGGAATCCTGGGCCCCGAGCTGATGGACCGCTGCCGGGCCCAGGCCCTGCGCTGGGGTACCCGCCTGGTGGAGGCGGATGCCGAGGAGATCGACCTCAGCGAACGCCCGTTCCGCATCCGCGCCGACGGGCGGGTGCTGCGAGCCCATGCTCTGATCTTGGCGACCGGTGCCAGCGCCAACCGCCTGGGACTGCCCTCGGAAGATCGCTTCTGGAGTCGCGGGATCAGCGCCTGCGCCATCTGTGATGGGGCCACCCCCCAGTTCCGCGATGCCGAGCTGGCGGTGGTGGGCGGCGGCGACTCCGCCTGCGAGGAGGCCGTGTATCTCACCAAGTACGGCAGCCACGTACACCTGATCGTGCGTGGTTCCAGCCTGCGGGCCAGCGGCGCCATGGCCGATCGGGTGCTGGCCAATGCCGCGATCACCGTTCACTGGAACCGTCAGGTGGCGGATGCCACCGGTGAGGACTGGCTCTCCGGGATCCAGCTCCAGGAAGTCGACAACCCAGGGACCGTCGAGACCCTGCCGGTCCGGGGCCTCTTCTATGCCATCGGCCACACCCCCAACACCCGCCTGATCCGCGGCCAGCTGGAGGTGGATGAAAGGGGCTATCTGATCACCCGGCCGGGTCGCCCGGAAACCAGCCTGGAAGGGGTGTTCGCCGCCGGCGACGTGGCCGATGCGGAATGGCGCCAGGGCATCACTGCCGCCGGCAGCGGCTGCCAGGCGGCCCTCGCCGCCGAACGCTGGCTCAGCCACAACGATCTGGCCGTGACGGTGGCTCGGGAAGCCGTGGATCCAGAGCCCGCTGGCGAGCCGGTGCGCACCGCGCCGAGCGATGCCACGAATTTCAACCCGGAGGCGCTCTGGCAGAAGGGAGGTTATGCCCTGCGCAAGCTGTACCACGACAGCGATAAACCCCTGCTGGTGGTCTACACCTCTCCCAGCTGTGGACCCTGTCATGTTCTCAAGCCCCAGCTCAAGCGAGTCCTGGAGGAATTGGCCGGTGCCGCTCAGGGCGTGGAGATCGACATTGAGGCCGATCAGGAAATCGCCGTGCAGGCAGGGATCAATGGAACCCCAACCGTGCAGCTTTTCTTCCGAAAAGAGCTGAAACAACAGTGGAAGGGGGTCAAGCAGCGCAGCGAGTTCAAACAGGCGATCGAACAACTTCTACCGGTCACCGCTTGACGAGGTGCTGAGCACGAGAGTGTTCAATTTTCTCGAGCAGTGCCTCCCCCACAAGGGAGGCCCCCAATGAATTGAGATGGTTGGAATCGAGGAAAGCCCTTCTTCCTGCGAACTGATTGCTGCAGGATTGCGAACGATCGGAGCAGAAAAGAGGGGCTGGATCGAATAATAGGAAAAGCTCTTTCCCCCTGGATGCCTCTCCCATCTTTTTGGCAAGCTCAACCAGACCGAGGTTCTGGGTAGACCAAGGCTGAACATCCAGACAAGCTTCCGCAACAGTGGGCCGGAACCACTCCTGACGACACAAACGCTCATTGACCTCAGACTCTTTAGCCTGATCAAACACAGGAAGAGGCAACATCACCACAACCAAAACCTTTCGCTTCTTCATAACTTCAGCGAAATCCACAAGTTTTTTGATCCATAGATCGAAAGCCTGATCCTGGGAGATCCGCCTACCATTATCATCAACCATATTGGGTCCCGAATTAGCCCTACCCTTGAAATCAAAAGGGGCAAATTTAGAGCGAAAGAAACTTGATATCAACACCACGTCACCCTGACCAAGAGTGGTGGAGGCGTAATCAACAAAATCTGTGTAAAGCTGCTTCCTACCAAGATCAGAAGAAGTATTGCCTCCCCCAAATACCGGAGAAAACTGTAGAAATGGGAATGGAGTGTCGTTCGCACCAAGAAAAACGCTGCGATACCCCCTTTCGGAAAACAGGTGTGCCATGGGGGCCAGATGGGTGGAATGGCTGTCCCCGATGGTCACCAGAAGATGCTTTCCCGTTGCATGGTTGAGACAATCCTCTTCGACCAGCCTCTCGAACGCGCCTCGGTAAGGCCGATCACCGCCATGCCCGCAGGAAAGGGGTTTAGGAGTGGAGGACTTTTCTCCCAGAAAAAAACTGGCATGGGCCCTCTGCAAGCCAAAGAGGGAAAACCAAACAGAAGCGAGCACTCCCAATCCGGTTGGAAGAATCCATTGACTCCCTCCACGAAAAGAACGAAGGGGCTGCTCAATCCAGAGATAGGAAGCGGTGGCCAGACCAACCATCAGAGCAATCTGCAAAGGAATCAGCCAAGCATGAATTCCAATGGTCCATCGACTGATGCAGATAACCACCCAGTGCCAAAGATACAGAGAATAAGATATTTTTCCTATACCAAGCATGACTGGCTGGGTCAAAATCTTGTCGACCGGAGTCGCCGGACGATTGCATCCGATCAGCACCGTGGTGAGCAACACCACCATGATCGTTCCCTTGAGCTTGAAGGGCAGGAACATCAAGGCAATCATTCCAAGCAAAGCAAAAGCCGCCATCAGAGAGGCAACTCTTGGCACCGAAACCTTGCCAACCAACAGGAATAGAAGACACCCTGCACCCATCTCCCAGAACCTGGCAGGGGTCAAAAAGTAGGCATCCATGGGGGCCGTGCGGCTCCACAACAGAAACAGTACGAACGAAGCGACCGAAAGAACGGTCAAAATCAACAGCAGGTTTCGACGCCCTGATGACTTCCACCCAAAGCCACTGAACCAAAACAAAAGAGGATACAAAAAATAATACTGTTCCTCCACTCCTAAGGACCAAGTATGAGTAAAAATATTCAACTGGGTTGATCCAGCGAAATAATCACTGGAAGACTTCCAAAGCTGGATGTTTGAAACCCCAAAAAGCGACGCAGCTCCCGTCGCCAGACTATCCTTTGGCTCTGGATCAACCAAACAAATCAGGATTGCCGTCAAAGCCACAAAAACGACAAGGGCCGGCACCAGGCGACGGATACGTCGCCTGTAAAAATCAGCCAAAAAAGATGCAAATGAAAGAGCTCCCCGAGTCGACCTGCCGGACAAAGAGGCCGTGATCACAAAACCGGAGATCACAAAAAATATGTCTACGCCTAAGAAACCATTGGGCAAGATTGATGGAACAATGTGGTTGATGATGACCGCCACAACGGCAATGGCCCTCAGTCCATCAATATCAGGCCGATATAAATGATTAGTTTCACTGCTCTGCTCTGCACCACCCCTGGGTGCTGAAACCAGAACCACCATCCGATCAAGGAGCGCTGAGGCCGCGGAGTCTAGAAGCTTTGCCCCTCAACGACGGCGTGGGCCACCGGGTCGATTCCCACCCGGGCGGGGACCTGCCGCCCCTGCGTTGCGCTCGCGGTAGGTGATGCGTCCACGTGAGAGGTCGTAGGGGCTGATCTCCACCAGCACCTTGTCACCAGCCAACAACTTGATGCGGAATTTGGTGAGCTTGCCCGCCGCACGGCAAAGGCACTGGTGCCCCGCCGGCTGCTCCAGAGTCACCAGATAAAAGCCGTTGCCCTGTTCCTTCTCGATCACTCCTGACGTCTCGATCATGCGTGGGCGGGCTTCTGGACAGACTTGACAACAGCATAAGCGGCGACCCCGGGCAGGTAGGGTCAACCCACTCCTTCCCCCATTCCTCCCGCAAGGCCATGATCCTGCCCCCCGCATCCATGGATCTCGGACTGCTGTTGATCTCGATCGGGGTGGTCAACCTCTGGCGGGCGCGCCAGGGCGCCTGAGCGGAAGCCAGCCCTGACGACCATTCTTTTCCATAAGCCCTACGGGGTGCTGAGTCAGTTCCGCCCGGAACCGGGAAGCAGCTGGGGTTGCCTGGCCGACCACATCGACTGCCCAGGGGTCTACGCCGCCGGACGCCTCGATGCCGACAGCGAGGGATTGCTGCTGCTCACGGACGTGGGCCGTCTGCAGCAGCGCCTCTGCGACCCAGCCTTCGGCCACTGGCGGCGCTACTGGGTGCAGGTGGAGGGGCTCCCGACGGAAGCCCAGCTCGCCTCCCTGCGGCAGGGGCTACGGATCCAGGGCCGACTGACACTGCCTTCCCGGGCACGCCACCTGGCTGATCCAGGCCTGGCAGAGCGGAATCCACCGATTCGCCGGCGCCTCAGCGTTCCCACCAGCTGGCTGGAACTGGAACTGCAGGAAGGGCGAAACCGACAGGTGCGGCGTATGACCGCTGCGGTGGGTCTGCCAACCCTGCGACTGCTCAGGGTTGCGATCGATCTGATGGATGGAGAAGCGCCGCTGGACCTGGAGGGACTGGCACCGGGTCAATGGCGACCCACCAACCGGTGCGAGGAGCTGCGGCTGGCGGCCCTTCTCTCGACAAGGACATCGGGTCGCACGCAGCAGAGGAACTACCGATCCCAAGGGATCAGCCGATCACATCGATGAGTTCGCGGGCCGTCTGGAGCTGGCCGTAGTAGTAATTGGCCCGGGCCCTGCGATCGGCATCCTCGATCGAATCGAGGGCATCGAAACCGAGGCTCTGCCAGAGATCATGGCCGCAGATACGGCTGAGCTCCTGCGTTGCTTCCTGCTCCAGATTGCCGAGACGGCGCTGCAGGTTCTTGATCTGGGCGATCGACATGGCCGCGACGGGCGAACCGGACATCCACCCAATAGTACACATGCACTGAGTCGATCTTCAGAACGGCAGCTTCTTCTTGGCGTCCTTGTCGAGATCGGCCTCCATCTCCCGCAGCCGCCGCAGAATCGTGTCGTAGTACTCCTTGAGGTAATCCTCCAGACGGGTGGTCTCGGCCGGATCGAGGCCGAAGGCCTCGTAACTGGCCTCCATGGACGCATCCAACGGCCTGCCGCCGCCCACCACCTCCGCGAAGGCAAGCCGTTCGGAGACATTGAGGCTGGCTTCAAAGAATCCCGTGACCGACTGCATCATCTTCAGGAGAGCCGGAGGCACGCGGAACACCCGGGCGGACCGGCCGCTGTACTTCTCGCAGAGCTGGGTGATCTCGCCGGTGGTCCAGGCCTTCGGACCGACCACCGGGAAGGCGCCGCGGATTGTCTGGGGACGCCCCAGGGCAGCCACCGCGAAATGGGCCACATCCTGGGTGTTCATGTAGGCGATCGGGGTGGGAGAACCACTCACCCAGACGGTCTGGTTCTCCAGCACCGGAATGGCGAACTGGCTGATCAGGCCCTGCATGAAGGCCACACAGCGCAGGATCGTGTAGTCGAGGTCAGAAGCTGCGAGGTAGCGCTCGGTGCAGGCCTTGATGTCCATCAAAGGAACGTTGCGATGGCGCTCGGCCTCCAGCAGGGAGATGAACACCAGTCGCTTGAGTCCGGCCCGGCGGCAGGCGGCGAACAGATTCTGCTTACCGGTCCAGTCCACGTCGTAGGCGCTGCCGCTCTCACTGGCCCGGGAGGTGGCGGCATCGATCACGGCCTCCTGGCCCTCCAGGGCGTAATCGAGGCTTTCCGGCTCCAGCAGATCCCCACGCGTGAGTTCACAGCCCCATTCCTGCAGGAAGGAGGCCTTGCGGGGAAAGCGAACCATGCAACGCACGATGTGGCCCTCGTCAAGTGCCCGCCTGGCGATCTGCCGGCCAAGGGTGCCTGTTCCGCCGACAACCAGGACCTTCATGACCGCTCACCGAAGCGGGCTGAGCCTAGTGGTACGCCTGACGACGACGCGGATCCCGGGCGGGAGTGCCGGGCATCAGTTGCGCAGAAGCTTCAGCAGCAGGCCGCCGCCGAGCAGCCCCACCGGGATCAGCACCCAGAACAGCGCGGCGGTGCCGAAGATTTCAGAAGCCATGACCCGGGGGGAGACAGGGAGAGGGCTACCTATTTAGCAGCCCCGGCGTCCCCCAGCTGCCGGGCTGTCTCAACAATCCGACTCCAGGGGGCATCGCTGCGCACCTGCGCCTCCATCACCCCGCTGGCCCCGGCGGTGAAACCCTGCTCCCGCAGGCTGGCCACCAGCGCCTCCAGGCGCGGCGGTCCCGACCCCAGGCGGCGGGCAATCTCGGACACGGGCCAGCAGCGGGCGGGCAGGCCGGGATCCCCGGCCAGGCGTTGCAGCAGCCTCACGCTGGGGCGACCCAGACTCCCCGCCAGCCTCTGGCCCTGCTCCTGGAGCCGGGCCAGAGCGGCAGGATCCTGGAGCGCTCCGGTCCAGAGCGGGCCGCTCACCGCCGGCGCACCAGCACAATCGCAGAGGGTCCAGCGGCCCAGCTGCAGCAGGCTCTGAACCTGCTGGTCCCCGCAGCCGTGGCAGTGGGCGATCAAGCCGAGATGGGTCAGATCGGCGGCGGGAGCCGAGCGGGTGAGCCGCACCGCCGTGCGGAAGGTGCGGCCTTCGCTGAAGCTGAACAACGGCACCATCCCCCGCCCCATCGCCCAGGCGGCCCTGGCCAGAACCCCCAGTTGCAGGCGCAGAGCCAGCTCCCAGCTGGCGGGATGGGCCCGGGCCGCAGCCCCCAGCCGCCGGATGGCGGCGGGCCTGTCGTGGCCGGTGGGAGCCCGCCCATCGGTGCTGGCCAGATACAGGACCCCCTCCAGGGCTACGGCCTCCAGGGCCAGGGGCACCAGGGCACTGGGGCAGCCGAAGGCATCGAGATCTACCAGCTCGAACCGCTCCTGGCGCTGCAGGCAGCCGGCGAACAGATGCTGGGCGGTGACGGCCGTGATCCGATGGGTCACCGAGGGGGGGAGTCCCCGCAGATTGGCCTGCAACAGGGGCAGCCGATCCGGATCGGCGTCGTTGGCCCACACCGCTGTAGCCCCCCCTTCCTGGCCATAGCGCAGGGCCCGGATGCCGCACCCTGCCATGGCATCGAGCACCCGCAGCGGCCCCCGCGCCGCCAGATCTGCGGCCAGCAGCACCCCCAGGTCGCGGGATGGTCGGGAGGCGGGCCGGAAAAACCCCTCTCCGAGCCGAACCCTTACGGCCCCTTCCTCATGGTGCCGGGCGTCAAGCTGGGAATTCACAGCCCCTTCTCCCCCCATGCCAGGAGCTCCCGGTGCCCATTGATCTCCCCCACCCTGGCGCCACCCCCGGCGATCCCCACTCCGCCGAATGGGGGGAGCACAGCACCTGGAACTGGCGGGGCCTGGAGTGTCACTGGCGCATCCTCGGCGATGCCCTCCATCCCCCCCTGGTGCTGCTGCACGGATTCGGAGCGGGCAGCGGCCACTGGCGGCGCAACGCGGCGGTGCTGGCGGCGGCGGGATGGTGCGTCTACGGGCTTGATCTGATCGGCTTCGGGGCCTCCTGCCAGCCGCCCCTGCGGCTCGACAACCGCCTCTGGGCCCGGCAGTTGCAGGCCTTTCTGGAGGAAGTGGTGCAGGGGCCGGCGGTGGTGCTCGGGCATTCGCTGGGGGCCCTGGTGGCCCTCAGCTGCGCCGTGTTCTTTCCCCGCTGGGTACGCGGCGTGGTGGCGGCCCCCCTGCCCGATCCCACCCTGCTGATGGCGGGCGCCGAACCAGTCTCCGGCGCACCGCGACGACGCCCCTGGAGACGCGCCCTGCAGCGTTTCGTGGTGACCTGGCTCTGCCGCCTGCTCCCCCTGGAGCTGATCGTGCCCCTGCTGGCCCATTCCCCCCTGCTCGATCTGGGGATTCAATCGGCGTATCACGGTCCGGTGATCGGCGACAGCGAACTGCACCGGGTGATCGCCCGCCCGGCCCGCCGGCCGGGCGCTGTTCGCGCCCTGCGGGCCATGAGCATCGCCATGGCGCTGCGGCCCCATGCCGCCACCGCCCCGAGCCTGCTGCGACGCCTGCGCCATCCCCTGCTGCTGATCTGGGGGCACCAGGATCAGCTGGTGCCTGTGGATGTGGCCCGCCAGTGCCTGCGACTGCGCAGCGACCTGCCCCTGGAGCTGCTGGAGGGAGCCGGTCACTGCCCCCACGATGAGCAGCCGGAGGCCTTCAATACGGCCGTGCTCGCATGGCTGGGGCAACAGGGGCTGGCGGGGGGGGCCGCCGCTCCGCCGTCCTTCGGCGTGGGCACGTAACTTTGGGAGAACGATCCGCGCTGTTCGCGCGCCTCCCCTTCCCACTCCCCCCAGACGCATGAAGCACACCCTTTCGGTGCTGGTCGAAGACGAATCGGGGGCCCTCAGCCGCATCTCCGGACTGTTCGCCCGTCGGGGCTTCAACATCGAAAGCCTGGCTGTCGGACCCGCCGAGAACCGGGGGGTCTCCCGGCTGACGATGGTGGTCGAAGGCGATGACCACACCCTGGAGCAGATGAGCAAGCAGCTCAACAAGCTCGTGAACGTGCTGGGAGTGATCGACCTCTCCACCATCCCTGCCGTCGAGCGGGAACTGATGCTGCTGAAGGTCTCGGCCCCGGCCGAAAACCGGAGCGCCATCTTCGACCTGGTGCAGGTGTTCCGGGCCAAGGTGGTGGATGTGGCCGACGACGCCCTGACCCTCGAGGTCGTGGGCGATCCCGGCAAGCTCGTGGCCCTCGAGCGGCTGCTGGAGAACTACGGCATCCTCGAGATCGCCCGCACCGGCAAAGTGGCCCTGGAGAGGGCCTCCGGGGTCAACACCGAATGGTTGAAGGCCACCAGCTCGATGAAGCGCGTGCCTGCCTAACGCGGCTTCACCAGGGTGCCCCCTTCCAGCACCGTGGCCCGGATCAGCCGGTCGCCCTGCTGGATGCCATCGATCACGTCCATACCCTTGGTGACCCTGCCGAAAACCGCGTAACGGCCATCGAGCTCGGGAAGGGCCTCGAGGGCCACGTAAAACTGGGCGCTGGCGGAATTGGGATCGCCGGAACGGGCCATGGCCAGGGCCCCACGCTGGTGGGTGAGGGCCAGATCACGGCCAGCCAGGGGAGAGGTGATCAGCTCGCCGTAGCGGGGCTCCTTCTCCTTGTTGAGCTTGAGTTCGAGCGGGATCAACCGGGATTCACCGGTGCCGGGTTCCACGAAATTGCCGGTGCCGTACTGGCTGATCGGCGTGGCGGGATTGGCGCTGGCCGGATCCCCTCCCTGCACCACGAAGGGCACCGGTTCGCGAACCACCCGGTGGAAGACCGTGCCGTTGTAGACCCCACGGCGCACCAGATCCACGAAATTGCCGGCGGTGAGCGGGGCGGACGCCCCATCGAGCAGCAGCTCCACCGAACCTCGGCTGGTCTCCAGGCTCACCACGGCCGTGCCGCTGAGGCAGGGGGTGGAGGAGGTGGCACAGCCCATCGGCCGGGTGGCCGGATCCGCCGCACAGGCCACCAACCCCAGGGGAGCAACGCTGAGAAGGATCGCGAGCAGCAGGCGGGAGAGCAGAAGCATCGGCATCACAGTCCCTCCAGGGGTACGCCAAGGAAACGGGCCAGCTGGGCGCCAGCCAACTCAAGATCCGCCAGGGGCATCGGTTCGCCCACCCTGGTGAGCGGCAGGTCCCGGCGTCCCTGCACGCGCAGGGCCAGGCGCCGCTGCGGGCTGATGCCATCCCTCACCTCCACCTTCACGGCCTGGATGTCCCGCAGGGGGATGTCCACCTCGATCCGCTGACGGAAGCCCCGGCGGGTGATCAGCGCCTGGCCGGTGGCCCGATCGAAGCGATTGGTGCCGGAGCCCACGTCGATGGCGATCACCGACCAGAGGTAGGTGGCAAGCAGCAGGGCCGCCAGGCCATAGAGGCCCATCACCAGCCCCTGCGGAACCCAGACGAGTTCTGCCGGATGGCCGATCGGCAGCAGATCCCGGCCGAAACGGCTGGAGGCACTGGTGAGCAGAAAACCCAGACCCCCAATGCTCACGGCCGCCGCCACCAGGATGTTGGAGAGGCGGCGGGAGCCCAGCACCGGCTGCTCCAGCACCTGGGGGTTGTCTGCCGTCGGGGGGACAGCGCTTGTCGCCATGGGGAAGCCCGGATCGCAATGACCGGCCATCCTGGCCCCTGGAGCCCTGCTCCTGCAGGACGGCTGGGAATAAATACTTAGAAGCCGCTCCGGCCCAGGGATGTCAGCCCATGTAGACCTGGCGCGATCGCCGGGGGAACGTTGTTACCATCGCGCGGTATCCCACAGCCTCGCGGGATTTCCGACCCGCGAATCTCACTCCGTTCTCTCATGACGATCGCTGTAGGACGCGCACCGGCGGCCCGGGGATGGTTCGACGTCCTCGACGACTGGCTCAAGCGCGACCGCTTCGTTTTCGTGGGCTGGTCCGGTCTGCTGCTGTTCCCCACCGCCTATCTGGCGCTGGGCGGCTGGCTCACCGGCACCACCTTCGCCACCTCCTGGTACACCCACGGCATTGCCAGCTCCTATCTCGAGGGCTGCAACTTCCTCACCGCCGCCGTCAGCACCCCCGCTGACGCCATGGGTCACAGCCTCCTGCTCCTCTGGGGCCCTGAAGCCCAGGGAGACTTCGTTCGCTGGATCCAGCTCGGTGGTCTCTGGCCCTTCGTGGCCCTGCACGGCGCCTTCGCCCTGATCGGCTTCATGCTGCGTCAGTTCGAGATCGCACGGCTGGTGGGCATCCGCCCCTACAACGCCATCGCCTTCTCCGGTCCGATCGCGGTGTTCGTCAGCGTCTTCCTGATGTACCCCCTCGGCCAGAGCAGCTGGTTCTTCGCCCCCAGCTTCGGGGTGGCCGCCATCTTCCGCTTCCTGCTCTTCCTGCAGGGCTTCCACAACTGGACGCTCAACCCCTTCCACATGATGGGCGTGGCCGGCATCCTCGGCGGTGCCCTGCTCTGCGCCATCCACGGCGCCACCGTGGAGAACACCCTGTTTGAAGACGGCGAGCAGGCCAACACCTTCAAGGCGTTCGAGCCCACCCAGGAAGAAGAGACCTATTCGATGGTCACCGCCAACCGCTTCTGGAGCCAGATCTTCGGGATCGCCTTCTCCAACAAGCGCTGGCTGCACTTCTTCATGCTGTTCGTGCCGGTGATGGGTCTGTGGACCAGCAGCCTCGGCATCATCGGCCTTGCCCTCAACCTGCGGGCCTATGACTTCGTGAGCCAGGAAATCCGGGCCGCTGAAGATCCTGAGTTCGAAACCTTCTACACGAAGAACATTCTTCTCAACGAAGGTCTGCGTGCCTGGATGGCACCGGCTGACCAGCCTCACGAAAACTTCGTCTTCCCTGAAGA
>JBKDOV010000039.1:0-23939 GCA_046342815.1 Cyanobacteriota bacterium
GCCTCGATGCGGCTGTCGGCCAGGTCCTGCTCCTCGCCACCGTCGCCGCGAACCGGCCCGAGCAGGTTGTGCAAAGCGTCCCGACGCAGCTGGATCGGGGCGGCGGCACCGTGGGCTCCGGCGTGCAGCCAGCGCCCTTCCGGCCTGGCGGCGGCGAGCTCGATCAACAGGGCGACCGCCCGATCGCTGGCCGCCAGGGTGGCCTCCGGCGGCAATCCCTTCTCGAATCGGCTGCTGGCCTCGGTGCGCAGGGCCACGCTGCGGGCGGAGCGGCGCACCTCCTGGGGGGCAAACACAGCGGCCTCCAGCCAGAGGCTGGTGGTGGCCTCGGTGACGGCCTCGTTCAGGCCTCCGATCACACCGGCCAGGGCGATCGGCTGGTCGGCGTAGGTCACCACCAGGGCCGCCTCCCCGAGGCTGCGGCTTTCGCCATCGAGGCTGGTGAAGCCCTCAGCGGCGTGGGCCTGGCGCAGCCCCAGCCGGGCCGGATCGGCCGCACCGCCGCTCAGCCGCCCCAGGGCCTCCCGATCGAAGGCATGAAGGGGCTGGCCCATTTCGAGCATCACCAGGTTGGTGATGTCCACCACGTTGTTGATCGGCCGCAGCCCGGCCCGCTCCAGCCGCTGCTGTAGCCAGGCCGGCGAAGGCGCCACCTTCACTCCCGTGAGCGAGGTGACGCTGAACAGCCCGCCGGTCTCGATCGCACCCTGGCTCGCGGCTTCCACGGGCAGGGGCACCACCTGCGCCACAGCGGCAGGCGCCTCCGTGAAGCGGGTGCTGCCGCCGCAGAGGGCCGCCACCTCGCGGGCGAACCCCCGCATCGAGAGCCCGTCGGGTCGGTTGGCGGTGATCGCCAGCTCCAGCACCTGGTCGTCCAGGCCCAGGGCCGGCCCCACCGGCTCGCCCACGGCGGGCACCGCTGGCAGCAGATCGTCGAGCACGGCGATTCCTTCTGACGCGCTGGCCAGACCGAGCTCCTGGAGCGAGCAGATCATGCCGCTGCTGGCCACGCCGCGCAGTTCCGCCGGCTTGATCGTCAGGCCCACCGCCGGCAGGGTGCTGCCCACCAGCGCCACCGGCACGTGGATGCCTGCCCGCACGTTCGCCGCACCGCAGACGATCTGCAGCGGTTCGGCGGTACCGACGAGCACCCGGCAGACACTGAGCTTGTCGGCATCGGGATGAGGTTGGCGATCCTCCACGAAGCCCACCACCACACCGGCGGCGCGGGCGGCGAGATCCTCGATCTCCTCCACCTCAAAGCCGGCGATCGAAAGCCTTTCCGCCAGCTGGGCCGGCTCCAGGGCCTCCGGCTCACAGTGCACAAGCTCGCGGAGCCACTGGAGCGAAACCCGCATCCTTCCGATCACGACAGCCGGCGATCCTAGAAAGCGATGAGGGGGTGACCCGTCAGGAAGTATGGTGCCGGATTGTCACCTCGCTTCGCACACGCGGCGCAACGTCCTTCCATGGCAAAGAACAAGGGCGTCCGGATCGTGATCACTCTCGAGTGCACGGAATGCCGGTCCAACCCCGCCAAGCGGTCTCCTGGCGTGTCCCGTTACACGACCCAGAAGAACCGCCGCAACACCACCGAACGGATCGAACTCAAGAAGTTCTGCCCGCACTGCAACAGCTCCACCGTCCACAAGGAAATCAAGTGAGGGGAGGCTCTGCCCCCTTCCACTGATCTCCCTGGCCTCGCTGGTCCGCCCTGCAGCCGTCGCCGCAGTCCCTTCCATCCCTCCGTTCTCCCATGTCCAGTTCCTTCTTCAAGAAACGCCTTTCACCGATCAAGCCCGGTGATCCGATCGACTACAAGGACGTCGATCTGCTCAAGAAGTTCATCACTGAGCGCGGCAAGATCCTGCCCCGCCGTCTCACCGGCCTCACCGCCAAGCAGCAACGGGATCTCACAAATGCCGTCAAGCGGGCTCGCATCGTGGCCCTGCTGCCGTTCGTGAACCCCGAAGGCTGAGTTGCCTCCGTCCCCGAACCCTGCCATCGTCCCGGGCGACCTTGTCGGCCTGAACGAAGGGCGGGGCGCCCAGCTGGCCCTGGTGCTCGCGATCCGCGGCACCAGGGCCGATCTTTGTGTGGGCCTGGAGGCCCGCAGCCTCAGCCTGCCGCTGCGCCAGCTCGAGAAGATCGCCGCCCTCAGCGAGCAGGATCCCCTGGCCCAGCCGGCGGAACGGCTGCAACAGAAACCCTGGTGCCTTGACGCCGAGGCGCTGGCGGCAGCGGTGCCGAAGCGGGGCGACTGCGGTGCTGCCTGGATGCTGCTGGCCGATGGCGGCCAATCCCTGGCCCTCGGCCCCTTCAGCGAGCTGCTGGCAGGTTCCTCCGCCCCGCTGCAGCGGGCTGCCTGCTGGTTGTGGCTGCAGGGGCCCCAGAGCCTGTTCCGCTGGCGTCAGCAACAGGTGGAAGCCCGCCCGCTGCCCGACCTGAGGCGGCTACGGCGCGAACGGCGGCGCCAGCAGCTGGCGGAGCAGGCCCAGCACCGCTGGCAGCAGGCCATGCGCAGGCGCAAGCCCCTGGATCCAGAGCAACTCGAACCTCCCCAGCGCTCCGAACTGGAGCTGCTGCGCCGCTGGGCCGCCGGCGAGGTGGACCAGCCCCTCCCCACCGAGCTGCAGCGCTCGCTGCAGGCCTGTCACTGCGCCTGCGAATCGGGGGCGATCCGGCATCTGCTGGTGGATCTGGGCCAGTGGGAACGGCATCATCTGCCCTCCCTGGAGGCCACCACCTGGCAGCTGGGATTTTCCGAGGAACTGTTGGCCGAGGCCGCCCGCCTGCTGGTAGAGGCCGATCAGCCCCAGCCAGGCGATGAGCGGCGCCAGGACCTGACCGGCCTGCACAGCGTCACGATCGACGACAGCGACACCCTCGACATCGACGACGGGCTTGCGCTCGAGCGCTCGGCCGATGGGCGCCTCTGGGTGTGGATCCATGTGGCTGATCCGGGCCGGCTGATCGCCGCCGACAGTCCGCTGGATCGGGAGGCCCGCCGCCGCGGCAGCAGCCTGTATCTGGCCGCCGGCACCCTGCCGATGTTTCCGCCGGAGCTGGCCAACGGTCCGTTCAGCCTGCGGATGGGCCAGCGAAGCGCCGCCTGGAGCCTCAAGGTGGCCCTGGCCGAAGACGGCGCCGTGGCCGAGTACGCGATCGAGCGCAGCTGGGTGCGGCCTGCCTACCGGCTCTCCTATGCCGATGCCGACGAGCTGATCGAACTGGCCCCTCCCCAGGAAGCGGACCTGTTGGATCTGCATCAGCTGCTGCAGACCCGGCGACGCTGGCGTCAGCAGCGGGGCGCACTGGTGCTGGATCAGCCGGAGGGCCGCATCCGCGCGCGCGAGGCCGGTCCCCAGTCCGAGGCCAACTCCGAAGCGACATCCGAGCCGACGCCGGAGCTGGAGGTGGTGGAGCCCTCGCCCTCGCGGCTGATGGTGGCCGAAGCGATGATCCTGGCCGGGGCGGTGGTGGCCGACCACGGCCTGCGCCACCAGCTGCCGTTGCCCTACCGCAGCCAGCAGAGCAGCACCCTGCCACCAGAGCAGGAGCTGCAGGCGCTGCCCAGTGGTCCGGTGCGCCACGCCGCCCTGCGGCGCTGTCTGACGCGGGGCCATGTGGGCACCAGCGCTGCCCCCCATTTCAGCCTTGGCCTCGAAGCCTATGTGCAGGCCACCTCCCCGATCCGCCGCTACGGCGATCTTCTGGTGCAGCGCCAGCTGCAGGCGCAGCTCGAAGGCACCACTCCGCTCGAGGAATCGAGCCTGGCCAGCCTGCTGAACGAACTGGAGGGGCCGGTGCGCCAGGGCATCCAGATCAGCCGTGAGGACCAGCGCCACTGGCTGCAGGTGTGGTTCGAGCAGCAGCAACAGCAGCAGTGGCAGGGGCTGTTCCTGCGCTGGCTGCGGCCGCAGGATCGCCTGGGTCTGGTGCACATCGAGGAGCTGGCGATGGATCTCGCCGCCGAATGTCCGGCCCGCAGCGAGCCCGGCGATGCGCTGCTGGTGCGCATCCAGCTGGTGGATTCGCTGCGCGACCAGCTGCGGCTTCAGGCCGTCGGCTGAGCCGGACGCGGACGTGGGCTGCCCTCAGGCCAGCCGCGACATCCGCAGCCAGGGTCCCCAGGGGTTCGCGCTGCCCACCATGGCCACCTGCTTCGGCGCCTCCTGCAACTGGAGCCAGCGATGCAGGGCCGGCTCGAGCGTGATCACCTGCCAGCTCTCGGCGCCTCCCTGCCCCTCCCGTTCGAGCTGGAAGCCGCCCTGGCCATCGGGCCGCAGCAGCCCTTGCCAGAGCTGCTCCCCTGGCACGGGCGGCACAGGCGCAGCGGCGGCATCTGCCACTGCCTGTGCTGTTGCTTCCGGCCCCTGCAGGCAGCCGCCCTGGTCGAGGGCGGAGGGATCGTTGAGCACCCGATGCTGGCGGTGGCGCCATTGCGGATGGTGCCAGGGGGTATCCCAGAGGGGGAAGGGGCCGGCCGGTGCCAGGGGGTCGTCGATCAGGGCCTCCTGCAGCCGCCGCACCGGCAGTTCGGCCGGATCGAGGCCGAGGCGCACGCAGAGCGCCGCCGCCAGGCCGGCGGCCTGGCCCAGGTTGAGCACCAGGGGCTGCAGGCGGGTGGCGCCATTGGCCATGTGGCTCACGCTCAGGCATTTGTCGGCGGCCAGCAGGTTGACCACTCCGCTGCTCACCAGGGCGCCATAGGGGATGGTGAATGGAGTGCCGCTCCAGCGCCCCCCCCAGCGGCAGCTTTTGGGGGCCAGGGGCCAGTCTTCACCGGGGTAGTGGTGATCGTTGGCGTAGTTGCCCACGGCGATGGCGGTGCTGCTGCCATCGGCCGCCCGCGGCAGCGGCGCGATCGAGGCACCGGGGCCACTGGGCAGCAGATCCAGTTCGAACACCAGCTCCTGGCCGATCAGCCGCCTTCCTTCGCGCCAGTAGGGCATCAGGGCCAGGGGCGAGGAACCCTCCAGGGCTCCGCTGGCGGCCTCGCTGGCGCTGGGAAACACCTTGCCGGGTTGCAGCCAGCCGCCGCTGGCCTGCTCGAGCGCGGCGGCGAAGCGCAGGCTGTGGGCCTGCATCGCTTCGGCCAGATCCCGCGGGAGCTCGGGATCGGCTTCCTGCCCCCCGCTGCCGAAGGCCCGGATCAGGTCGTGGTGCCAGTCGTTGCCGTGCAAAGGCCAGTTGAGCATCACCAGGCCGCCGGGAAGACGGCCGTAGGTGAGCGTGCGCTCGAGGCCGAAGGCCTCACAGGCCCGCTCGAAGGGCGCCGGCAGGGGCACCTGGGCGGCAGCGGGCGCAGCCTGGCCCTCGGCCAGCTGCCCCATCACCACCCAGGTGGGCGACTGCACCGGCTGCTCCGCAAAGAAAGGGAGGCGCTCCAGGTCGGCGGCGCTGGGGGCACTGGGTTCGTTCCAGAGCTCCTGGGCTTCCCAGCCGAAGCGGAATGGGGCCTGGGCCAGGGGAAACAGCTCGCCGCGGTCGCTGCCATCGATCACGATCCGGGGTTCGAGCCGGCGGGTCTCCCCCTCGCGCTCGAGCGTGAGCTGATCGATGCGGTCGCCGCGGCGGCGCAGCTCCTTCAGGCGGCTGCAGGGCCACCATTGCAGGCTAGGTTCGGCAGTCACCCATTCCCGCAGGATCGCCTCGGCGCTGGCCGGTCGGTAGCCGAAGCAGCTCACCCAGTTCTGGTCGAGACCGCCCGACTCCCGCTGGCCAAGGGCCCGCAGCAGGGCCCCCCACAGCCCCGTCTGCCAGGGGGTGAGCTCATTGCCATCGGGAGCGCAGACGCCGGCGGCGCTCACCATCCCCCCGAGCCAGCCGCCGGGGGTGAGCAGCAGGGTGCGGGCACCGGAGCGGGCGGCCTGGAGGGCGGCAGCCACGCCACCGCTGCCACCTCCCCACACCACCACATCGAAGCTGGAATCGAAGGAAGCAACGGTGGCGGTGGCTTCACTCATGGAAAGGGGAAGAGAAAAGAAGGCAAACCCTGCTCGTGGGTAGGATCCGGCCGCCGGGCAAGGCCGTGATGGCGGCGCAGACAGCCCATCCGCCGCGCCGCATGTCCTACACCCTCACGACCCCGCTTTACTACGTCAACGATCGGGCTCATCTGGGCAGCACCTACACAACCCTTGCCTGTGATGCGATCGCCCGCCATCGGCGATTGCGCGGTGAGGAGGTGGTGTTCATCACCGGCTGCGATGAGCACGGGCTGAAGATTCAGCGCACCGCCGAAGCGGCGGGCCTGACGCCCCAGGCCCATTGCGATGCGGTGAGTTCCCACTACCGCGACCTCTGGCAGCGCTGGCAGATCAGCAACGACCGCTTCATCCGCACCACCGACCCACGCCATCGGCAGCTGGTGGAGCAGTTCTTCCGTCGGGTCGAAGCCAACGGCGACGTGGTGGAGGGCCGCCAGCAGGGCTGGTACTGCGTGGCCTGCGAGGAGTTCAAGGAGGAGGCCCCCGCCGCCACCGACCCCTCCTGCCCGATCCACCTGCGGGCGCTCGAATGGCGCGATGAGCTGAACCTGTTTTTCCGCCTTTCCCGCTACCAGCAGCAGATCGAGGAGCTGGTGGCCCGGCCGGGTTTCATCCTGCCCCCTTCGCGCCGGCGGGAGGTGGAGAACTTCGTGGCCGGAGGCCTCAAGGACTTCTCGATCTCCCGGGTCGATCTGCCCTGGGGCATCCCGGTGCCGGGGCATGAGGGCCATACGTTCTACGTGTGGTTCGACGCGCTGCTGGGCTATCTCTCGGCCCTGCTCGAACCCGGCGATCCAGCGGATCTGGAGCTGGCGATCCAACGGGGCTGGCCCGCGGCCCTGCATGTGATCGGCAAGGACATCCTGCGCTTCCATGCCGTGTTCTGGCCGGCGATGCTGCTTTCAGCCGGACTGGAACTGCCGGATCGGGTGTTTGGCCATGGCTTTCTCACCCGCGAGGGCCAGAAGATGGGCAAATCGCTCGGCAACGTGCTCGACCCCGAGGTGCTGCTGGAGCGCTGTGGTCGTGATGCAGTGCGCTGGTATCTGCTGCGCGACATTCCCTTCGGGGAAGACGGTGATTTCCAGCAGCAACGGTTCTCGGATCTGGTCAACAACGATCTGGCCAACACGATCGGCAACCTGCTCAACCGCACCTCTTCGATGGCACGGAGATGGTTTGAAGAGGCCGTTCCCCCGGCGGGGCAGGCCAGCGGCAGCGACCACCCGCTGGCCGTGGCCGCCGCCGCCGCCAGCGGTGGGTTCGAGGCGGCGATGGAAGAGCTCGATTTCCGCGCCGCTGCCGAGGCCGTGCTGAAGCTGGCGGGCGAAGCCAACGGGTTCCTCAACGACCGGGCCCCGTGGAAGCAGATGAAGACCGAGGGCAATGAGGAGTCCGTGGGCGCCGATCTCTACGCGGTGCTCGAGACCAGCCGGATCGTCGCGGTGTTGCTGGCTCCGCTGCTGCCGGAACTCTCCAGCCGGATGCTGCAGCAGCTCGGCCAGCCCGAGCTGGACTGCGGCAGCGGCTGCCACATCGATCCCCAGCTCTGGCCCAGCACGCTGGCCTGGGGCGGATTGAAGCCGGGCCTGGCCCTGCCTGAACCCACGCCGGTGATGCAGAGGCTGGAGCTCGATTCCCCCCTGTGAAGCGCCTTCTGCCGGTGCTGCTGCTCGGGATGCTTGCCGCCTGCGGGCGCCCCAGCACGCCGGGCGACGACCCCAGCCCACCGTTCGTATTCCGCTCCCTCAACCTGCGCCAGCAGGACAGCCGCGGGCAGCCCGCCTGGGAGCTGACCAGTCCTGAGGCCCGGTACGACCTGAGGCGCCGTGTGGCCCAGGCCCTCCAGCCCCGGGGCGTGATCTATGCCGAAGGCAAGCCCCTGTATCGGGTGGAGGCCTCCAGCGGCATCGTGCTCAATGACGGCGATCTGATCCAGCTGGAGGGGAAGATCCGCCTGCAGCGCCTCGGCGCGGATCCGGTGCTGATCCGCGCCTCCCAGGTGCGCTGGCTGCCCTCCCAGCGGCTGATGGAGGTGGATCGCCACCCCGAAGCGCTGGATCGCCATACCCGGCTGGTGGCCGAAAAGGCTCGCTTCCGGCTCGACAAGGAGGTACTGGAGCTGAGGGGGAAACCGCGGCTGGAGCGCTGGGCCGAACCGTTCCAGCCCAGCGCCGGTCCGCCAGGGGCCGCCGAAACCGTGATGACGGTGGATCAGGTGGACTGGCATCCCGGCAGTGGCCTCCTGGAGGCCACCGGGGCGGTGCAGGCCACGCGCCGGCCCCGCGGCCGTGCCGCCGCCCTGGCGCCCCAGACCCTCAGCGCCAGCGGCCTGAAGGGAAACACCCGCGAGCAGAGCTTCTCGTTGCTCGCCCCGGTGCGCTTCGACGATCCCGCCGAGGGCACCTCGCTCACAGCCCAGCAGGTGGAGCTGATGCTGGCGGGCAACCGGATCCGCACCGATGCGCCGTTCCGCGGCCAGCGCGGCGATCTGCATGTGCAGGGGCAGGCGTTGCGGGTGTCCGGGAGCGAAAGCACCTTGGAGATCCCGGCCGGCTGCCTGCTGGATCGGCCGGGCGAGAGGCTGCAGGCGGGCCGTTGCCTCTGGAACTGGAGCACCCAGGCGATCGAGGCCGAAGGCGGCGTGGATCTGCAGCGCAGCACCAACAACCAGAGCACCCGAGCCGCCCGCATCAGCGGCACGCTCGGCAGCGGCGGCAGCATCGAGGCCAGCACCCCCGGCGGGCGGGTGATCAGTCGCTTCCGGGTGCCGCCACCGCGTCGGCCCTGAAGGCCTGGCTGAGGGTGGGGCCCCAGTCCTGCTGCAGCCGCTGGGCCCAGCCTTCGATCCAGGCCAGGTCGCTGCGGCTGAAGCAACGGGCTGACCAGCCCCCCAGCAGCAGCAACCCCTCCGCCCCGAGCGGCTGCACCACCACCGCCGGCAGGTCGGCGAGCAGGCCGCTGAATTCCTCGCGGCCGGGGTAGAGGCGCAGATCCACCAGGGAGATCGCCTTGCCGTTCTGCTGGCAGCGGCGGGCGATCGGTCCAGCCTCATAAGCGGTGTCGGCCAGCAGTCCGCGGCGCAGCAGCGGGGTGCCGTTCCACTGGAGCAGCACCACGGCGGCCGGTGTGGCGGTGAGCAACATCGTGCTGCCCCAGGCCAGTTCGCGCCGCAGCGGTTCGGGAAGGTCGGCGTCGAGCTGCAACCCCTCCCTGCCGGTGAGCTGGGAGCGGGCCGCCGCCTCAGGCTGCACCCTTTCCCAGAGCAGGCCCACCAGCATCAGCAGCACCGCCAGGATGCTGGCCAGCACGGCGGCGCGCTCCAGCGGCGGGTCGAGCTGGGGGGCGGTCATCTGATTCAGCACCGCCAGCGCCAGACCGGTGCCGCCGATGGCCACAACGCTGCGGGCTGCGGTGGACATCGCCATGCGGGGGTTCGCCAACGGAAGGCCCCCCCACGATGCCGGATCGGCCCATTGCTGCTGCAATGGAATCAGGTTGCGTGCCCGGCTCCATGACCCCCGAAGAGGCCTTTGCGGCCGTTGCCCTGGTGGCGGTCGCCTGTGATGGCGAGCTTGATCGTGAAGAGGCCCAGGCCCTGCGCCAGCAGCTGGAGTGCCGCAGTCCCTACCGGCAGCGCTCCGAAAGGGAGATGGGGGATCTGTTCGACCGGTTGCTGACCAAGTTGCGCAACCTCGGCTGGCAGGAATTGCTGCGCCAGGCCATCCCCGGCCTGAGCCTGGAGCAGCAGGAAACGGCGCTGGCGATGGCAGCCCAGCTGGTGCATTGCGACCGGATGGTGGATGCGGTGGAGAACGAACTGCTGGCGACGATGGCTGATCAGCTTTCGCTGCCGCCGGAGCGCAGCGCCCAGATTCTCGAGGTGATCACCCTGTTGAACCGCGACAGTCTGGCCGGCTGACGGCAGACTGGGCAGGTTCCGCCCGAAGCCCTTGGCCCGCGCTCTCCACGCTGTCCGCGCCCTCGCCCGTCTGTTGACCCCACTGCTGCTCGTACTGGGGTTGGTGTGGGGCGGGGTGGCTCCGGCTTCGGCCGTGGGTCTTGCCGATCTGCCGGCGGATCCCCCGGCCACCCATGTGCTCGATACTGCCGACCTGCTCAGCCGGGCCGGCAACAATGAAATCGAGAAGCTGCTGGAGGATCTCGAGGAGAAGCATGTGGAGGCCAACCTGGTCACCGTGAACCGGCTCGATTACGGCCTCAGCCTTGAGGATCTGGGCCGGCAGGTGCTGCAGCGCTGGAGCGAGGCCCGCGCCAGCGGCGGCGCCACCACCGAACCGCAGCTGCTGCTGCTGATCGATGGGGCCAGCCGCAGTGCGGCAGTGGTCGCTTCGCCGACCCTGGAGCGCCAGCTGCCGGCTGAACTGCTGCGCAGCACCGCCCGCACCACCATGGCCATTCCGCTGCGGGAAGGGGAGCGCTACCGGCAGGCCACCGTGGATGGTCTGGAGCGGCTGACCACCGTGCTCGCCGGTGCCGAGGATCCGGGTGAACCGGAGGTGGTGGAGCGGGAGGCCGTGGTCACCAACATCCCCAGCAAGGAGGAAACGCAGAGCAGCAATGCCTTCACCTGGATTGTGGTGCTGCTGGTGGTAGGCACCCTGGTGCCGATGCTCACCTGGTGGGTCTTTTCCCGCTGATCGATCCGTTTTCCCCGCTCCTTCCCTTGCGCCATGGGATTGAACAACTGGATGGGTACGTTCGGCCGGGCCCGCAGCCTCGACCTCAGCAGTGATCTTGAGCGCGGCTACGAATCGGCGCTGCTGATCCAGAGCATCGAGCTGGAGCACTACAACGACCGACCGGTGCGACCGGAACTGGAACTTCGGATTCCGAAGGGCATGCAGGCCCAGCTGCTGCGGCGGTTCCGTGCGGCCATGCAGGTGTGCCGTCAGACCCTGGAGCAGGTGCGCCCCTATCGCCAGGAGCTGGCGGGCCAGGAGCTGCGCCAGCTGCAGCTGATCGAATCGGTGCTCTCCCGCTACGACCAGACCCGCCAGTCGCTGCCGACACTGAGCCGCTCCCCTGAAATCCTGCCCCGCAGCCTGATCGGGGTGGTGGATCAGGTGCGTAGGCAGTTGGATCCGGATGCGGAGGCGAATGTGGTGGCGGGCTTCCGGCGGCGCCGGGATTCGACGCTGGTATCGCTGCGCATCCTGCTGCTGATGATCTTGGTGCCGGTGCTGGTGCAGCAGGTGAGCCGCAATTTCCTGGTTTCGCCCCTGGTGGATCGCTTCGCGGGCGCTTCCTCCTTCCTCACCTACCCGAAACCGCAGCTGGAGGAGAAGGCGGCGCAGAAGTTGCGCCTCTATCAATCCGAAATCGAATTTGATGCCCTGTTGAATGACCAGCCCCTGCCCACGCGCGAGGAGCTGCACACCAAGCTCACCGAAAGGGCGAGGGAACTGAAGCAGGAAGCCGACGAGGAAAGCACCAAAGCGGTGAAGAATGTCTTCGCGGATATCCTGGGTCTGGTGGGCTTCACGTTGGTGTGTTTCTTCGGCCAGCGGGATATTCAGGTGCTGCGCGGCTTCATTGATGAGATGGTGTATGGGCTGAGCGACAGCGCCAAGGCCTTCGGGATCATCCTGTTCACCGATATCTTCGTCGGCTTCCACAGTCCCGAGGGCTGGACGGTGCTTCTGCAGGGTGTTTCCGAGCATTTGGGATTGCCGGCCCGGGAGAATTTCATCATGTTGTTCATCGCCACCTTCCCGGTGGTGCTGGCCACGATCTTCAAATACTGGATCTTCCGTTATCTCAACCGGGTTTCTCCCTCCTCCGTCGCGACCTTGCGCAACATGGATGGAGGTTCGTGAAGGAGCATCTGGTTGTGGTCAGCGGCCCGGCCCGCGGCGGCAAGAGCCGCTGGGC
Organism: Cyanobacteriota bacterium; assembly: GCA_046342815.1. Classification (GTDB taxonomy): domain Bacteria; phylum Cyanobacteriota; class Cyanobacteriia; order PCC-6307; family Cyanobiaceae; genus Cyanobium. The sequence continues at coordinate 11,889 of JBKDOV010000039.1, forward strand.
CGAACATCTGGCGGCCGCCAGTGGCAAGCCTGTGGTGTATGTGGCCACCGGCCCCCTACTGGAGCACGATCCGGCCTGGCAGCGCCGGCTGGAGCGCCATCGCCGGCGGCGGCCGGCCTTGTGGCGGTGCCTGGAGGTGGAAGGGGCCCTGGCCGAAGCCCTCGAGCAGCTGGAACCAGGCGAGCTGGCCCTGGTCGATTCGCTCGGCACCTGGGTGGCCGCCCACCTTGAGGCAGGAGCCGAGGAGTGGGGTCTGGAGCTGCAGAAGTTGCTGCTCACGATCGAACGCTGCCCGGCGGCGCTACTGGTGGTGTGCGAGGAGACGGGCTGGGGCGTGGTGCCTGCCACGGCCGCCGGCGGGCGGTTTCGCGATCGCCTGGGGCGGGCGCAGCGGATGCTCACCGAGCGCTGTGATCGCGCCTGGCTGGTGGTGCAGGGCAGGGCGATCGACCTGCTGCACTGCAGCCAGCCGGTTCCGGCCGACGAGGACAGCTGAACGATGCCGCGGATTGTGCTTTTTGAGCCCAGGATCCCCCCGAACACGGGCAATGTGGCCCGCAGCTGCGCCGCCACGGGATCAGAACTGCATCTGATCGAACCGCTGGGGTTTGAGATCAGTGACCGCACTCTGCGGCGGGCCGGGCTGGATTACTGGCCGTGGGTGAAATTGCATCGCCATCCGCACCTCGAAGCATTCCTCGATTGGCGCCGGCAGCAGGGTGGGCGACTGCTGGCCCTCAGCAGCCGGGCCCCGCAGGACTACAGCCGCTTCGAATACGAAGCGAGCGATTGGTTGCTGTTCGGGCGCGAAACCGACGGCCTGCCGCCGGAGGTGCTGGCCCATGCCGACCACCGGCTGACGATCCCGATGCGCTGCGCTGCAGGTCAGGGCTCCGCAGCGGAGGGTTCCGGGGGCGTACGCAGCCTCAACCTCTCCGTGGCCGTGGGGGTGGTGCTGTTCGAAGCGGAGCGGCAGCTCCGCTGCCAGCCCTAGGACAGACCACTACCGGTGGTGGGTTGTCGTCCTTGAAACTTGATGAGTGGGGGTGGTCACGCTACTGTCTGGCCGACCTGGGGATGTCGGCTTCTCCACCAGGTCTTGTCCGTTTGGGTGAATTGCATGAAGCCCCGCTCCTGGTATCTCCCCGTCCTGCTCTCGCCTGCGTTGCTTGCCCCCCTGGTGGGGGTGCTGGCCGACGAGAGCGGTAACCGGCCCCAGGCGGAGCAGGATCTGCTGGCGGCGCTTCCCCCTTCCACAGAGCGGGTGTGGGTGCAGGTGAAGCAGCCGGTGAGCATCGAAGAACTTTCGAGCCAGCTGCACGTGGATGAATCGGGCCTGGCCCGCCTCAACAACGTGGATGAGGACCACCGCTTCTTCGGTGGCGAATGGCTGGCGGTGCCCAGCAAGCGATCGGCAGAAGTGGGCCGCCTGGCCTCGCTCAACGCTGAGCAACTGCGGCGTACGCCGCCGGTGGAGGCCCCACCGCCGCTGGTGAGTTCGGCGGTGGTGCGCTTCGGCGACACGCTCCAGATCATTGCCCAGCGCTATGGGATGACCGTGCGCGAGCTGCTGCAGCTCAACCCCGGCATCGAAGCCGTAGGCCTGGTGGTGGGTAGCCAGGTGCGCCTCGCTCAGGCGGGCCCGGGCCGGGTCCGCACCCTGTTGGCGATGAAGCCTTCCACCAGCGGTGGCATCAGCTGGCCCGAACTTCCCGGCTTCGCACCCACCCGTAGCAACGCTCCGCCGGTGTTCAATCCGGACAGCGTGATCGGCGGCAACTGGATCTGGCCGGCGGAAGGGGTGTTCAGTTCAGGCTATGGCTGGCGCTGGGGCCGCATGCACCGGGGCATTGACGTGGCCAACAACGTCGGCACCCCGATCCGGGCCGCCCAGGGTGGCCGGGTCACCTTCGCCGGTTGGCACGATGGCGGCTACGGCTATCTGGTGGAGATCACCCATCCCGACGGCAGCCTCACCCGCTACGGGCACAACAGCCAGCTGATGGTGCGAGAAGGGGAGGAGGTGTCCCAGGGCCAGGTGATCAGCGCCATGGGCAGCACCGGCCGCAGCACCGGCCCCCACCTGCATTTCGAGATCCACCCGCCCGGCCAGGGGGCGGTGAACCCGCTGCAGTTCCTGCCGCCGCGCGCCTGAGCCCGTCCCCGTGATCCCTTACACTGTCTGAGCCGGGCTCGGTAGCTCAGCTGGTTAGAGCGTGGGATTCATAACCCCAAGGTCGGGAGTTCAAGTCTCCCCCGAGCCACTTTTTTGTGAGCCCCTGTCCGCAGGGGTTTTTTTGTGGGGGCGAAAGAAAAGCCATGGAATCGAATCTGCTTGTCGATACCGACAGCTACAAGGTCAGCCATTGGCTGCAATACCCCCCCGATCTCACCGCAATGGGGGCCTACCTGGAGAGCCGCGGCGGGGAACAACGCGAAACGCTCTTCTTCGGCCTGCAGATGATCCTGGCCGAAATGTTCGCCAAACCATGCACGCAGGAAGATGTCAATGAGGCCAGGGAGATCTATGCGTTGCATGGGCTGCCCTTCAACGGAGCGGGCTGGCAGCGGGTGATCGATGTCCACGGCGGCTGGTTGCCGCTGCGGATCCGGGCAGTGCCGGAAGGCAGCCGGGTGCCCACCGGCAATGTGTTGCTCACAGTGGAATCCACCGATGCGCAGCTGGCCTGGCTGGTGGGCTGGGTGGAGACGGCCCTGCTGCGGGTCTGGTACCCAACCACCGTGGCAACCCGCAGCTGGGGAATGCGAGAAGTGTTACGACGGGGCCTGGAGCGCTCCTGTGACAACCCCGAAGCGGAGCTGTCCTATCGCCTGCATGATTTCGGCTCGCGCGGTGCCTCCAGCGGCGCCACCGCCGCCATCGGAGGACTGGCCCACCTGGTGGCCTTCCGCGGCACCGACACCACCGCGGCTCTGGTGGCGGGGCGAACGTATTACAGCTGCGCGATGGCGGGCCATTCGATCCCCGCGGCGGAACATTCCACGATCCTGGCCTGGGGAAGGGAGCACGAGCTGGCGGCCTACCGCACGATGCTCGATCGCTTCGCCCGCAACGGTTCGGTGCTGGCGGTGGTATCCGATGCCTATGACATCTGGCATGCGGTGGACCATCTCTGGGGAGAAGCGCTGAGGGAGCAGGTGGAAGCCTCCGGGGCGACGGTGGTGATCCGGCCGGATTCGGGCGATCCTCTGATGGTGGTGCCCGAGCTGATGCGGCGGCTCGATCACAGATTTGGCAGTCGGCGCAACGGCAAAGGCTACCGGGTGCTGAATCATGTGCGGCTGATCCAGGGCGACAGCCTCACGGTCTCCACCCTGCCGCCCCTGGTGGAGGCGATTGTGCAGGCGGGCTACAGCCTGGAGAACGTGGCCTTCGGCATGGGCGGCGGGCTGTTGCAGCAGGTGAACCGGGATGTGCAGTGCTTTGCCTACAAGGTGAGCTGGGTGGAGCGGGCCGGCAGGATCGATCCGGTGTGCAAGTCACCGATCACGGATCCGTCCAAGCGCAGCAAGGCGGGTGTGCTCGATCTGGTGCGCGACGCCGATGGCTACCGCACGGTGGTGCGCCCCAGGCCGGGCGTGACCGCAGACTCCTGCCTGCAGACGGTGTATGAAAACGGCCGCCTGCCGCAACCGGTGACTCTGGAAACGGTGCGCGATCGGGCTTTGGTGGGGTGAGCGGCGTCGAAGCTCACCAGCACTGCGTTGTGGTGCACAGCCACGGCAGCGACCAACAGATAAAAGCTGGCCACGAGGCTTTCTCTCAGGCGCTTTGGGCCACCAAGGCCCTTCACACTCTGCGCGGCGTCCATCGCCACCAGCAAAGCCTTGATCTCCTTCAGTTCTTCGTTACTGATCGGCTCGCCTGCCTCCTTCTCCAAAGCCGCCCGGATCTGCTCGTTCGTGATCCGGCTGCCGTCCTCCGGGATCAGGGCGATCAGTGCGTCGGTGAGCTCGGACCTGGCAACCATTGGGAGGGATGGGCACGGCCGATCGTGCAAAGAACCGGCCGCTTGATCGGCTCGCCGGAAAGCCCCGTTGCTGGTTGCCCCCTGCAGAATGCAGCCATGAAGCCAATCAAGCCGACTGGCCCCGAAAGCACTGCCGCAATGGTCGCGAACATCGGCCGCGAGCTTGCCGAACCGAAGCTGACCGGCTTGGCCCTGGCGCACCTGCTGGTGTGCAGCCGCGAACTGCTCCACAACCTGCTGATCGACACGGCCCGACGACCTCGGCGCATCGAGCCCGCAAAGCAGAGCTGAAGGGATCGAGCAGGAGACGGCCTGAATCAGGCCCCTGGCTTCTTGGGCTGGGTCCAGCGCTGGTACAGCCAGAAGCCTCCGCCGCCCCAGAGCAGGGTCCAGAGCACAAACGTCGTCGCAGTGCCGACCTGGCCGCCCTCCAGGGAATACACGCCTTCATGGATCAGGCCGGCATCGATCAGCGAGCCGCCGATCCCCCAGCCCAGCACCCAGGTGAACAGGAAACCGATGGCCTGGAGGTTGCCGGTCATAGGGAGGACGAGAGCAGGGAATCCATCAAAGCTGCTGGCGGGGGCTGGTCGTGGGCAGGCTCACTGCAGCAACACCAGCGACTTCTTCTGCTGCATTGCCTGGGCTGGGCTGAGAAATAAATACCCGGAGCATACAAAAAACGCGCTATCAGTCCATCAAGGCGCTTTGGACCCTTCGACAGCCAGCAACGCTTCCAGAACGACCTAAGATGGCAACATCCAATATGCAAATTATCAAAATCTTCAGCAGATGACAGACTTCCTGGCTTCCCTTGGCCACGCAGATGCCATACCATTAATCACTGCCTGGGTTTTTCCTGCGGCTGCCACGGCGCGCATGGGGCCGTGGGACTTATAGCGCCAGTCGCGCTGTACCTGTCATCAGGTATTGAATGGCCTCCCGGCCTCGGCGCGGCAACGCCTCCACCGCACCGGCCTCGATCAACTGCTGCAGGGTCTGCGATACCGAGGGTTGCTTTAACTGCCACAACTCCACCAACTGCGCCTGCGTCCGGATCGAAGCCGAATCCACCTCGGCCCAGGCCACCAGCCGCTCCCAGGCCGTATCGCCCAGCTGTTCCTGCAGTTCCACCTGATTGCGTTGCCGCAACGTCAGCAGCAGATCGTCCAGTCCCACCGGCGCCACTTCAGCACCTGCACTCGTCAGCCCAAGCAAGGCCGTGATGCCATCTTCCAGGCCTTTCAACATGCCCCGCAGATCACCGCGGAACAACTCGTACAGCCGTCGCACCGCTGCACCATCCACAGGCGATCGCCATGGTCTGCTCCGATCCAAGTGCAACACCTGGCAGCGATTAGCCAGCAACAGCTCCACTTCCCCCAGCTCCAGGGGCTCCAACACCAATGGATCACTGAATACCGAGCGGATCTGGGTGTGGCTCTGCACCACCGTGCGCACCGCATCCGTAGTGCCCACCACGATCAGATGCAGGCCGTCGTGCAGCAGGGCCTGATCGCGAATCCCCCGCAATAGATCGGCAGCTCGCGATGAATCCGCCTCACTGAGATTCTCGAGGTTGTTGAGGTGCAACACGATGCCGCGAGCGCCCCGGCCGAGCACGTAGCGCAGCAGGTCGCGCAACACCCGTGGACCATCCAGCAACAGCGCTCCCGGCGGAGTGACAACGCTCTCACTCTGGTTGCCGCCAACGCCGATACCGAAGGCCGACACCGTGAATCCAACGCCGCGCAGTCGGATGCTGCGCACCAACTGCTGCGCCGCCTCCACCTCGGGCCCTGAGGCAGTGGGGCAGTTCGCCAGCAGGGCGTCGTAGACGCCGGAGAGCAGTTGCCCCAGGAGCTGTTCGCTGGCCCCCTCCGCGTTGATCGAGATGATCTCGTCGGAACTCCAGTAGCCCTCCGTCTGGGCGTCGGCCTTCACGGTTTGCACCAGGGTGGTTTTGCCGATCCCAGGCCGCCCGGTCACCGCCTGTCGTGAGCTGACGCTGCTGCCGATCGTAGTGAGCAGCAGCTGCCGCTCCCGCTGCCGGCCCACGAACAGGCGCCACGGCGTGGCGTCCGAATCCGCCCGCAGCGTGGCCTGGAAGAAGGGAGAGGAACGCAGGTTGTAGAGGCCCCAGAGGTTCGGCAGCACCATGGCGCGAAGTATTGGCAAGGGACAACAGCCCGCCAATACTGGTCATGTATTGGCTGATATGGCAATACATGCCATAGGCTGACAATATGCCCATCCCTTTTCTGCCCCCGCTGCGATCGACCGTGCCGGTGCTGGTGGCGGCGGTCGGAGTGCTGCTGATGGGCGCTTCGCCGCGGGGCGAGGTGGGGGTCGGTCCCCGTTCGATCCTGGTCGGTCAATCGGCCGCCTTCAGTGGGCCGTCTGGGGAGCTGGGCCGGGAGTTCCGCGAGGGAGCCCATCAGGTGTTCGATCAAATGAATGCCCAGGGCGGCATCCATGGGCGCCAGATCGTGATGGTCTACCGGGATGACCGGTACGAACCAGATCTGGCGCGGCGCAACACGGAGCGCTTCATCAACAACGACAAGGTGTTCGCGCTGTTCGGCTACGTGGGCACGCCCACGGTGAAAGCGGCGCTTCCCCTGATCGAACGCCACCGCCTGCCCCTGGTGGCACCGCTTACCGGTGCCCAGTTGATCCGGCAGCCCAGCAATCCACTGGTGTTCAATGTCCGCGCCAGTTACCACCAGGAAATCAAGGCAATTGTCAGCTATCTGCACCGCTACGGCAGGCGCTCGATTGCTGTGGTCTATCAGAACGATGCCTACGGTCGTGATGGTCTGGCCGGTGCGCAGAAAGCACTGGCGGCCTTTGGACTGCGGCCAGTGGTTCTGGCCACGGTGGAGCGCAATTCCACCGCCACCGGCGAAGCAGCGCGCCGCGTTGCCCTGGCCAGACCCGATGCTGTTCTGATCGTTTCTTCCTATGGCACCGTTGCCAGTTTCATCACCAACCTGCGTCGCCAGGGCAATCAGGCGTTGGTGATGAATGTCTCGTTCGTCGGCAGCAATGCACTGGCCCGCACCCTGCCGCCCACCAGCCGTCATGGAGTGGGAATCAGCCAAGTGGTGCCGTTCCCCTGGAACCCACGGGTACCGGTGGTTCGCGATTATCAGAACACAATTCGTCGCAATCAAAGTCAGGCAAAATTCGGTTTTTCCAGTCTCGAGGGCTACATCGCCGCCACCATGCTGGTGCGAGCGCTGGAGGCCGCTGGGCCTGATCTCACCCGCCAGCGCTTCCTCACCGCCTTCGACAGTTTGGGAACGGTGGATCTAGGTGGTTTCCCGGTGACGCTCCGCCCAGGCCGCCACCAGGGAAGTGATTTTGTGGAACTCACCTTTCTGGTGGGTCGGGATGGAGCCTTCATTCATTGATGATTGAATTGATGACAGAATCTTGTTTTGCCGTTCTATCAATGGATCAACTGATCTTGAATGGCGGCGTTCTTTTTCTCTATCTGGCATTCGTGCTGATCACCGCGCTGGCCTTGATGCTGGCCCGCTGGGTGAAGGCACGAGGCAGCCTGCAGCTCCAACCCGGTCTGCTCAGTCCGCTGGGCTCTCTCTATACGCTGACCACTGCCTTTCTGCTCTCGAATGTGATTTTCCAGTTCACCAATCTGCGCACGGCCATCACCCAGGAGGTGGTGACCATCAACAAACTCGGAGCGGTGATGTCTGTGTTGCCAGCCGAGCAGCGCATCGAAGGTCGCCGCCTGCTCTACGACTATGGAGAATCGATCGCTCGCGATGAGGCGCTTACGATGCGTCGTGGCACCCGCAGTGAAGTCACCCAGGTATCGATTGACCGGCTGCGCGATTTTCTGGCCACTCCCGATGCCGCACCCCCGAAGATGATGGAGGAGACGCCTGAATCGGTGAATTATTTCCGAAAGGCCAGCGATTTCGGTTTTGATCTGATCGATGCCCGCGAGCGGCGTCTTTCGCTGGCGCGGCAGACCTTCCCTGTGCGCCTTTGGCTGGCGATCGCCGTGATGTATTTCGCCCTCGCCCTGCTGGCGTTTCTTGTTCAGTCAGGCTCCTGGACCACCCTCTGGGTGGCCACGATCCTGCTGCTGTCGGCCCCAGTGCCGGCAGTGTTGTTGTTTGTCTATGCCAATCCGATCGCCAATGGTCTGGTCGACATCACCGCCACGATCGAGGCGGTGCTCGAGCGGAGTCTGTAGTGAAGTCCCTTCGCCTGCTTGGCTGCAGTCTTGGCGTCGCCCTGCTCGGCGGTTGTGCCGTGCAGCCACCGCCCGCCGCAGATTCCGACCAGCCGACTGTGCTGGAGGGAAGCACCAGCACCTTCTCCGCCCAGGCCTACTACCGCTGGTTCAACCAGTTGGCCGTGCGTGAGAACGTCAATAGCGAACTGGCTGTGGTGGGCTCCGGGGAAAGCATCCGGCGTTTTCTCGAAGGCAGTGTGCAGTTCGCTGGCACCGACAGTCCGCCCTCTGCCCAGGAGATCAGAGGAGCAGCCAAGGGTGTGCTCGCCTTCCCCGTCACCGCTGGTGCCATTGCCGTGGCTTACAACCTGCCGGGGTGTGAGCTACGCCTATCGCGGACCCAACTGGCAGAGGTGTTTCTGGGACGGATCACCAATTTCGCCGCCCTGGGCTGCCGCGATCAGCCGATCACCCTGCTGCATCGCCGAGATTCGTCGGGCTCCACCGCCAACTTCACGGCGTCGCTGTCTGCAATCAAGCCGGAGTGGCGCCGTGGCCCCGGCGCCGGTCGTGTTGTGTCCTGGCCCGTGGGCCAGGCCGTGGATGGCTCCGATGGCATGGCCACCGCGTTGGCGGCGACCCCCGGCAGTGTGGGCTATGTCGAGTCCCTGTACATCCGCGCCCCTCTCCAGGCTGCAGCCCTGGAAAACCGCGCAGGCAGATTTGTGCGGCCGGACGCCACTTCCGGCGCCCAGGCGCTTGCCCACATCTCCCTGGACAACCGGCTGCTGGGCAGCAATCCAGACCCGCCCATCGGCTATCCGATCGTCTCGCTGAGCTGGATGCTGGTGCCAGCCCATGGATCGGGGGAGCGCCTGCCAGCCCTCCGAACAAGCCTTGCCTACATCCTGAGCAGGGCTGGCCAGGATGATGCCGAACTGCTCGGCTATGTGCCCCTGCCAAGCGAGCTGCGGCAGCGAGCCCTCCGCCAGCTCGACCGGCTGGGCCGCTGAGGTGCAATCCCGCCGATTAGCCCCCGGTTGGGGACGTCACAAACAGGATCACCCAAACGACACTGGGACCATCGAACGCAGGAAGGCTCGCCATGGCGAACCCCACCATCACGATCAACACCGGTAGCTGCCTGGGTCGTACCTGTCTCAAGTGGGGTATTGATGGCGAGCTGACTGCCCTGGATCTGGAGCTGGTGCTGGAACGTCTGGCCCAGGTGGATCAGGATGTGGCATCACTGCGCCAATCCACCTTGAATCAGGAGATGCCCCTCAACCAGTTGAAGGGCGACCTTCGGACACTCACCGTCACTCAATAGAGAGCTTCCTCGGCATGGGTCTCGATCGTGCAATCGGATGTGGGTAGGGCAACACAGGTGAGCACGAAACCTGCAGAGATCTGATCCTCGTCCAGGAAAGCCTGGTCTTCCTGATTCACCGTGCCGCTGATCAATTTGCCGGCGCAGGACGAACAGGAACCTGCACGGCAGGACACAGGCAGATCAATGTTCTGATCAGCTGCTGCATCGTAAATTGACTGATCATCCGCGCATTCGATCGTGCGATTCAGCCCTTCATTGGCATTGACGAGAGTGACCTTGTAGGTGGCCATGGCCGCAATCTGGAACGGATCGCTGACCAGCCTGCTGGGTCGTGGTGCCCAAAGCAAAGTCCCCATTCGGGGAGGCTTTACCCCCACATGGGGGTCGCGGTGGCGAGGACTTTCGGCAGAGAGTGCAGACTCTGCAGAGGCAAGGACGGTGGAGACGATGATGAACGAGCTTTTGTTGGCGGCTTTGTTGCTTACCGTTGTTTTCCTCTCGTCCAGAGCCTGATACCGCACCTCGTTAGGGTTACATTCACCGAGCCAATTCGGGTCCCTTCCCAGGGCTGTGTGCCATGTCGACCATCGGAGAACAGCTCCAGACCTATCGATCCGCCCTTACGGAGGCCCAGACCAAAGGGGAACAAGCGATCGCCACCAAGATCGAGCAGCAGATCAGGGAACTGGAGGAGTTCCAGCAGCGCCATCCAGAGCAAGCCGATGCGCCCTCTCCCTTTGAAGTCTTCTGCGACCTCAACCCCTCCGATATCAACTGTCGGGTCTACGACGACTGAACCGCGATCGATCCGCTGGTAGCCCCTCTCCACTCCTAGGGTTTCCTGTGGCCCACTTTGCGTCCCGATAGGGACGACCGCCTACGCATGGACCTCACGCCATTCCTGGCCACTGCCGACAAGGGGACCCATGAAGAAGGCCTGGAATCGATCGATATTCCAGGCCGAGTAGCTGTTGCAGCAAAAGGGCGCTTTTTGCTGCGCGCTTTGTGCCGAAGCTTCGGGGGCTTCTCCCTCATCACCTGTGCGGTCACCGATCAGCAGTCTTGCCTCAACTATCTGGCCGATGAGGCCGACCAGCCATACCAGCTGCTGATCTGCACAGATTTCCTCGAAAATGGCAATGGTTTTGATCTGGTGCGTGAAGCCCGCCAGCTTCACCCGCAGCTTCATGCTGTAATCCTCGCGCTGGGGGATGCCATTCCTGCGGAATGCATCGATGCACCGTGGCTGGAAGCCGTCGTGGCCGAGGCAGATTTCGTGGATGATCAGCAGCCACTCCAGGCCGCCGTGATGGCTGTTCTGGGAGGGCACTCCTACCGCAGCCCCTCGCTGCGCACGGGCGTCCTGCCCTATCTGAGCTGTCCCAGGCTCACCCCCCGCGAATATGAAGTGCTTGACCTTCTGGCCAGTGGTCTCAGCGATCGAGAGATTGCCAAACGACTTGTAGTGAGTGATGAAACCGCTCACACCTACACCAAACGGCTGCTCCAGACCCTCAACGTGCACAATCGGCTACAGGCAGTGCTGAAAGGCATGCGCTGCGGCATGGTGCAGCTCTAAGCCAGCGATTGCCCCCATGCGGGGGCAGCGCCCGACAGGGCGGCTGACCGAGCATTCGTGGCGTCCAAAACGTTGCTGCCATGAGCCAGGCAACTTTCACCACCGCCCTCACGATCGGCGAACTGGAGGCCAGTTATCCGCTGTACTGCAAGGCGCTGCGTATCCTGATCCGGGAAGGGAAAACGATCGAGCAGATCCAGCGGAGTGTCTGCTGGAGCCGGCTTGAGAAGCTGCATCACTGTCTGCCAAGAAAGTACAAAGAACCAGCCCATCTTTACTTCCTGATCCAGCGAGAGATCAGCGCGTGAAGCGGGTACTGGGGCCGATGGGTTGGCGTTGCACCAACCGGAGTGGAAAGCGGTGGTGGATGCGGGCCGTCGATCCCGAAACCAGATCAGGTGGGCTGGAACGGTTCGATGGAGGGCAGCACGCCGCCCAAAGCCTGCTTGGCCAGCTTCAGATCATGGCTGGCCTGCATCCTCAGCCAGAAGCCTTCGCTGAGGCCGAAGAAACGGCACTGCGATCGCGTTGATGCGGCTCTCCGGTACGCCGATCGCCAGCGCCAGCCGGTACTGACTGATCCCCATCGATCTGAGGAACTCCTCCAGCAGCACCTCGCCCGGATGCACCAGCCGGGAACTGGTCGTTGATGCGGATGCTGTGCTGGCCATGGCGGTTCCCCTTGAGCGGCTCCAGGCGATTGACGAGCACTCAGAAAGATCGTAGTAACTCCTCATAGTGCTGATGATAACAAACCCATAACCAAACGACCGTGTCATCCCGGAGGACACCTACAGCTCGCCAATCAAGATCGACTCGGGCCGAATAGATCGGAAGCTTGTTGTGGACTTTCTTGAAGCGCAGAGATGGATGTTTGGGGTCAACAGTCCAGAGCTTATAAGCCCGTCGGATCCTCAGTTGACGCTCTTTGGGTGCT
>JBKDOV010000040.1:0-25347 GCA_046342815.1 Cyanobacteriota bacterium
CTCGCATCCTGTCCTTCGCCGGCCATGCTGCGTTCCGACGCCATCACCAAGGGAATCCAGCGTTCCCCCAACCGCGCCATGCTGCGTGCCGTGGGCTTCGGAGACGGCGATTTCGACAAGCCGATCATCGGCATCGCCAACCGCTACAGCACGATCACTCCCTGCAACCTGGGTCTCAATGACCTGACCCGCAGAGCGGAACAGGCCGCCCACCAGGCCGGGACCATGCCCCAGACCTTCGGCACGATCACCGTGAGCGATGGCATCTCGATGGGCACCGAGGGGATGAAGTATTCCCTGGTCTCCCGCGAAGTGATCGCCGATTCGATCGAAACGGCCTGCAACGGCCAGAGCATGGATGCGCTGCTGGCGATTGGCGGCTGCGACAAGAACATGCCCGGCGCCATGCTGGCGATGGCCCGCATGAACATCCCCGCCATCTTTGTGTATGGCGGCACGATCAAACCCGGCAAACTCGGCGCCTGCGATCTCACCGTGGTGAGTGCCTTTGAGGCGGTCGGTCAATTCAGCGGCGGCCGCATCGATGAGCAGGAGCTCACGGCGATCGAGAAGAACGCCTGCCCGGGCGCCGGCAGCTGCGGCGGCATGTTCACCGCCAACACGATGAGCGCCGCCTTCGAGGCCATGGGCCTGAGCCTGCCCTACAGCTCCACGATGGCGGCCGAAGATCCGGAAAAGGCCGACAGTGCCGCCCGCAGCGCCGAGGTGTTGGCGGATGCGATCAAGGCCAACATCTGCCCCCGCGATCTGATGACCCGCGCGGCCTTTGAGAATGCCATCAGCGTGATCATGGCGGTGGGTGGATCCACCAACTCCGTGCTGCACCTGCTGGCCGTGGCCCGTACCGCCGGCGTGGAGCTGAGCATCGACGACTTCGAGACCATTCGCCAGCGGGTGCCGGTGATCTGCGATCTCAAGCCCAGCGGCCGTTACGTCACGGTGGATCTCCACCAGGCCGGCGGCATCCCCCAGGTGATGAGGCTGCTGCTGGATGCCGGCCTGCTCCACGGCGACTGCACAACCATCGAGGGCAAGACCCTGCGCGAGGTGCTGGCCGGTGTGCCCACCGAACCCCCTACCGGCCAGGACGTCATTCGCCCGCTCTCCAACCCGCTTTACGCAAAGGGCCACCTCGCAATCCTCAAGGGGAACCTGGCTGAGGAAGGCGCCGTGGCCAAGATCAGTGGCGTCAAGAATCCCGTGATCACCGGCCCTGCACGGGTGTTCGAAAGCGAGGAAACCTGCCTGGCCGCCATCCTCGATAAGCAGATCCACCCCGGGGATGTGGTGGTGGTGCGACAGGAGGGCCCCGTCGGAGGTCCCGGCATGCGCGAGATGCTCAGTCCCACCGCGGCGATCGTGGGCCAGGGTCTGCTGGATTCGGTGGCCCTGATCACCGATGGCCGCTTCTCCGGCGGGTCCTTTGGGCTGGTGGTGGGCCATGTGGCACCCGAGGCCGCTGTGGGGGGCACCATTGGCCTGGTGCACGAGGGCGACAGCATCACGGTGGATGCCAACCAGCTGCTGGTGCAGCTCAACGTGGATGAGGTCGAACTGGCTCGCCGCCGTGCTGCCTGGGTCAAACCGGCTCCCCGGTACAGCACCGGGGTGCTGGGCAAATACGCCCGTCTGGTGAGCAGCAGCAGCCTGGGGGCCGTCACCGACCAGCCGGCCGGCTGATCAGGACCTCAGGCCAGACCCACCAGCAGGGCCCGCAACCTTCGCGCCAGGGCCTCCAGCGGAACACCATCGGCGGGCCGTTCGCAGCGGCTGCCGGTGGCCGGATCCATCCAGACCGGATGGCCCCCCTGCCAGAGCATCGGCCGTAGGTCGTCCTCCAACCAGGCCAGGGTGAGATGAAGATCCTCTCCGCTGCGGTAGAGCTCGAGTTCGAGATCCTCCTCGGGCAGGCGCTCGCCTTCGCAGGAACGGGCCTCGATCCGTAGGCAGAGGTCCTCCAGGACCTCCTCCTCGGCCACCGGATCTCCTGGCTGGCTGGGCACTACCGCGTGCCGAAGGGGCTTGCGGCAAAGATCGGCGGCAGCTGCCACCAAGCGGCTCAGGTCGGCATTCGGACTCGACACTGCTCGGATGGTTGGTCAGACGGCGTGGATGGCCCTCAGCTCCAGATGGAGCGGGCCGGCCCGGAAGCCTCGGTTTGTACCGCCATCATCACCGAAGCGGGAATGGAGAATCTGCAGCCGGGTGATCCGCGCAACATCAAAGTGCAGCGGCAGGCCCAGGGGCAATCCCTCCAAGGGCCGGGCCCGCACCGAGGGCCGCAACTGGGCGAAGGGCAGCGAGACGCTGCTGAGACCCGCCGGCGCCTCGAACTCCACCACCCAGCGCAATCCACCGGGAATCAGCTCCGTGAGTCCCGCCATCCGATCGGCGCAGGCCACTGCCAGCTTGTAGCGACGGCCATCGCCCAGCAGATCCAGCTGCAGGCCATCGAAACCGCTCAGATCCAGGGGAGGGGAAAACAGGGGCGAACGGCAGCTGACGAAGCCACCACCGGTCTCCACCACCTCTCCCTCCAGCACCAGTCCCTGGCTGCTGACACGGCAGATCGCAGAGCTGCGCCCTCCCATCACCGTGTCGTTGAGGGCATGCCAGCCACTGAAGCCATCGCCTGCCACCACCAGCTTCGTCGTCGCCATCGGTTCAGCTCCGGGGCAGATCAGCCGCCGCTTCCGGATCAGCAAGCACCACCACCTGGCTGCAGGGAGACACCAGACGGGCCGGCGTGCGCTCCGCCGATTCGTCCGGATCGAGCAGGCGGCGCAGCGCCTCCCGCTTGCCGGAGCCACTCACCAGGAAGAGCACCGTGCGCGCCTCGCTGAGCACCGGGGCCGTGAGTGTGATCCGGGGCAGGCCCTTGCCTTCCCCGATCGTCACCGCCTGATCGACCACCTTCGTGGCCGCGGTACCCGGAAACAGCGAAGCGGTATGGCCATCGTCGCCGAGGCCAAGCAGCACCAGATCGAGCCGCGGCGGATCGCCTGGACAGAGCTGCCGCAGAAGCTCCCCATAGGCCGCGGCGCTCTCCTGGGCGGTGGGCCGGTCAGTGGGCACCGGATGGAAGCAGGCGTGGGAAGCGGGGGGCTCGCTCAGCAGGGTTTCGCGCAGCATCCGCGCATTGCTGGCGGGATCGCTGGCCGCCACCCAGCGTTCATCACCCAGCAGCACATCGACCCGATCCCAGGGCAGATGCTCCTGACCCAGCCGCTGGTAGGCGGCCCGCGGCGATTCACCACCAGCCAGGGCAATCTGGGCGCGATCGCGCTCGGCCAGGGAAAGGTCGATCGCCGCCGCGATCTGCTGGGAGACCTGACGGGCCAGATCCTCCGGGCCTGTGGCCACCATCAGGTGATAACGGGTCATGGAAGCCACTCGGTGTGGAAGGCGCCGGGCCGGTCGGTGCGTTCGTAGGTATGGGAGCCGAAGCAATCCCGCATCGCCTGCACCAGATTCTGGGGCAGACGGCCGCTGCGGTAGCTGTCGATGTAATCAAGGGTGCTGCTGAGGCAGGGCACGGGGATACCGGCCAGAGCGGCCCCGGCCACCACCTGGCGAAGGCCCGGCAGGCGGCTGTTGACCTGGATGGCGAACCAGGGGTCGAGCATCAGGTTCGCCAGGTCCTGCTGGGATCGGTAGGCATCCTGGATGCGCTGTAACAGGCGGGCGCGGATGATGCATCCCCCCTTCCAGATCTGGGCGATGGCCGCCATGTCGAGCTGGTATTCATGGAGGCGGGAGGCGGCCTGAAGCAGGGCCATGCCCTGGGCGTAACTGGCGATGCAGGCCAGGATGCAGGCATCCCGCAGCGGGCCCATTCCGTCGGCGGGGCTGCCCAGATCGAATTGGTGGGGAGGCGGGGGCAACAGCACGGCCTCGGCGGCGATCCGCTCCGGTCGCAGCGAACTCAGAACCCTTGCGTTGAGCGCCGCGTAAATGGTGGGAACGGGAACGCCCATCTGCAGGGCACTCTCCACCGTCCACAGACCGGTTCCCTTCTGGCCGGCGGCATCAACGATCTTCTCCACCAGATCGCCGCCATCCTCCGGATCGGTGGTGCGCAGGCAGACCTCGGTGATCTCCACCAGGAACGAAGCCAGCTCCTCGGTCTGGTTCCAGCCGTTGAGCACGTCGGCCATGGCTTTGCCATCCATGCCGGCCACCCGTTTCATCAGGTCGTAGGCCTCGGCAAGGATCTGCTCGATCCCATATTCGATGCCGTTGTGGACGGTCTTGACGAAGTGGCCGGAACCGCCGGGGCCGATGTAGGTGACACAGGGACCGTCCTCCACCTTGGCGGCCATCTTCGAGACCAGATCCTCGATCGCGTCGTAGGCGGCCTTGGTGCCCCCCGGCATCATGCTCGGACCTTCCAGGGCTCCCTTGGCGCCACCCGATACGCCCATGCCGATGTAGCCGAAGCTCTTGCTTTCGAGCTCCGCCACCCGCCGTTCGGTATCGGTGTAGAGGGAGTTACCGCCATCGATCAGCAGATCCCCCTCCTCCAGCAAAGGAGAGAGGCTGGCGATGGTGGCATCCACAGCATCACCGGCCTTCACCATCATCAGGATCCGTCTCGGACGTTCCAGCGCGGCAACGAATTCGGGAAGGGTTTCAACGCCAATGATGTCCTTTCCGGCACCACGTCCCGCCAGGAACTCAAGCGTCTTGGCGTAGGTACGGTTGTAGACAACACTGGAAAACCCATTGCGCTCGGCATTGAGCACAAGATTTTCACCCATCACGCCAAGACCAATCAGGCCGAAATGCGCCTTGCTCATGGGGCAGGGAAGGAAACGTAGCTCCCCTGCAGTGTGGCCACGCCGATGGGGGGATGGAGTGATTGCCTGGTGATGTCAGCGAGTGCTGTCACGCAAGCCCCCTGACAAGCCCTAGATCACGGTGCCATCAGCGATGGTGCCGTTTTTCACCACCACCACGATTCCGTTGCGGATGTAGAAGTTCAACTCCGGACGGTCGGCTTCCTCGACGTGATCCTTGTTGACAATCGTGACATCTTTGCCAATCCGCACGTTTTTATCAAGGATCGCCCGCTTCACCGTGGTGCCCTTGCCGACACCGATCGGAATGCCTCCCCGTTCGCGCAGCACCAACCGTTCTTCGGACGATTCGAAGTAGTCCGCACCCATCACCAGGGTGTCCTGCAGAACCACCTCATCCTCCACGCGGCTCCGCACACCGAGCACGCAGTGGTGGATGCTGCAGGCCTTCAGCAGCGATCCCTCACCGATGATCGATTCGGTGACCTGGGCATCCTGAAGCTTGCTGGGGGGGAGATAGCGAGGACGGGTGTAAATCGGAAACTTCTCGTCGTAGAACGAGAAGGCCGGATTCGGCTGGGCCGTGAGAGCGAGGTTGGCCTCGTAGAACGCGCCGATGGTTCCGATATCCTCCCAGTAATCATCAAAGAGGAAACTCTGAAGGTTATCTCCTCGCTCAAGGGAAGCGGGGATAATCTCCTTGCCGAAATCGGTGGCGGTGGGGTTGGCAGTGAGCAGATCAAAGAGGGTATCTCTGCTGAACACGTAGATCCCCAACGACGCCAGATAGGGGCGCCGCTGCGCCTCTTCAACCGAGAGGCCAAGCTTGGCCGTGTCCACCTGCATGGCGGCAAGGTCTTCACCCTTGGGCTTTTCCCGGAACTCGCGGATCCGACCGTCGGGAGTGGTGCGCATCAGCCCAAAGCCCTCCGCCTGTTCGGCGTCCACCGGCAGGGCTCCAACGGAAAGCTGAGCACCGGTATCGATGTGGTGCTGCACAAATTTGCTGTAATCCATCCGGTAGAGCTGGTCACCGGAAAGAATCAGGTAATGGTCCACATCCCATTCCTGGAACAGCCACTGATATTTGCGAACCGCATCGGCGGTGCCTTCAAACCAGCTGGGGCTGTCCGGAGTCTGCTGGGCCGCCAGCACCTCCACGAATCCCTGCCCGAAGCCCGCAGAAAGGTTGTAACTCATCGTCAGGTGACGATTGAGCGATGCACTATTGAATTGGGTAAGAACGTAAATCTTATTGATTTCGGAGTTGATGCAATTGCTGACGGGAATATCAATCAGGCGGTACTTGCCAGCCAGGGGCACGGCGGGCTTGGCCCTGGTCTTGGTGAGGGGGTAGAGGCGAGTACCGGCACCACCCCCGAGGATAATCGCAAGCACACGTTTCATCGGCTGTCTCGTTTCTCCTGGATGGGCAGACCGTACTGGAGCGTGGTGCTCGAATGCGGGAAAGGGCGACACTTTGTTGCCGACACCCCGGCACTTGCTTTGTGGTTGCTCAAGGGTGCCGAATCAGGCTTCGTGCTGTGGATCCTCAAGCTCAAACAACTCCTCCAGTACCTTCATTGCCACGTGACGTTGCTGGCGTGGCTGGGGTGCCCGCAGACGGGTCACCGGCGTGTGCAGAATCTTGTTGATGATGCCCTTGCTGAGGGCCTCGACCACCTTGCGTTCCCGGGCCGAAAGGTCGGGTCCCATGCGGCTGAGGGCTTTCTGGAGTTCCTGTTCCCGGATGTCCTCCAACTGGTTGCGCAGACGGTTGACCAGCGGAACCGCTTCCAGGCCGTCCCACCAATCGAGGAACTGCAGTGATTCCTCGCGCAGCAGCCCCTCCGCCTCGGCGGCCATCTCACGCCTGGCCTCCTGATTGCGGGCCACCACTTCCTGGAGGTCATCCACATCAAAGGAATCCACACCGGGCAGCTCATCGGCATCGGAACTGATGTTCCGCGGCACACCGATATCCACCATCATCAGGCTGGAGCGCCGGTTGAGGGCCCGCAGCCGGTCGGCGGTGATGATCGGATCTTCCGCCCCCGTGCTGGTGAACACCAGGGAGCAGGTGCTGAGGCAATGGTCGAGATCGCTCAGGGGCCGGCACTGCACCGGCAGCCCAGGGAAATCGGCCGCCAGACGCTCGGCCCTCTCCACGGTGCGATTGAGAAGCACCGCACCACGGCAGCCCTTGGCCTGCAGATGCTGGAGCAGCAGCCGGGCCATGCGGCCCGCTCCCACCACCGCCACCTGTTCCTGATCGAGCGGTACGAGTTCGTCGAGGCCGCGGGCTTGACCGATCTTCAGCTGAGCCAGCTCCACGGCGGCGGAGCTGATCGAAACGGCTCCTGTGCCCAGGTTGGTCTCGGTGCGCACCCGCTTGCCAGTGCTCACCGCCTGATTGAGCAGGCGGTTGAGGATCGGCCCCACGGAGCGGTACTCCTGGCCGAGACGCACCATCTTCTTGACCTGGGAGAGAATCTGACCCTCCCCCAGCACCAGGCTGTCGAGCCCGGCCGCCACCCGCAGCAGGTGACCGATCGCTTCCTCGTGGTGGTAAACGAACAGATGGGGCGTGAGATCAGCGACCTCCAGGCCGGAAACCTGGCTGAGGAAGCTGCCCACGGCCGAGATGCCGAGCTCGGGATGGCGAAGCAACGTGTAGATCTCCAGCCGATTGCAGGTGCTGAGGATGGAAGCCTCCAGCACCTGTTCGTTGGCCCGCAGCTTCTGCAGCGAAGCCTCCATGGTCTGCTCAGGGATGCTGAGACGTTCGCGGATCTCCACCGGAGCCGTGCGATGACTCAGGCCGACGACGGCGATGTGCATGGAGGCTGACCTCTGGTTTCGCGCTGAGAGAATCGGAATCAGCGCAGCGCGATGCTCTGGGCACCGGGCTTGATATGCACGGTGTTGGTGAACCGGGCGGTGTTGTCGAGGGTGCTGATCACCAGCGAGCTGGTGCGGGTGCAGTCCTTCTCAAACTTCACCCCGTGGAACAGCAGACCGTCGGTGATGCCGCTGCCGGCGAACACCACGTTTTCCCCGGAAGCGAGCTCCTCGGCTTCGTAGATCTTGTCCACATCGGTGATGCCCATCTCGTTGAGGCGGGCGATGTTGCCTTCCTTGGTGTAGTCCGCCCATTCGGAGGTCTGGGCAACGGCCGGGTCATAGACCAGCTGACCTTGGAAGTGGCCGCCCAGGGCGCGCATGGCGGCGGCGGAGATCACCCCCTCCGGTGCGGCACCGATGCCCATCAGGCAGTGGGTGCCCGTGCCGGCGAAACCGCAGGCGATGGCAGCCTGCACATCACCGTCGGAGATCGGCTGCACGCGGGCGCCGGTGGCGCGGATCTCGGCGATCAGGTCCTTGTGGCGGGCACGGTCCATCACCACGATCACCAGCTCGCTCTTGGCCACACCGAGGCACTGGCTGAGGATCTCGATGTTTTCGGTGGCCGACTTGCGGATGTCCACCTTGCCCTTGGCGGCCGGAGGTGCCGCCAGCTTCTTCATATAGAAGTCGGGAGCATTGAACAGACCACCGCGATCGGAAGCGGCCAGAACGGCCATCGAGCCGCGCTGGCTGTTGGCGCAGAGGTTGGTGCCTTCGCAGGGATCCACGGCGAAGTCAACGCCGGGGCCGGTGCCGCTGCCCACTTCCTCACCGATGTAGAGCATGGGGGCTTCGTCGCGCTCTCCCTCCCCGATCACGATCCGACCCTGCATCTGGATCTGACCCATGCGCTTGCGCATGGCTTCCACAGCTGCGGCGTCAGCTTCGTCCTTTTTGCCCAGACCGGTCAGTTCGGCCGATGCGATGGCGGCCTGTTCAACGACCTCGAGAATTTCCTGGATAAGGGTGCGATCCACAGCTGTCCGGCAGGGTGACGTACTTGGCTTCAACCGTGCCGGACGCCCAAGGGAGCCAGCAACGACAGGCCCTTTCGGGCTTGAAGCCGGGTCATCGTATCAGCGTGACGGGGAATTCCCTGGAGGCCCACCCGGGTGCTTCCTTACAATCCTTGGGCTCCTTCTCCGCGGTGGCCCGTCCATGAGCACCAAGCCCCTGGTGGTCTCCCCCTCCATCCTCTCGGCCGATTTCGCCCGTCTCGGCGATCAGGTGCGTGCCATCGACGAAGCCGGCGCCGACTGGATCCATGTGGATGTGATGGATGGCCGTTTCGTGCCCAACATCACCATCGGTCCCCTGATCGTCGAGGCGCTGCGGCCTGTCACCACCAAACCGCTCGACGTTCACCTGATGATCGTGGAGCCGGAGAAATATGTAGCCGATTTCGCCAAGGCTGGCGCCGACATCATCTCGGTGCAGGTGGAGGCCTGCCCCCACCTGCACCGCAACCTGGCCCAGATCAAGGAGTTGTGCAAGCAGGCCGGCGCCGTGCTCAACCCCAGCACCCCGCTCGACACCCTCGAGTACTGCCTCGAGCTCTGTGATCTGGTGCTGATCATGAGCGTCAACCCTGGCTTCGGAGGCCAGAGCTTCATTCAGAACCAGGTGCAGAAGATCCGCGACCTGCGTCGCCTCTGCGATGAGCGCGGTCTGGACCCCTGGAACGAAGTGGATGGGGGCATCAAGCCCGGCAATGCCTGGCAGGGGATCGAAGCCGGTGCCAACGCGATCGTGAGTGGGTCCGGCGTATTCGGAGCCGCCGACTACGCCGAGGCGATCACCGGCATCCGCAACAGTCGCCGCCCCGAACCGGCACTCGTCTGAGCGCGGCCCATCCCTGCGGTGATCCAGCCGCAGGGATGGGGCAGGAGCTGGTGGCTGTGAACCCGAATCCTTAGCTTCCAGGGAAGTGCTGGAGCATCACGTGGGCAGGGGCATGCGGATCAGCAGCACAGCCTGGTTGGCGGCCCTGGTGGCGCTGGGCCCGTTTCTGCAGGGGGCGTTTGCGCCAGCCCTAGCCCGCATCAGCCGCCTCGACCACCTCTATTCCTTCGGCGACAGCCTCTCGGATGGAGGAAACAGCGGCATCACCACGAGCAATGCCACTGGTGTGGTGTTTCCTCCCCCTCCCTACGCAGGGGGCCGGGTATCGAACGGGCCGGTGGCGATCGAGCAGCTCTGGCGGATGTTCCATCCAGGCGGTGACCCTCCGGGAGCAGGTTTTGTGCCCTCCCTGGCCGGCGGCAGCAACTACGCGGTGAGTGGAGCCACCACCGGTCTGGACAACTTCAACACCTACAGCCCCGGGGTGCCGGCCCTGTTTCAGCCCGCCTTTGCCAATCTCGGCAATGCCAACCAGCTGCAGGCGTTCCTTGTTGGAAATCCGGCGCCGGACCCTGAGCACGACCTTTTCCTGGTCTGGCTGTTTCCCAACGATCTGCTCGGCTGGAGCCTCAATGGCAACCGCACGTCAGGCACATTCGATGGAGATTCAGGCTTCGCTACCGGGCCGGGCCCGGAAGGACTGGCAGCCCTGATCGGTAATGGGATCCAGAACATCGTGGGGTCGGTACTGACCCTGGCAAGCGCAGGGGGCACTCAGTTTCTGGTGCCCAACATGCCCGACCTGGGCAGCACTCCCCTTTTCCTGGGAACGCAGGAAGCTGCTGCGATCAGCGCCGCCAGCCAGGCCTTCAACAGTGCCCTCGGCCCCGCCCTTGCGCAGCTGCAGACCGCCCTGCCCCAGACAGAGATCGTGGCCTTCGAGAGCGACGCTCTGTTTGTCGAGATCCTGTCAGAACCGGAGCGCTTCGGACTGGAGAACGTCACCCAGTCCTGCCTGGCCAATGCTGTGATCTGCGACCCGGAGCGCTGGTTTTTCTGGGATGACTTCCACCCCACCACGGCAGGCCATCGCCTGATCGCCGAGCGCTGGGTAGCAGCGGTGGCCGAGCCTGTGCCGGGGCCGCTGGGCCTGCTGGCACCACCGCTGATGGTTCATTGGAGCCGCAGGCTGCGGCGCAGGATTCAGCTGCCGAAGAACCAGCCGTAGCTGTGGAGGCCGATGCCGAGCAGGTTGACGCCGATGTAACAGACGGCGATCACCACCAGGCCTACGGCAGCCACGATCGCTGGCTTCCTTCCCTGCCATCCCCGGATCAGGCGGGTATGCAGATAGGCGGCGTAGACCAGCCAGCAAATCAGGGCCCAGGTTTCCTTGGGGTCCCAGCTCCACCAGCTTCCCCAGGCCTCATTGGCCCATACGGCTCCGCTCACCAGCCCCACGGAGAGCAGCAGAAAGCCCACCGTGATCGTTCGATAGCTGAGGCTATCGAGTTGCTCGCTGATCCGGAACTCGGTGCTGTTAAGCGCCATCGTCCCAGGACCGTCGCTGGCCAACTGGGCCTGCCGGTAACCACCACTGCCGATCGAACTGCTGCGCAGCTCCAGGGCCTCCTTCCGGTCGGTGAACAGAACGGCCACGGAAAGCAGCGAACCCACCAGCAGGGCCGCGTAGCTCAGCATGATCACGCTCACGTGCATCACCAGCCAGCTGGAGCGCAGGGCGGGCACCAGGGGGGAGGCTTCCTGGAGCCGATCCGGCAGCGCGAAGCTGGCGAAGGCCACACAGCCAAGCGCCATCGGCGTGGCGGCGGCAGGCACCAGGGGGCTGGGCCAGGCCCGCTCCACCAGCAACTGGGTGAGCGTGCAACCCCAGGCCAGGAAACACAGCGACTCGTAGAGGTTGCTGATCGGGAAGTGGCCTGACTCCCACCAGCGCAGCACCAGCTGGGCGGTGAGACAGAGATTGGCGGCGGCCACCAGCAACCTCACAGCGGAGCTGTTGCGACCTCCGCTGAGCGACCAGAAGGAGATCGGCAACACCAGCAGGAGGAGGCCGAAGGCCAGGAGGCCCAGCCCCAGAACGGGATCGTTCACCAGGAACCGACAAGACCGCCCCAGTCTGCCGCTTCAGGGCCCCGGTGGAGACCCCGGCGAAGTTCGTGGAGCCGAACCGGCACCGAACCGCTCCGGCACCGAAGCAATCATCGATTGGCCTGCCGCAACAAGGCAAGCCCACCGGCCAGGCCCACGAACACCGGCAACCAGGCCGCAAGGAAAGGACTGAGGGTACCGGTGATGCCGAGGGAACTGAAGATGAATGACATCAGGTAGTACCCGAAGATCAACAGAACGCTGATGCCGAAGCCCTGGCTGCGGCTGGTACGGGTGTGGGGTTTGACCCCCAGACTGCTGCCGATCAGCCCGAACACCAGACAGATGGCCGGGAAGGCGAACTTCTCCTGGATGCGGACGCGAAGTCTGCGGGCTTCCTTGGCATTGCCTGCTTCCTTGAGCAGCCTTTCGGCCCTGCGGGCCTGGCCCACGGTCATCTGACTGGCATCGGTGGGCAACTGCGCCACCTCGATGGGATCGCGGCTGAGGGGGTAGGCGTAGCGATCGAACTCACCGGAGGTGGTGGTGCCGGTGCGCTCATCCACGTTGACGATGCGACCATCGAAAAACTCCCACATCGCCTCGTTCTCGTTCCAGCGACCCGACTTGGCCATCAGCATCTGGCGCTGCCCGATCCGGGAGAAGTCGAGAAGAGTGACATCGTTCATCTGGCCTTCCTTGAAGGTACGCGCGTAGAAGATATGGGTCAGGTGTTTCACCTTTTCGCCATACTCATTGCGAATACGGCCGAAACGAGAGTAGAGAATGTTGTCTCCTTTTTCGGTGGCGATCGCCTTTCCCAGAGCTCGCTCAAGGGCATTCGTAGCCTCGAGATTCGCCCTCGGGACGATCACATCGTTGAACACGAAGGTGAGCAGGCTCATCACCAGCGCCAGCATCAGGGCGGGCAGCACCATCCGCTGGGTGCTTACGCCCACGCTGCGCAGGGCCGTGAGTTCGCTGCTGCCCGAAAGGCGGCTGTAGGCGAGCAGGGTGGCCATCAGGGTGGCCATCGGAAAGGCCAGCACCAGGAAGCCGGGCAAGCGCAGCAGCAACACCTGCACCGCCGCCAGCAAAGGCAGCCCCGATTCGGCCACCCTGCGCACCAGTTCAAACACCACACCCACCGAGAGCGAAACGGCGGTGAACGCCGCAATGCCGAACAGCAGCGGGCCCATCAGCTCCGACAGCAGCCAGCGATCGATCAGGGGCAGCTGCCGCCAGGAAGGGAACTTGCCGATCCGCAGGGGAAAGGACGGGGCCTTGAGCAGGGCGGGTCGCGTCACAGCTGGAATCCCTCGCCCAGGTAGTGGCGGCGCACCAGGGGGTCGTGGGCCATGTCCTGGGAGCTGCCAGAGGCCAGGATGCGGCCTTCGGTGAGGATGTAGGCCCGGTCGGTGATCGCCAGGGTTTCGCGCACGTTGTGGTCGGTGATCAATAGACCCATCCCCCGCAGCCGCAGGCCGCTGATCAGCTCCTGCAGGTCGGCGACGGCCAGGGGATCGACCCCGGCGAACGGTTCATCGAGCAGCAGGTAGCGGGGGCCTGATTCCCCCACCGCCAGAGCCCGGGCCACCTCACAACGGCGCCTTTCGCCTCCGGAGAGCTGGTAGCCCTTGCGATTCTGAAAATTGCCGAGGTGGAATTCCTCAATCAGGCGTTCCAGCCGCTCCCGCCGGATCTCGTTCGGCGCCCCGCTCTCCTGCAGAGCCAGTCGCAAGTTGTCGCGCACCGTGAGATTGCGGAAGACGCTGGCCTCCTGGGGCAGGTAGCCGATGCCGAGCCTGGCCCGACTCGGCATCGGCAGGGCCGCCACCGAGACGCCATCGAGGCAGACATCACCGCTGTCGGGCCGCAACAGGCCCGTCACCATGTTGAAGGTGGTGGTTTTTCCGGCGCCGTTGGGGCCCAGCAGGCCCACTACCTCGCCAGGACGGAGCTCCAGGCTCACCCCACTGACCAGGGGCCTGCCGCCGAGGGTGATGGCCACCTGCTCGAGGACCAGACTCATGGCAGCAGGGCAGGTTGGCCGGTGGCCGGCCGGTTGGAACGCAACCGCAGGGTGCTGGTCACCTGGCGACCGGACGGCGGCTCGGCCACCAGGCGCTCGCTGTCGAGGCGATAGACAAGCGTTTCGGCGCGGATTCGTTGACCGTCGCCATCGACCACCTCCACATCGCCACTGAGCACCAGCCTTCCCTCCCGGGTGAAGTACTGGGCCTGGCGGGAGGTGGCCACCATCGAACGGTCGGGATAGGCGATCCGCACATTGCCCGTGGCCGTGACGATGCCCGTGCGGTTGTCCGCCTGCTGGCGATCTGATTCAATCGTGACCATGCCGGTGGCGGCACCCGGTGCAGCTCCAGCGGTGCTCGCCTGCACTGGGGCCGGCACCGGGGCCGGAGCGGAAAGGGCCGCCGTTCCTGGAAGAGCCAGCAGGCATCCGAGCCAGAAAAGGCACCTCAGAGGGGCAAGGGAGGGCAATCGGGCCGGTGGCTGCAAGGCGGGAACGGAATCGGCTGATGTTGGGTCAATGTACCGGTGCCGGTCGAGCCCCCCCATCCAACGCCTCCAGACGGGGAAGGGGGAGATCGGCCAGATCCTCTCCGGCCTGGAGCCGTTGAAGCCTGGGCAGAACGGAGCGGCGCAGGCCCTCCAGATCCAGGCAGAGGGCCTGCTCCCCCTGGTTCTGAAGTCTTCCAAGCCCTTCGCCCATCAATACCGTGGCACCGCGGAGATTGCCTCGCTCCAGATGGAGATGGGCCACGGCTATCTGCAGGATCCCCTGCAGCACCGGGCGCATCTCCCCCTGGGTTTCGTGCCAGAGCTCTTCGAGCCCATCGTGGCAGGCATACCATTCGCCGGCATTGAAAAGAGCCACCGACTCCCGGAAGCGGGGGTCGGTGGTCAGGGAGATCTCCTCGGAATCGGAGGAAGAGATCAACGCTTGGCCGGTTTCTTCATCGGCAGCTTGCGCAGACGGATCGATTCCGGCGTGACCTCGAGCATCTCGTCGGGACCGATGTACTCCAGGGCCCTCTCCAGGGTCATCTGCATCGGAGCCTGGAGGGTATCGAGTTCCTCGGCACCGGCCGAACGCATGTTGGTGAGCTGCTTGGCCTTGCAGACATTGATCTCCAGATCCTGGGGCCGGTTGTTCTCGCCGATGATCATCCCCTTGTACACCTTGGTGCCGGGAGTGATGAAGAACTGACCGCGATCTTCGGCGTTCTTGAGTGCGTAGAAGGTGGCGGTGCCCTCCTCGAATGCAATCAATACGCCGTTGCGACGCGTATCGAACTCACCCTGCATCGGGCGGTAATCGAGGAACGAGTGGCTCATGATCCCTTCTCCGCGGGTGGCGCGGATGAAATCACCCCGGAAGCCGATCAGGCCCCGGGAAGGAACCACGAACTCCAGCTGGGTGCGACCGTCGTTGCTGGTCTCCATGTTCTGCATCTCGCCCTTGCGGATCCCGAGTTTCTCGATGCAGGCGCCCACCGATTCCTCCGGCACATCCATCACCAGGGTTTCAAACGGCTCATGGGGCGTGCCGTCGATCGTGCGGAAGATCACCTGGGGCTGGCTCACCTGGAACTCATAGCCCTCGCGGCGCATCGTCTCGATCAGGATGCCCAGGTGCAGCTCGCCTCGGCCGCTCACGGACCAGCGGTCGGGGGAGTCGGTGTCCTCGACCCGCAGCGCCACGTTGGTGAGCAGCTCCTTCTGCAGGCGGTCGCGGATCTGGCGGCTGGTGACGAACTTGCCTTCCTTGCCAGCGAACGGTGAATCGTTGACCACGAAGGTCATCTGGAGGGTGGGCTCATCCACCTTGATCAGGGGAAGGGCCTCGGGGTTGTCGGGACAGGCGATCGTTTCGCCGATGTTGACTTCATCGAAGCCCGCCACTGCCACCAGGTCGCCGGCACTGGCCTGCTCAATCTCGACCCGTTGCAGGCCCTGGAAGCCCAGCAGCTTGCTGATGCGACCCCGCTTGATGCTGCCATCGTCGCGGATCAGGGCCGCCGGCTGGTTGGCCCGGATCGTGCCGTTGTGGATGCGGCCGATCATGATCCGGCCAAGGAAATCGCTGTAATCGAGGGTGGTGACCTGAAGCTGCAGGGGCTTTTCAGGGTCGCCCACCGGCGGTGGAACGTGCCGGAGGATGGCATCGAAGAGCGGCTTCATGTTGTCGCTCTCGGTGGCCATGTCGGGCTTGGCGTAGCCACCCATGCCACTGCCGAACAGATAGGGGAAGTCGCATTGGTCGTCGTCGGCCCCCAGCTCCAGGAACAGGTCGAGCACCTTGTCGACGGCCTGCTCAGGGTCCACCCGGGCGCGGTCGATCTTGTTGACGAAGACGATCGGACGCAGACCCTTCTCCAGGGCTTTCTTGAGCACGAAGCGGGTCTGGGGCATCGGCCCCTCGTTGGCATCCACGATCAGCAGGCAGCCATCCACCATGCCCAGCACCCGTTCCACTTCGCCGCCGAAGTCAGCGTGGCCAGGAGTGTCAACAATATTAATGCGGATTCCGTTGTAATCAACGGCAGTATTCTTGGAAAGAATCGTGATCCCCCTCTCCCGCTCAAGGTCGTTGGAATCGAGGATGCAGGTGGGCACGGCCTCCCCTTCCCGGAAGATGCCGGACTGGCCGAGCAGCGCATCCACAAGCGTGGTCTTGCCGTGGTCGACGTGGGCAATGATCGCAATATTGCGGATCTTGGCTCCTTTGACTTCGCCACTCATGGGGCTGGGGTCCTGCAATGAAAGAAAGGTTAGGTGGTGAGGCGAAATCGCTCACCCCGCGCTCCTGCTGATCCTGGCTGATTCCGGGGTACGAAGAAGATGATCTCGGACGCTGTCTCTGCTAGGGCCATCGGCACCCGATCCGGGGGGATCATGGAGCCATCTGAAGCGATTCTTGATCCTATCTCAGACCCTGGTCGCCAGCTCGACTGCCGCTGAGGCGGTGGGCAGGTTCAAACAGCTCCAGAGCTTCGCTCGATCCCTCGAAGCGCCAATGCCAGGGCTCGTAGCTGACCCCCTGGGGATTGTTGCGCGGGAAGGAGAGCTGGAAGTGGTAGCGGGCTGCATTGGCCTGAAGCCAGCGGTAAGCCGCAGTGGCATCGAAGCGGGGGGAGAGGTTGGCCTCCGGAGCCCGCCCATCGCCCAGGTCCACCGCAAAGCCGGTGCTGTGCTCGGAGAATCCGGGCGGAGCACTCACGAGGGCCCGATCAGCAGCGCTCTGGTTGCGCTCGGACTTGACGTCAAAGAACAGCTCTTTCTGCAGCTCCCGCGAACGGAAGGCACTGAGCACAACCAGATTCACCCCTGCGGCAGCGGCATCCCTCTGCATCGACAGCAGCGAGCGGGCCGCATCGGCCCGCAGCTGCAGATCGGGGGCGATCGACACCAGCTGGGCGGCGGGGGCTTCCGGATAGCGGAAATGGCCGAGCAGGCGGCCATCCCGGCCCAGGCGCGCATTCAATCCCGCCACCGGAGCAGGCTGGAGCAGACCCCGAAGCGGTCCGGCAACCAGCAGGGCACCGCAACCGGCCACCAAAGCGCTGCCTACCAGGAACCACCGAAGCTTGCTGCCCCGGCTGGCGCCCGGGGACGGGAGGCTGGTGCTGCGGCGGGCCAGCGGGATGTCCTCGCCCAGCCTGCGGGCTCGGCGGGGAGAGTCGGTGCGGATCGAACGTTGCGACACGCGCCTGCTCAAAACAGTGGCTGATGGTAAAGCCTCTGCCCGGAAAGGCCGCCGATGACCCCTTCAGCGGTGTTAACTTTCCACCAGGATCCCTCTGCTGAAGCAGGTTTCAAGATGTTGCGAGTCGCAGTCGTGGGCGGTGGCCCCAGCGGTTCCTGTGCTGCGGAGGTGCTCGCCAAAGCCGGCATTCAGACATGGCTTTTCGAGCGCAAACTTGACAACGCCAAGCCCTGCGGCGGCGCCATTCCTCTCTGCATGGTCGAGGAGTTCGACCTGCCCGAGTCGATCATCGACCGGAAAGTGCGCAACATGCGCATGATCTCCCCCTCCAACCGCGAGGTGGATATCCATCTTGAGAACCAGAACGAATACATCGGCATGTGTCGCCGCGAGGTGATGGATGCCTTCCTGCGCAACCGTGCCGCCGAGCTCGGCGCCACCCTGATCAACGGCCTCGTGCAGTCGATCGATACGGGGGCCAACCGTCAGGGCCCCTACACCCTTCACTACGCCGACTACGCCGCCGGCGGTCCCACCGGTGAGCTGATGACCCTGGAGGTGGACCTGATCATCGGCGCCGACGGTGCCAACAGCAAGGTGGCCAAGGCCATGGATGCCGGGGATTACAACGTGGCCATCGCCTTCCAGGAACGAATCAAGCTTCCGCCGGAGGAGATGGCCTATTACGAGGATCTCGCCGAGATGTACGTCGGCACCGACGTCTCTCCCGACTTCTACGCCTGGGTGTTCCCAAAGTACGACCACGTGGCGGTCGGAACCGGCACCATGCAGCAGAACCAGTCCCTGATCAAGAGTCTGCAGAAGGGCATCCGCGAGCGGGCCAGCAACCGTCTCCTCAAAGGGGAGGTGATCAAGGTGGAGGCCCATCCGATCCCTGAGCATCCCCGTCCCCGTCGGGTGGTGGGAAGGATGGCGCTGGTGGGTGATGCCGCCGGTTACGTCACCAAGAGCTCCGGGGAGGGCATCTACTTCGCCGCCAAGAGCGGCCGCATGTGTGCCGAGGAGATTGTTGCAGCCAGCGCCAAGGGCACCCGTGTCCCCACCGAGGCCGACCTCAAGGTGTACCTGAAGAAGTGGGACAGGAAATACGGCCCCACCTATAAGGTTCTGGAGATCCTGCAGAACATCTTCTACAGCAACGATGCCGCCAGGGAAGCGTTCGTGGAGATGTGCGATGACAAGGATGTCCAACGCCTCACCTTCGACAGCTACCTCTACAAGCGGGTGGTGGCGATGAACCCCTGGCAGCAGCTCAAGCTCACGTTCCGCACCCTCGGTTCGGTACTGCGCGGCCAGGCCCTGGCCCCCGCGGGCTACCTACCGGTGCCGAGTGCCGTTCGCAGTCCCGAGGAGGTGGCGGCGATGGAAGCCGATGGGGCGATCAAGGGTGGCATCCGGGTGGAAAAGATCGCCGGGGCCGGCTCCGGGGAGTCCACCGAGAAGCGGGAGCCTGTGCTCGCCGGAAAGTGATCCCTCCGCCGGCAACTGGCCGTTTCAGCTGATTCTGCTGAAATCGGCCAGCACCGAGGCCTGGTTGCGCAGGATGCCGAGCAGGTGCAAACGGTTGCGTCGCACGGCGGGATCCTCCGCCATCACGAGCACGCTCTGCTCCCCATCAAAAAAGGCCCCGAGGCTCGTGGCGCTGTCGCTGAGGCCCTGGGCGAGGGAGAGGTAGCGGCCAGGGTCTGTCCCCGTGGCGAACGGTTCCAGCCGTTGGAGCACCTCCAGCATCGCCAGCTCGCTCGGGGAGCTGAACAGATCCCGGTCCACCACCCCATCGGGGCGCAGCTGATCGGCAGGCAGGTCGCCCTTCTCCGCCAGCCGTGCGGCCCGTTGCACCACCGCCTGAACCGGGGCAAGGGCACC
Organism: Cyanobacteriota bacterium; assembly: GCA_046342815.1. Lineage (GTDB taxonomy): Bacteria > Cyanobacteriota > Cyanobacteriia > PCC-6307 > Cyanobiaceae > Cyanobium. The sequence continues at coordinate 19,303 of JBKDOV010000040.1, forward strand.
GCTGCCGCGGAGCTCCTGCAGCAGACGGGCTCGCTGGCGCGCATCGGCAGGGTCGGCAAGCAGCCTGGCCACACGGAGACCCTCTCCTGCCACCGCCTGCACCAGATCCGCATCGATCCCCTCCTCCTCCAGCAGGCTGACCAGCCGTTGGCGGAGCAGCTCAGCAAGATCGCGGTGCAGATCCTGGGGCTTCACCCCAAAGCCAGGAAACAGAGCGGCCCAATGGCCGCAGGCCCGCTCCAGAAACACCTGGAGATTCAACGACCAGCCGTGGTGCCAGAGGATCTGGAGCACCCCATTGCCGGCCCGGCGCAATGCGTAGGGATCGGAGGAGCCGCTGGGCCTCTCCCCCTTGGCATAGATGCTCAACAACAGCTCCAGCCGCTCCGCCAGGGCCACCACCGCCCCCGCAGCCGAACCCGGCAGCTGATCGCCGGCTCCCCGGGGCAGGTAGTGCTCCTGCACGGCCAGGGCAACCGCTCGCGGCTCCCCTTCGGCCAACAGGTACTTGCCCCCGATCACCCCCTGCAGTTCGGGAAATTCCCCCACCATCTGACTCACCAGATCGTGCTTGCAGAGATGGGCGGCCCGGCGGGCATGGTCCGCCTCTGCGGCATCGATCGGGAGCTGCTGCAGCAGCACATCGGTACACCACTCGATGCGCTCGGTGCGATCCCGGAGGCTGCCGAGACCCTCGGCAAAGGTGACACGGTCGAGAGCATCCCGACGGTCGATGCTGGCGGTGCCGCGGTCGGCGCGAACGAAGAACTCGGCATCGGCCAGGCGGGCCCGCAGCACCCGTTCGTTGCCCCGCTGAATGGTGGCGGCGGCCTCTGCCCTGCCATTGCCCACACACAGGAAAGCGGGCAGCAGGCTCGAATGGCTGTCGAGGGCGAGGGGATCGTCGGCCCGATCACGCAGGAGCAAGGGCACGTAGCGCTGGTGGGCGCGCATCACGGTGCTGAGCACCTCCGGAGGCAGGGCCAGGAAGTCCGCATCGATTTCCCCCTCGATCAGGCGGGGGGATTCCACCAGATCCACCAGTTCGTCAAACAGCGATGCAGGCAGATCGATGTCGGCCTGACGAAGCGCCGCCGCCTGCTCCAGCTCCTGGCGGATCCAGCGGGCGCGGCTGAGCCGCTCCACCTGCACATCCACCGCCGCCAGGGTGGGGGCGTAGGCCTCGGCGGTGGCGATCTCCACCGGATCCAGCTCGAGCCGGTGGCCCCGGCTGGTGCGGCCGCTCACCACCACCGGATCACAGTCGCTGAGCTGGATCGGCACCACCTGGTCGTCGAGCAGGGCCACCAACCAGCGCACCGGCCGGCTGAAGCGGCTCTCCCCTTCGCCCCAACGCATGAACCGGCGACCCTGCAGGCCACGGATCCACGCCGGCACCAGATCCGGGAGCACCGCAGCCGTGGGCCGGCCCGGTTCGAGGGTCTGGGCGAACACGAACGGCCCCTTGGGAGTTTCGCGGATCTCCAGCGCCGCCGGATCACTGCCGCAGCGGTTGGCGAAACCCACCGCCGCCGGCGTCGGCACACCATCGCGGAAGGCCTGCTGGGCCGGCGGTCCCTTGCGTTCCTCCGCCAGATCGGCCTGGCGATCGCCCAGATCCGCCACGGTCAGCGCCAGCCGGCGGGGAGTGCTGGTGACGTGCACGGAGCTGAAGGGCAACCGGGAGGCGCGCAGATCCTCCACCACCCGCTCCTCCAACTGGGGAAGGGCCAATCGGGCGAAGTCGGCAGGAAGCTCCTCGGTGCCGATCTCCAGCAGGAAGGTAGCCATGGGTCGCAGCCGTGCTTCGGCGGATTGTTGTTGGCTGACTGTATGGAACGACTAGACCCAGCCCGTTCGCTAGCTTCGGATCGACCTGTTCGTCCCAGCCCCGATGTCTTCGTCGACGGTCGCCCGAAACTCAGCGAACCCGCCGAGCGGTGCTGGAGCGCCCGTGACCAAATTTGAGGCCCTCAAGGCAGGCAGCGGCCACCTTCACGACCCCCTCGCCGCAGAGCTGGATAACGAGAAGGCCAACTTCAGCGAGAACGCCGTACAGATTCTCAAGTTCCACGGCAGCTACCAACAGGACAACCGGGACAACCGCGCCAAGGGCAAGGAGAAGGACTGGCAGATGATGCTGCGGCTGCGCAGTCCGGGCGGCAAGATTGCGCCTTCCCTGTTCGTCGCGCTGGATGAGCTTTCCGACCGGCTCGGGAATGGAACCCTGAGGGCCACCACCAGGCAGGCATTTCAGATGCACGGGGTGGCCAAGTCCGATCTCAAGGAAGTGATCGGCACGATTGTGCGATCCCTCGGCTCCACGCTCTCCGCCTGCGGAGACATCAACCGCAACGTCATGGCGCCGGCGGCGCCGTTCCAGAAGGGGGGCTATCCCGAAGCCCGGCTGCTGGCCGATCGCATCGCCGACCTGCTGGCTCCCCAGGCAGCCGAAGGTTCCTATCTCGACCTCTGGGTGGACGGCGATCTCTCCTATCGGATCAAACCGGTGGCCGCGGTGAAGAAGGTGCGGCAGAGACAGCACGAGGGGGCCGTGTTCAGCGGTGATGCCGCCGAACCGCTCTACGGGGGCACCTACCTGCCGCGCAAGTTCAAGATCGCCGTGACCGTGCCCGGCGACAACTCGGTGGACCTGCTGACCCAGGACATCGGCCTGGTGCTGTTCACCGATCCTTCCGGCCGGCCCCAGGGATGCAACGTCTATGTGGGCGGCGGCATGGGCCGCACCCACAACAAGGAGGAGACTTTCGCCCGCATCGCCGATCCCTTCGGCTTCGTGGCAGCCGATCACGTGCTTGATCTGGTGCAGGCGATCGCCGCCCTGCAGCGGGACCACGGCGACAGGGAACAGCGTCGCCATGCCCGCATGAAGTACCTGATCCACGACAAGGGCATCGCCTGGTTCCGCCAGGAGCTGAAGCGTTATTTCCCCCATCCGATCAAGGGCCTGCGCCAGGAACCCAAGCCCAGGCTGCTCGACTATCTCGGCTGGAACCGCCAGAGCAGCGGCCTCTGGTTCGTGGGCCTGCCGCTTCTCTGCGGTCGGCTGCAGGGCGAACAGAAGGCGGCGCTGCGACGGATCGTGGAGACCTATCAGCTCGAGATCCGGCTCACCCCCAACCAGGACCTGCTGCTCTGCAATATCGGCACCGCCCAGCGCAGCACGCTGCGGCAGGAGCTGGCCGCCATCGGGTTCGAGACCCCGGAAAGCCCCGACCTGCTGGCCCGCCATGCGATCGCCTGCCCTGCCCTGCCGCTTTGTGGCCTGGCGGTGACCGAGGCCGAGAGAATCCTTCCCGATGTGCTGGAGCGCCTGGATGCCCAGCTGCAACGCCTCGGGATCGACAAGCAGGTGCTGGTTCGCATGACCGGCTGCCCCAACGGATGCGCCCGTCCGTACATGGCTGAGATCGGCCTGGTGGGCAGTGGGGTGGATCAGTACCAGCTCTGGTTGGGGGGAGCTCCCAACCTGACGCGACTCGCCAGCCCCTATCTGGAGAAGATGGCCCTGGCGGATCTGGAAACCACCCTGGAGCCACTGCTGCTGGCCTGGAAGGAAAAGGGCAAACCGCGCAGCAGCTTCGGCAACTTCGTGGAACAGCTCGGCCCGGACCAGGTGCGGGAGCTGTTGGCCCAGGCCGGCTGATGACACGGGCCTTGCTGCTCCTGGCGCTGCTGCCGCTATTGGCTGCCGCCGGACCGCCCGCCGGGTTGGCCCAGGTCAGGCCCTATCGCCCGAGCCTGCCCAGTGCGCAGCCGGAAAGGCTTGACCCCGATCAGGAGGCATGCCTGCCTGCCCGGATCGAAGCGGCCTACCGCAGCCATCTTCTTCCCTGGCAGGACCAGCCCGCCAGCGTGCAGCAGCGGCTGCAGGAGGTGCAGGCCGAGATGACCCGTGCCAGCCTGGCCCGCTGCCTGCAACGGGGTCTGATCAGCCCGGAGGCGGCCGCAGCCGTGACCAGAAACCTGCAGCTCGATCCACCGGCGTCCGGTCAGGCCGTGCCATCCTCCGGGGCCCGTCCGTAGTGGGCGCAGTCCTGCTGCTGCTGCCAGGCCCAGAGCTGATCCCCGTGGCTGAAGTGCCACCACTCGTTGGGGTGGCGCGCGAAGCCGGCCTCCCCCATCACCGCCGCCAGCAGCGACCGGTTTTGATGCCACTGGGCCTGCGCTGAAGCTGGATCCTCGCGGCAGGCAGCGGCGTAATGGTCGGGTTCGGAAACCGGACCCAGCTCATCGATCGCCCCCCCCATCGGCAGAAGCGCCCTTTCGCGAGCGGCCAGGGTGAGATCCACGGCGGCGCCCGTGCTGTGGGGTGGCGGGGTATGGGGATCGGCGCTGGGGGGAGCCCAGAAGCGGCCCACCAGGGCCTCCACGTCGTCCAGAGCAGCGGAAGGGGTGCTGGGATCCAGACCCCGCACCCGACATTCGGTTTCGATCGCATGGCGCACCATGAACCGCTGCACCGCCAGCGGTCGCCAGGCATCGAAGATCGCCAGCCGCACTCCGGGGGCCCGGTGCTCCAGCAGGGCCTGGGCCTCCAGCAGCCGCTGGAGGACGCCCGAGCGCAGCCGGAACGGCGTCGCCTGGGGCCCGTAGGGAGCCCCGAGGGCGGCATAGGGGTGCGGTTCCAGCCGCAACAACTCAGGCGGCAGCTCCAGCAGAGCCTCGCCGTTGTCATGGATCGGAATCGGATGCCAGGGTCGCTGGGCCGCCATGCCAGGGGAACGGGGACCCCATCGTGCCCTCCCGGGGCTAATTCAGACGGGCAGCTTCCTGCTGTCGCTGGTTGGCCAGGGCCTGGCGCAGGCCTGGATGGTTCTCCAGTTCTGGATCCTGCTCCAGCAAACGCAGGGCCAGATCGCGGGCCTGCTCCAGCACCTCTGCGTCATCGCAGAGGCTGGCCAGGGCCAGATCGGGCAGGCCCGACTGACGCGTGCCCAGCACCTGGCCCGGCCCCCGGAGGCGCAGGTCCATCTCGGCGATCTCGAAACCGTCGCCGCTGCGCACCAGCACCTCCAGCCGCTGGCGGGCCATCGCATTGGTGCTGTCGTTGATCAGCAGGCAGTGGGAGGCGGCCGCGCCCCTGCCCACCCGTCCCCGCCGCGGGGGGTGCGGGGCCAGACCGAAGCGTTCGGCGTGGTAGCTCCCCATCACACTGGCCGCCGGCACATCCACGCCCCCCTCCACCACGGTGGTGGAGACGAGCACCTGGGAATCCCCCCGGGCGAAGGCACCGATCGCCTTCTGCTTCTCCTCACTGGAGAGACGGCCATGCAGCAGACCCACCTTCAGATCGGGAAACACCTCCTCGGCGAGGTGACGGTGAACCTCCACAGCCGAACGCAGGTCGAGTTTCTCGGATTCCTCCACCAGGGGCAGAACCACATACGCGCGCTGCCCGAGTTCCACCTGTTCGCGGATCAAGCGCCAGGCATCGGCACGCTCACCTCCCCGCAGCAACGCCGTACGGATCGGGGTGCGGCCGGGGGGGAGTTCGTCGATCTGACTCACATCGAGGTCGCCGTGGATCGAGAGGGCCAGGGTGCGCGGAATGGGGGTGGCCGTCATCACCAGCACGTGTGGGTACACCTCTTCATTCTTCTGCCAAAGCTTTGAACGCTGTGCCACGCCAAAGCGGTGCTGTTCATCGATGATTGCCAAGCCCAATTTTTTAAACTTCACTTCCTCCTCGAGCAACGCATGCGTGCCTATCAAAATATGCAGTGAGCCATCTTGCAATTTTTCGTGTATTGGCTTACGTGCACTCTTCTTCACTGAACCGGTCAACAGCGCGATTGTGATTCCCATCGGCTCTGCATACTTTCTCAAATTGTTAAAGTGCTGGTGTGCTAGAATTTCTGTGGGCGCTATCAAAGCCGACTGAGCATTGCCCCCTACTGCCAATAAAATGGTGATGAATGCTACAATGGTTTTACCGCTACCCACATCGCCCTGCAACAAGCGATTCATTTGCTTGCCCGATTTCATGTCGGCATAAATTTCTTTCACTACTCTCTTCTGAGC
>JBKDOV010000041.1:0-10304 GCA_046342815.1 Cyanobacteriota bacterium
CATCACGGTTCGGGCCGTGCCCAGCAGCTCCATCAGGCCGATCAGGGAGAGCAGGGTGGTGTCCTGGAGAAGCGAGATGAACTGGCCCACCATGCTCGGCAGGGCCACCCGCAGGGCCTGGGGAAGCACCACCGAGGTGAAGGCCTGGGGCATCGACAGGCCGAGGGAGCGGGCTGCCTCCAGCTGGCCCCGGGGCACCGCCGCCAGGCCGGAGCGCACCGCCTCGGCCAGGTAGGCCGCGGCGAACAGGGTGAGCACCCAGGCCGCGCGCCAGACCCGCTCCGGAGCCAGACCACCCGGCAGAAGGAAGCCGAGCATGTTCTGCCCCAGAAACAGCAGCGTGATCAGCGGGGCGCCGCGGATGAATTCGATGTAGAGCACCGAGCCCCAGCGCAACAACGGCAGCTCGCTGCGGCGGCCCAGGGCCAGCAGCACGCCGAGGGGGAAGCAGAGCAGGATCGCGAAACTGGCTTCGAGCAGGGTGAGCATCAGCCCACCCCACTCGGAGGGCGACACCGGGGCCAGCCCCAGACCGCCACTGATCAGCACCATCCCCACCAGATAAAGCAGGGGCAGCCCCAGGGGCAGCAGCCGCTTGACCGTGGTGGGCAGGCCTGGCCCGAAGCGGCCGGCCAGCCAGCGCAACAGCAGCAGCAGGGCGGTGATGCCCCACCAGCGGATCTGGATCGCCTGGCTGAGCCCCAGGGCCCAGGGCAGCCCAAGGCTGATCAGGCCCAGCAGCACTGCCGCAATTCGGTCATTGCGGGGCCAGAGGATGCCGGTGCGGTCTGGCCGGGGATGGGAGCGCAGCATGCCCCAGGTGACGCCGGTGGCCGCTGCCAGCAGGGCCGTGAGCAGCCAGAGGCGCCACTGCTGATCGATCGGAAAGCGCCCCAGGGCGAACAGGGTGCTGTTGGCCTGGATCACGGCCCATTGGGCCTTGCCGAAGGCCCAGTGCAGAAAACTGGCTCCACCGACCCCGATCAGGGCCAGCAGCACCACGGTGATCACCCCGTCGGCGGGGGTGGCGAACAGTTCGTGGCGGAGGCGGCGAAGCAGGGGGGTCATCTCAGCGCTCCCGGATCTGCACGAGTCGGTTGAGGCTGTTCATCACCACGGAGATGAACAGGTCGAGGGCCAGGTAGGCGCCGAGCAGCAGCAGCACCACCTCCACGGCCCGGCCCGTCTGGTTGAGGGTGGTCTCGGCCACCGAATAGAGGTCGGTGAAACCCACCGCCACCGCCAGGGAGGAGTTCTTGGCCAGGGAGATGTACTGGGTGTTGAGGCCCGGCAGGATCACCCGCAGGGCCTGGGGCAGCACCACCAGGCGCAGGGTCTGGAACCAGGAAAGGCCGAGGGAGGAGGCGGCCTCCCACTGGCCCTTGGCCACGGCTGCGATACCGCCGCGCACCACCTCCGCGATGAACGCCGCCGAGTAGGCGATCAGGCCGGTGAGCAGGGCGCCGAACTCCACCGAATAGCGCAGCGGTGCCTGCCAGACGCCGTTGACCAGCTGGGGGCCGATCCAGCGCATCCCTTCTCCGAAACCGGCCAGATACAGCCCGGATTTGGCCAGCACGATGCCGGGCAGCTGCAGCGCGGCGGTGCCGTTGGGAAGGGAGAGGAACACCACGAAATACCAGAACACCAGCTGCAGCAGCAGCGGGATGTTGCGCACCACCTCCACGTAAATCCGGGTCAGGCCGCGCAGCAGCGCATTGCCGCTGAAGGAGGCCATGCCCAGCAGGGTGCCGAGCAGGGTGGATCCCACCAGGCCCGCGATCACAACCCGCAGGGTGTTGACCAGGCCCGCCATCAGCCCGCGCCAATAGGGATCACTGGCCTGGAAGGGCAGCAGCGTCTCGGCGATGTCGAAGCCGGCCGGCTGGCCCAGCCAGTTCCAGCTCAGCAGCAGGCCTGCGGCCGTGAGGTTGCGGACCAGGTTGCCGAGCAGGAAGGCCACCAACAGCAGCACGACCAGCCCCACCACCCCCTGGATCACCCAGGGGATCACCAGGCGATTGCGCCACCAGGGCACCGGTGCTTCCGTCCCAGCGCCAGGCGATGGCACGGGGGTCGGGGGGAGGCCCAGGCCCATCAGCGGAACGGTGGGGTGTAGATCAGGCCACCCTCCTTCCACTGCTTGTTCACACCGCGATCCAGCTTGAGCCGGGAGCCGCTGCCCACGTTGCGCTCGAAGATCTCGCCGTAGTTGCCCACGGCTCCGATGATCTTGGGCACGAAGTCGGCCGGGAGACCCAGCTGCTTGCCGAACTCCCCTTCCACCCCCAGGAAGCGGCGCAGGTCGGCCTGGTTGGTGTTGGCCTTCGCTTCGGCCACCTTGGCGGCCACAGTGGCCTTGGTGATGCCCAGCTCTTCGGCCTGGAAGAGGGTGTTCACGGTCCAGCGGACCGCATCCGCCCAGACCGGATCGGCGTTCACGGTGGCGGGCGCCAGCGGCTCCTTGCTCATCACATCCGGCAGCAGGGTGTGGGCGTCAGGGCTGGGGAAGCTGCTGCGCTTGCCGGCGAGCTGGGAGCGGTCGCTGGTGACAGCCACGCAACGGTTCTGCAGGTAGGCCGCGTAGGTCTGATCCCCGGTCTGGAACTTGAGCGGGGTGTAGGGGATGTTCTGCTCCCGCATCCGGTCGGCCAGGTTGAGCTCGGTGGTGGTGCCGCTTTCCACGCAGATCGGCTTGCCGGCCAGGTCCTTGAGGGTCTTGATCCCACTGGCGGTGGGCGCCATCACGCCCTGGCCGTCATAGAAGGTGGGAGGGCCGAAGCTCAGGCCGTTGCCGCCCGCCGCATCGCGGCTGAGGGTGGCGGTGGTGTTGCGGGAGAGCAGATCCACCTCGCCGCTGGCCAGGGCCGCGAAGCGCTCACTGGAGTTGAGGTTGCGGTACTCCACCTTGGTGGGATCGCCGAACAGGGCGGCGGCCATCGCCTTGCAGATGTCCACATCGAGGCCGCTGTAGCTGCCGTCGGGCCCCACGAAACTGAAGCCCGGCAGGGAGCCATCCACACCGCAGATCAGCTTGCCCCTGGCCTTGATCGTGGCCATCTTCTGGCTCTGCACGCCGCTGCCGCTGCCGCCGTCCGGGGCGCAGGCCGCCAGCAGCAGGGGCAGCAGAACAAGGGGAGCCGCCAGCCGGGCCCGGTTGCCAACCTTCAACGTCCCAGATGCCCGCAGTGCCAGCGGAAACAAACGGCCCATACCTGCCTATCGGAATCGCCCCGGATCTTCTCATGGTTGGCAAGCACCCATGGATCATCGGGCCGGTTTCGGGCTTGGGGCGGGGGCTGGCGTCGGCTCCGGGACGGCAACGGCGGGCGACGGGCATGGGGAGGCTCAGGCGGCCTGATCGGCGTCGTGGGCGAAGCGGTGATACAGGAAATCGAGCGCCTGATTGCGCAGCTCGTAATACCTGGGATCTTCCATGATGTCTTCACGGCTGCGGGGCCGGGGAAAATCAATGGGCAGAACTTCGCCGATCCCAGCGGCAGGTCCATTGGTCATCATCACCAGCCGATCGGCCAGAAACAGGGCCTCGTCGATGTCGTGGGTGATCATCAGGACGGTGCATTTCTGGGTGTTCCAGATTCCCAGCAGTTCCTCCTGGAGTTCTTCCTTGGTGATCGCATCCAGGGCCCCGAATGGTTCATCGAGAATCAGCACTTCCGGTCGGATCGCCAGGGCGCGGGCGATCGCCACCCGCTGTTTCATGCCACCGGAAATCTGGGTGATCTTCTTGTCGGCCGCAGCAGTGAGGCCCACCATCGCCAGATGTTCCATGGCGATCTCTCGCTTCTCGCGTTCCGCCAGCGTCGGTTTGACCGAATCGATCGCCAGATGCACGTTTTCGTAGGCGGTGAGTAAGGGGAGCAGGGCATATCCCTGGAACACCACCATCCGGTCCGGTCCTGGTTTCAGGATCGGCTTCCCATTCAGCAGCACCTGGCCGGAGGTGGGCGTGGCAAAACCGGAGACCATGTTCAGCAGCGTGGATTTGCCGCAGCCGGAATGGCCGATCACGCAGACGAATTCGCCCTGTTGCACCTCCAGATTCACATTTTCCAGCACCGGGTAGGGACCCCGGGGCGTGGGGTAGACCTTGCCGAGCTCCGTGAACTGCAGCAGCGGTGGAGGAGAGCCAGGGGCGGTGGAATCCGGGGGGGAAAGGGTGGGAATCAAGGACATGGTAAGAAAAGGGGGGTTGGGAATGAAAACGGATGCGTTTCAGCTGGCCAGGGCCCGTGGTACGCCGATCGGAATTTCCGCCACGCTGAAATCGCGGTGAACCGACACCGCATTCAGGTAGCTGATCGGATCTTCAGTGTTGAAGGGGCGGCCATCGAACAGTTCGATCGCTGCGCGTTGGTAGGTCACATCCTCGAGGCCCAGCTCCCGGGCAGCGGTGCTGTAGACCCCTACCGAGCAGATGCGCTCCAGGATCTCCACATAGTTGCGGGGGAAGGGGATCTCCGCCCAGCGCGCCAGCTGGGTGAGGATCCAGAGATGCTCGCTGCGGCTCGGCCGGTTCACGCCCGGGCCGAAGAAAAGGTGATGGGGAACGGTGGCGTTGCCATCGGCGGAGGCTTCGCTGAACCAGATCACCTCCTTCTTCATGCCCAAATAGCGGCGATCGCTGAGCAGTTCGCTCAGTTCCGGCCAATGGCGCGGTTCGGCGCAGTAGCGGCAAGCCTCCAGCAGGGCCTTGGTGAGGGCGATATGGGTGTTGGGGTAGGCCAGGGCCCAGTCCTCCCGCACGCCCAGCACCTTGCCGGGGTGACCCGGCCAGATCGCCAGGTCGCCCGCCACCGTGAAGCCATGGCCTTCCGCCATGGCGCGATCCAGCCAGGGAGCGCCGATGCAGAAGCCGTCGATGCTGCCGTCCTTGAGGTCCGCGAGCATCTGGGCAGGCGGCAGGGTCTGCAGGTGCACGTCGCGGTCGGGATCGATGGCGCTGGCCGCCAGCCAGTAGCGCAGCAGCAGGTTGTGCATCGAGGCCGGATGCACGATGCCCAGGGTGTGGGGTTCGCGGTTGTGGCTCTGCAGCCAGCGGCGGTAGTCGTCGACGCTGTGAACGCCGGCATCGGCGAGCCGTTTGGCCAGGGTGATGCCGTTGCCGTTGCGGCTCAGGGTCAGCGAACTCACCACGGGCAGGGGAGTGCCGTGACCGCCGGCGGTCATCCAGGCGGGCATGCCCGACGGCATCTGGGCTGCATCGAGGGTGCCATCCACGAGGCCGTCGGTCACGCCGCGCCAGCTGGTCTCGCGCACCAGTTGCACCTCGTCGAGGCCATGCTTGGCGAACAGGCCTTTCGCCTCCGCCACCGCCAGTGGCGCACAGGCCGCCAGGGGCACGAAGCCGAGATCGAGGTTCACCTTCTCGAGGCCATGGCGGGAGAGCACCTTGTGGGGCTTGGCCTGCCACTGCTTCACCCGCTTCTGGCGGTTGAGGAAGTAGATGATCTCCGAGCGCAGGCTGTAGTAGCTGGGATGGTGCACCACCGACATCCGCTGGCGCGGTCGCGGGATGTCCACCTCGAGGATGCCGCCGATCTTCGATCCGGGGCCGTTGGTGAGCATCACGATCCGGTCTGAGAGCAGCACCGCCTCGTCCACGTCGTGGGTCACCATCACGGCGGTGAGCTGGTGCTCATTGCAGATCTGCATCAGCTTCTCCTGCAGATTTCCCCGGGTCAGCGCATCGAGGGCGCCGAACGGTTCATCGAGCAGCAGCAGCTTCGGCCGGATCGCCAGGGCCCGGGCGATCGCCACCCGCTGGCGCATGCCACCGGAGAGTTCCTTCGGCAGCTTGTGGCCGGCGTGGCCGAGGCCCACCATCTCGATGTGCTCCTCGATCACGGCCTGGCGCTCCTCGGCGGCGAGGCCGGGCATCACCTCATCGATGGCCAGCGCGATGTTCTCCTCGACCGTGAGCCAGGGCAGCAGCGAATAGTTCTGGAACACGACCATCTTGTCCGGCCCGGGGCGGCGCACCTGTTCGCCGTCGATCAGCACGGTTCCGCCGGTGGGCAGGTCGAGGCCGGCGATCATGTTCAACAAGGTGCTCTTGCCGCAGCCGGAATGGCCGATCAGGGAGATGAACTCCCCTTTGCGGATCTGCAGATCGATTCCCTTGAGGGCGAGATAGTTGCCGCCGCCCGTGAGCGGAAAGTTCTTCTCGATGTCCTGAACATCAACGAGTGTGGTCATGGTTAAGCATGCGGAGGGGAGATCAGGGATGAAGACCGAAGCTGACCCACACGAAGGCGACCAGGAGGGCGCTCATCAGCAGATAACGCACGACCAGAAAGGTCAGCACGTTGGACTTGCGGCTCAGCGGAGCCGCGGGACGCGGATCCATGGCTCACTGACCCGGAGAGATGCGCTGCTGCAGCCAGGCCATGCAGCGATCGAGAATCAGGCCGATGGCCCCGATCCAGATCACGCCGAGCACGATGTCGGAGACATAGCTGTTCTGGTAGGCGTCCCAGATGAAGAAGCCGATGCCGGGGGTACCAGGCATCACGATCTCGGCGGCGATGATTGCCAGCCAGGCCAGACCGATCGAGATCCGCAGACCGGTGAAGATATAAGGCAGAGCAGAGGGGATCAGCACCTTGGAGAAGAAGCGCAGGTTGGACATCTGCAACACCAGCGCCACATTGCGGTAGTCCTGGGGGATCTGGCGCACACCCTCGGCCGTGTTGATCAGGATCGGCCAGATCGAGGTGATGAAGATCACGAAGATCGCCGCCGGCTGGTTGTTCTGGAACAGCACCAGGGCGATCGGCACCCAGGCCAGCGGCGCCACCATGCGCAGGAACTGGAACAGCGGATCGAAGGCGCGATTGAGCGACTTGTTCAGACCCACGGCGATGCCGGCGGCGATGCCGACGATGGCGGCGAGGCTGTAGCCGAGAGCCACGCGGCTGAGGCTGCTCATTGAGTGCAGGAACAGGCCCTTGTCGAGGCCACCGCGATCGAAGAAGGGATAGAAGAGCAGATCCCGGGTGCGCTCTTCGGTGAACAGGCTGAGCGGGCCGGCCAGTTTGGTGAGGCCGAGGCTGGCGCTCAGCTGCCAGAAGAGCAGGAAGCCACCGATGCCGAAGAGGGGAGGAAGAATCTTCTTCCGAAGGCTGCTGATCGTCATGGGGAAAGGTTCTGGAATTGGGGGGGATTTGGTTTTTTGAAGGAGTGGCCAGGCCGTGCGGGCCGGTGAAGATCAGCGCTTGATTTTCAGCGCATTGAGGTAGGTCTGCGGGTTCTCAGGGTCGTAGATCGTGCCGTCGAAGAAGGTCTCCTTGCCGCGACTGGAGCCGGTGGGGATGTCCTTGGCGGGAACACCCACCTCCTTCGCCGCCTGCTTCCAGAGGTCTTCACGTGTCACCCTGTCGTTGAGGGCCCTGGCCTGCTCGATCGTGTCGACCACGCCGGGATAGAACTTCCAACGCAGCGATTCGATCAGGAACCAGAGGGTGAGGCTCTTGTAGGGGTAGGAGATCACTCCGCGATCACTCTTCCAGTACAGAGGTCCCAGGCTGGGGTCGTTGATCGGTTTGCCATCAGCCCAGATCCTGTACTGGCCGTTGAGAGATTCCTGCAGCACTTCCTTGGGCACGTTGTACCACTTGCGGGAGCTGAGCAGGGCAGCGGCTTCGGCCTTGTTCTCAGGCTTGTCCAGCCACATCTGGGCTTCGATCAATCCCTTGAGCAGCGCTACGGAGGCTTTGGGGTGTTGATTCACCCAGTCAGCCCGCAGTGCCAGATATTCCTCGGGGTGATCCTTCCAGATCTGGGCGGTGGTGGCGGCGAGGTAGCCGATCTTGTCCCGGACGATCCGGGACGGCCAGGGATCGCCGGTGGAGAAGGCCTCCATCGAGCCGTTCTTCATGCCCTGCAGCGTTTCGGGGGTGGGTACAGTGAGCAGTTCCACCTCCTTATCGGGATCGACGCCGCCAGCGGCGAGCCACCAACGGATCCAGAACTCCTGATTGGCCTTGGGGAAGGTGTAGGCGGCGCGGAACTTACGGCCTTCCTTTTCGGCGAATGTCTTGAAGTAGCCGGGTGTTTTCTTCAGATCCACGCCCAGATCGCCGTCCTTGACGTCAGCGGCGGCGGCGATGCCATTGCCCTGGCTCATCAGCATCGCCAGCACCACCATCGGCACCTTCTTGCCATTGGTGAGGGCCCCTTCGCTGATCATCTGGGGCATCGGTAGCTGCCACTGGCCGCCATCGATGCCGCCGCCGGCGGAGCCGAGCACAACGTTGTCGCGGGCGGCGCCCCAGTTGGCCTGCTTGGAGAGCTTCACCTCCAGGCCGTGCTTGGCGAAGAACCCCTTCTCCACGCCGATCACCAGAGGAGCGGCTTCGAGGATGGGAAGGAAGCCGAGGCTGATCGTCCTGGCATCCAGCTTGGCCTGGGCTGCCGGATCGATCTGCACCAGCTTGGTGGTGGCACTGCCGCTGCGATCGGGCGGGTTGCCAAGGCAGCCCGAGAGCACAAGGGAGCTGGCAATGGTGCCGCTGAGCAGCGCAAGAAAACGACGACGCTTGGTCATGGTCTGGATCGGTTGAGAAGAGAGAAAGAGACGAAGAATCCGGCACCAGGGCACAGTCCAGCCGGGGGCAACCTTGGCTGCTCCCTGGTGAATCTGGTTGTGGAATCAGAGGTGAGAATCCCGGCCTTGATGGCGGCGGAGCTGGTCAGAACAGGGGACTGAATCTGTTGATCAGCTGGTCACTCCTGGGGGTTGAATTTGCGCAACCTTAGGGAGTGGATTGCGGGGTTGGGTGGCGTTGGCTGAAGGATCAGAGATGGCTGTGATCAGTCCTTCTGATGCCGGAATGGAGGGGAAAGCAGACAATCCTGTATGCCGTCATCACATCAGTGATGCATAGACGCGGCGATGTGATTCAGAGTCCGCAGACCTTAGGGAGCGGTCGCCAATACCTGACGAGTTTGTGGAGGAAATATGTCTGATCACCCCCATAAGCCGACTTGATTCCAGGTCTCCATCCGATCCCGTCGGCTTCTGGCGATGATGCCTGAACTTTGGTTCTGATTCGCCGTAACGATGGTGCCGGCTTCTCCCTACGAAGCTGCCCGTGTCGCCCTGGCCACACGCCATGGCAAGGAGCGGGTGATCGGCCGGGCCCTGCGCCATGGCCTCGGTGCCGAGCTGATTCATCGGCCTGAGCTCGACACCGATCAGCTCGGCAGTTTCTGCGGCACGGTGGCGCGGCGGGGCAGCACCCGGGAGGCTTGCCTCGCCAAGGCCGATCTGGCCCTGCGCGATGCCGATACCGATCTGGCCATCGCCAGCGAAGGCAGCTTCGGTCCCCATCCGGCCCTGCCATTCCTGCCGGTGGGGCAGGAGTGCATGGTTTTTCTCGATGCCAGCCGGGGCCTGACGATCAGCGAGGAGTTGCTGGCTCCCCGTACCAACTTCGCCCATCGCTGGCTTGCGTGCTCCGTCGCCACTGCCCCATCCCGCCATGGCCTGATCGTGCGCTCCGCCGCGGCGCCGGGGTTTGCGGACGATGGGGGGCAGGCCCTGTTGCGAAAGGGAATCCGCAGTGTTGATGCCCTGGTGGCGGCGGTCCGCGAGGCCGCCGCCGTTGCGGTCGATGGCCGCGTTTTGCTTGAGACGGATATGCGGGCCCATTGCAATCCCACCCGCATGGCCGCGATCCGGCAGCTCAGCTTTCTGCTGGTGCGTCGTCTGAGCAGCCTCTGCCCCAGCTGCGGCGCCCCTGGTTGGGCAGTGGTGGACAGCGAGCCCGGTCTGCGCGCATCGGCAGGAGCGGCTACGGCCGGGCCGGATGGCCTCACCCGTGCCGATCCCGGCCATTGCCCGGCCTGCAACCCCTGAGCTGATCAGCCCGGCAGGATCACCCGGTTGATCACATGCACGATGCCGTTGTCGCAGACGATGTCGGCCTGAACCACCGTGGAGTTCTTCACCTCGAACGGTTCGCTGCAGCGGATCGCCACCGGCGCCCCTTCCAAGCTGTTCCATTCCGGTTGGGTGGTCAGATCGGCCTGGAGGAAGGCTCCGCCGAGCACATGAAATTTGAGGATGCGGGCCAGCTGGGGGGGATTGTCCACCAGGGTCTGCACGGTGCCTGGGGGCAGGGCGGCGAAGGCGTCATCCACCGGCGCGAACACGGTGAACGGGCCCTCCCCCTCAAGGGCGGAGCGCAGGCCGGCCACCTCCACGGCGGTCAGCAGGGTGGAGAAACAGCCGGCGGCATGGGCGGTCTCGAGAATGGTGGCCATGGCAGAGCGGCAGA
>JBKDOV010000042.1:0-35077 GCA_046342815.1 Cyanobacteriota bacterium
CTCCGCAGGCCGCCTCCCTCAGGTCTCCCCTCGGTTCGGCTTGGTGAACCTAGCAGTTCACCCTCCCGTTCCCCTCAAGACCCAGCAGCACCACTCCTGGCACCACCAAACCCCTCAAGGCTCGGCTGCGCAGTTTCCCGCACAGTCCAAAATCATACCACCTTTCTCCCCCCTATCTCGTCAACGCCTCTGCCCAAGGCATGAAGCGCTCCAGCGTTTCGTTGCGATCGGCCACCAGCACCGGAAAATCCGTCTCCGTGAGATCGGTGCCAGCGGCGATCGCCTCGGGCGAACGAAGCAACCAACGCAGCGGACAGTTCAATTCGGTCAGCACCAGCCAGGACGCAGCCAGATCCCAGATTTTCGGCGTCGCCTCCAGCGCAGCGACGGTCTGGCCCATCCCCACACTCACCAGATTGAGACTGGCTACCCCCAGCAGCCGGATCTTGCCGGGGAAGCGTCGATCCGGCAATTTCTGGAGCACTCCGATCGAGCGGCTGCAGAGCGAGGCGCATCCGGCCGGATGGGCATGAACCGCAGGCGGCTGCAGTTGCTTGCCATTGCGCCAGGCACCTTTCCCGCGGATCGCCACGATCCTCTGGCGCAAAGGAGGCACATCCAGGATGGCGAGGACCGGCCGTCCTTGTTCGAAGCGAGCCATCGAGATCGCCCAGTAAGGAATGCCCGCCGCGAAATTGGTGGTGCCATCCAGGGGATCCACCACCCAATAGGCATCCGTGCCTGGAACGCTTCGATGACCTTCCTCGCTGAGGACCCCATCGCCAGGGAAGAGGGACGCCAGCCCTTCCACCAACGTGGTGTCACTCCAGCGATCACAGGCGGTGATCAGAGATCCATCCGCCTTGATGTCCGAAACCATATGGCCGAAATCAGCGCGCTGGCGTTCAGCAACCCTGTCGATCAGAGAGGCGAGACCGGCATCAAGCAGGGGAAGGGAAACCGTCATCCGATGTCCATGGCCAGCACCCGGCCCAGGCTTCGTCCCGTATCTTCCTTGAACTGACGCACGTTCACACGGCCAAGGACGTGCAAGGCACCGAGGGCCACCAGCAGCTCGATTCCGAACACCAGGGCAAATCGGGGATAGGGACCCGAGCCCAGAGGCAGGATGCCCGCCAGATCAAAAAGGCCGCCGCCGATCAGCTTGCCAAGGGCACGGGAGAGAGCCTGGGCCAGACCCCAGACGCCGACAAACGTGCCGGCGGCCTGGGGCAGGGTGAGATCCAGCATCAGACAGAGGGCACTGTTGGTGCCGATACCGGCCGCCAGGCCGAAAAGCAGCATCACCACTTGAAGAAGGGGAATGCTGTGGGTGAGGCCGCAAAGGAGCAGTAGGAGAAGGGAGGCTGCGATGAGCTGGCAACCGAGCCGGGCTGTGGGCAGCTTGCCGAGCCGGGGCACGATCCAGAGCCCTGCCATCAGCAGGCCGATCAGCGTCCCGACACCCCAGAAGGCATTGAGCTGGGCCGTGGCCGCGATCGGCATGCCAAACACCTGAGCGCCATAACTCTCCAGCACCGGATCCTGGAGAAAGAGGCCCAAGGTGAAAAGGATCAGAAACGAAAAGAAAATCAGCACCTGACGGCTTGAGGTGATCAGTCTCCAGGCCTGTTTCAAAGTGACGGAATCTTCTCGAGCCGAGTCGGAAGGGGAGGTGCTGGCGGACTCCATCCCCCAGGTGGCCACGATCGTCAGCGCCATCACCGTCGCGGCGACGGTGGCCATGAAGCGCAGCAGGGTTGGTTCGAGAATGCTTGGATCGCTGACCCCGTCAAGGGATCGGAGGCTGACGCTGATCATAATCGCCCCAATCACGATGCCGACGGTGAGCATGCACCAGATGATCCCAACGGCTCGGGGACGTTGTTTCTCGTCGGTGCGATCGATGACGAGGGCGAGATAGGGAGTGGAAGCCAGGGAAATCGCCAGGCCGTAGAGCGCGAAGACACCACAGAGGGCCGCGATCCCCACCCCTCGCTCCGCAGGGGCGCCCACAGCAAGCAGATGTCCCACATGAAAGATCAGGGGGATCGAGACCACTGCCAGCACACAGAAAAGGGCGGTGCCGAGCAGGATGTAGGGGACCCGATGGCGGGCAGCAATGGGATGGCTGTCGGAGACCTGCCCGAACAGCACCCTCGCCGGAGCCACGAACTGTTCACAGGCCAAAGCCCCTCCCACCAGCAAGCCTGGAAAGGCGAGTTCGCTGAGCATCACGCGGTTGAGGAGACCCGCGAAGATCACCGCAAGGCATCCGAGACAAGCCTGAAACAGACCCAGCCTCAGGGTGGCAGGGAGAGAAAGACCGGGGGGCGCAACGGAGCTCAACAGACTCAGCTCACTGGCGAGTGGGAGCTTTGGGAGGGATGAGATGGGCGGCCGACTGGGCCGAACAGGCCGGCAGCAACGGCAGCGGCTCCACCGGCACATCGCTGGCCCCTTCCACCCTGGGCTTGGTGGAAGGAAGGGAAGGAGATTGACAGATGGCGATCTGGTCGAGTCCCGTGCGACGGCGCATGTCGGCCAGACGCTTGTTGTAGTCGGAGATTGCCAGGGCATGGCGAACTTCCGCGGTGGTGAGGTCCCGCTGGGTATCCACCACTTCCCTCTGGGTGGTCACCCCAGCCTGGAAACGCAGCCTGGCGAGCCGCAGGGACTCTCGGGAAGAAAGCACCTCCCGCGCCGTAGTGGCGATGTTGCGATTATTCTTGAGCAGCTCATAGAAACTGGTTTCCACTTCCTGACGGATGGCATCACGTTGGCGGGCGAACTGAAAACGGTTCTGATCGGCTCGCTGCTTCTGCTCTCGATACAAGGCACGTGCCCTTCCTCCGTCAAAGAAGTTCCAGGTGAGGTTCATCCCGAAGGAATTATCTACGTTCCAGGAGTATTGGCCGGGTGGCGGATCGGAGATCAGGCTGTTGTTGTAGCCGCTTGCCCTGCCGGTGGAGAAGGAATTGAAGATCTTCAGCAGCGGCTGCACAGCCGCCAGCTGCACATTGGCGGAGCTGTTGGAAATGGAGATATCAAGCAGCAACTGATCAAGTTCTTCTCTGAACGCATAGGCGGCGACGATGCTTTCCTGCAGCGAGGGCAACCAGACTCCTACCACCCTGGCCGGTTCCTTGGCCGTGGGGGTCACATCCTGGGGAAGGTCGAGGATGGAAGCCACCAGACGTCGGGCCACGGACTGCTGCGCCAGATTGCTGGTGAGCAACTGCTGGTCTCGGGCAAGCTGGGTTTCCGCCTCCAGCACCTCAAGCTTGGTGGCCACACCGGCCTGAAACCGGGCCCGGGCATCGCGCAGGCTCACCAGTGAGGATCGGACCGACTCCTGGCCGATGCGGACCTGATCATCCGAATACTGAAGATCGAAATAGGCCTGCGAGGCTTGCAACCTCAGTTCCCTCAGCCCGATCAAATAGCCATTCTTGGCCTTCTCGTACTCATCGCGAGCAGCTGCAATCGTGGGATTTCTGGATGGATCGATCAGGGCCCAGGAAGCCTGCAGCGAAGCCTGAAAGCCGGCAAAGCTGCTGAAGGTGTTCTGCTCAGTGGTGACTGAATTGTTCTGCTGAGAAGGAACGCTACTGAAACGTTCCCCAGCGGTGTAGGCCGGGAAGCTGGAAATGTTGAGGTTGATCTGGGGATACCAGCGGGAGATCTCCGCCCTCAACCGGGACTGGGCCTGCAGAACCTGGGTACCAAGGGACTTCAATTCCGGGTTGTTCACCTCGGCGATGGTCTCGACCTCCACCAAGCCGAGCGGACGCAGTTGACGGATCCGGACCTGGGAGGGCTGGTTCGGCAGAGCCAGCGGGAGCGGAGCCGCCAGATCCTTGAACTCCACTGGAAGCTGGGTGGCCGCCGGTGGGAGGACGGAGGGATTCGACTTGGGCCGGTTTCCTTTGATTGCAGGTGCCAGGGGAATCGCAGAGGAGACGGGCGGGGCGGCAGGACGAATGTCCGGAGCACGGCGCGACGCCGGAGCGGCGGCAGCAGGACGCCCAACCGGGGCTGTGGGGGCCGAGCCCGCAGCAGGTGCCGCAGAGACCTCAGAACTGGGTTGGGGAGCTGCCTTCAGGGGCACTGGCGCCGCAGGAGACTCAACCGTGCCCGCCAGGGCGGATCCGGTGATCGTGAGAATCGGCAGCACCATCACAGCCGCTGGCAAGGAAGGATGGCGCTTCACGAATGGTCTCTTCACACCGGGAGAGCTTAAGCATCATCTGGCAATCCGAGGCAGGCAGCCACCAGATCATCCGCATCTCCGAGCAACTGGATCGGGACAGGCAAGCGGGCTTCGAGCTGCGCGAGGGGTAGGTCGTCGAGGAAAACCGGCTCGCCTTGCCGCAGCATCACCCGCGGCAACAGGAGCCTTTCGCCCAGATCCCGCCCCGCCAGCCCTTCCAGCAGATCCATCCCCGTCAACAACCCGGTGACCACCTGGTCCTGGCCCCAGTAAGGACTGGGCAGACCGTGCAGCAGCAGCTCCACGCCCTCCACCTGGTTGAGCCGATCGACCACCGGTTGCAGTGCTTCCGCCACGAGTTTTCCGACCACCCAGCTGCTGCGTCTTCGGCCTTCAATCACCCGGGGAAGCTGGGACGTGGCCCGCTCCAGCTCCTCCAGGAATCCGCGGATGCTCCCCACGCCATTCTCCCGCTGGGGGAGGTCCTCGTAGCTGCCCCGGGGGGGAAGCGACTGCCCGGCGATCAGGTACCACTCATCGGACAACCAGGCGAAACGACTGCCGAAAGCCGCGTGAAAGCGCTCCTGCATCGGCTCCACCCTTCGGATCACGGCCGCTGCTGTGGTCGGATCGACAGGACGCAGCTGGTCCCCGTCCGGCCGAAACCGGGTCAGGCCCACAGGAACCACGGCCGCTGAGAGCACCGCCGGCCAAGGCCCCTCCGCAAAACGGGCCAGATCCTGGAGAGTGCGCTCCAGGGCGGCGCCGTCATTCAGGCCGGGACAGACAACCACCTGGGCATGAATCTGCAGCCGACGCTGGGCGAACCACTCCAGCTGCTCCATCAGCAGGGCCGCCCGCGGGTTGACCAGCAGACGACTCCTCAGCTCCGGATCGGTGGCATGCACCGAGACATAGAGGGGCGAGAGGCGCTGGGTCTCGATCCTTTCCCAGTCGGCCGGGGCGAGATTCGTCAGCGTGAGATAGGAGCCGTAGAGAAAGCTCAGTCGGTAGTCATCGTCCTTGAGATAGAGGCTGCGGCGCCTGCCCGGTGGCTGCTGATCGATGAAACAGAAAGGACAGTGGTTGTTGCACTGCTTGAGGCCATCGAACAAGGCCTCCGTGAACCCGAGGCCGAGGCCCTCATCCGCTTCCTTCTCCAGCTCGAGAAGATGCAGCGTGCCGTCGGGGTCCTGCACCTCCAGGGTGAGATCCTCCTCCCCCACGAGCATCTGCAGATCAATCAGATCCCTGGGGCGGATCCCATTGATGCTCAGCAGACGGTCCCCCGGCTGAAAGCCGAGCTCCTCGCCGATCGAACCGGGCTCGACGCTGTCGACCACGGCAGGCTGGGGGAGCCGGCCCGCATCGGCGAGGGCGACGCCGGCGGAGGGTTCATTCCACACGACGATCTGGCGACAGGACAGCGTTAAGCAGTCTGATGCGCCGCCCAACCAACCGGCGGCTGCACTTACAGCGGGGCTTCGATGTTGCGGAACCAGAGCAGAATCACCAGGCCGAAGACAAGGCGATAGCCCACGAACAACCAGGTGCTGTGCTGTTGCAGGAAACGCAGCAGCCAGGCGATGGCCAGCCAGGAAACCAGCGCCGCGGTGAGGATCCCAACCAGGGTGGGGATCCAGCCACCATTGGCGGGGACGGCAAGGGCATCCCGAAGCTCCACCAGGCCCACCAGGCTGATCGCTGGAATGCCGAGCAGGAAAGAGAACCGCGCCGCATCGGCACGCTGCCATCCATCGAACAGGGAAGCGGTGAGGGTGCTTCCGGAACGGGAGACCCCAGGCACCAGGGCCAGGGCCTGGGCAAACCCCACCAGCAGCCCATCCCGTGGAACCACCTGGTCGAGCACACGGCGGCGACGGCCCAGCAGCTCCGCCACTGCCAGCAGCAAGGCCATCACGATCGAAACGACCGCGATCGAGGTCATGCTGCGCAGGGGGGACGATTCGAACTGCGGCACGAAGCACTTCAGCGCGGCGCCACCGATCAGGATGGGAATCGTGCCCAGGGCAATGGCAACACCAAGGCGCGCCGAGGGGTCATTCCACTGGCCATAGCGAAAGGCCCGGCCGATGCCGTGGATCACCTCCGAGAGATCCCGGCGGAAGTAGGCGAGCACGGCGAAGATGCTTCCCAGCTGGATCACGGCCGCGAACGCGATGCCGGGATCCCCCCAACCGAGCAGAACCGGCACCACCTTCAGGTGGGCCGTGCTGCTGATCGGCAGAAACTCGGTGAGCCCCTGCACCACCCCAAGAACCAGGGCATGCCAACAGGCTTCCCCGAGGCTGAGGGGGTCAGCCATGGCGACGAAGAACATGCCGGAGGCGGAGCCGAGTGGTTACGAGCCCGACCATATGGCGAGGGATCACCTCGAGCCAACCCCAAAGCCCTTTAAGGTTGGCCATCTTTCTTCACAACCCCGTTGATCGGCGTCCCGCCCAGCCTGCCCACCTCCCGATCGATGGCCAGCCCGGCACTGTCGGAGCTTGGTCCGCTGATCTGGCCGACCTCCATCCTCCTGCCGATGATGGCTGCCCTGCTGGTGGCGGCGCCGGTGTTCATCCAGGCTCCCTGGGTGCGCGCTGCCCCCATGGCAGCCACCCTGTTCACTGTGCCCCTGGTGGGGCTGGCCCTGCTGCTGGAGCGCCGGGGCCAGGGGATATGGCAGGAACTCGGCGTGCTGCTGGTGGGCTTCAGCGGCAGCTGGCTGGCGGGGTGCCTCTTCTGGGGTTGGTTGCGTCTGCACCCAGCGCTGCATCTGCCGGTGGAGGCCTTCGCCCTTCCCCTGGCCGTGGCCGGCCTGGGCGGTCGCTGGCGCCTGGCCGGTTCGTTCTATCTCTCTTCCCTGCTCGGTACGGCGGCCACCGATGCAACCATGGCGATCAGCGGCCTGATTGACCTCTGGCCCAGGGTGCTGGAGGCACCGCTGGAGGAAGCCCCCCTTCTGCTCCAGAACGCTGCCCAGAGCGTCCTTGCCCCAGGCCCACTGACGGCCGTGGTGATGATCGGCGCCCTGCTTCTCGGGATCAGCGCCCAACTCTGGAAAAGCGGCAGGATCGGCCAGGTCGGGGCGGCCACCCTGGCCACGACGCTGGCGGTGGATGGTCTGTTCCTGGGAGCCGCCCTGGTGGCACCGAGGCTGAGCGGGCTGCTCTGATCGGCCCTGGGCATCTGAAGAACTGCAAACGGCGGGGAACCGTCCTTATGGCACCCGGGGGACCTTCTGTAACGTTGTAGAAGGTTCGCCGTACGGCAGATCCTTCCCAAAATGTCCCTTCTTCTACGGAGTGTCGCGATGAAGCGACTGCTTGCCTGGCTGATGAGTGGTGTTCTGATGGCCGGTCTGGTGCTTGGCCTGCTGCTTCCTGAAGCAGCCAACGCCAACGAGCTCCGCAATCTTGCCGATGACAAGATCGCTGAGCGGGGAGACAAGGTGGATCTCAACAACTCTTCCGTGCGCCGCTTCCAGCAATATCCGGGAATGTATCCCACCCTTGCTGGCAAGATCGTGCTGGGCGGTCCCTACGACAGCGTCGACGACGTTCTCAAGCTGGACCTGACCGCCCGCCAGAAGGATCTGTTTGAGAAGTACAAGAACAACTTCACTGTCACTGCTCCTTCGATCGCCTTGAACGAAGGCTTTGATCGGATCAATGACGGTGTCTATCGCTGAACCACCGAGCCAATCGGTGATCACTGGCCGCCGGTTCCACCGGCGGCTTTTTGTTTTGGCATGGCGCCGGTGGCTCCCATAGGCTCCTCTCCAATTCGGCTTTTTGATGACAGGCACCGGCGCAGCCACGAGCTCGGATGCTCCGCCGCTGGAGAGCCGGTGGGACGTGGTCGTGGTCGGTTGTGGTGCGGCCGGTCTGATGGCCTGCCTCGAGCTGCCGTCTCAGCTGCGGGTGCTGCTGCTCAGCAAGGAGGGCGGCCCTCCCTCCGCCAGTCGCTGGGCCCAGGGGGGAATCGCGGCCGTCACCCGCCGGGAGGACAGCTTTGCCAGCCACGTTGCCGATACCCTCAAGGCGGGCGCCGGTCTGTGTGATCCGGCGGCCGTCGATCTGCTGGTGCGCCAGGCACCGGCTTGCGTAGCCAGGCTGGTGGAGCTCGGCATGGCCTTCGACCGCAACACTGAAGGGCTCAGCACCACCCTGGAGGCCGCCCACAGCCACCGCCGGGTCCTCCATGCCCAGGACCGCACCGGCGGAGCACTGGTGGATGCCCTGGAACGGGAGGTGCAGCGTCGTCCCGGCCTTGAACAACGCCGGGGCGTCCCCGCGCTGCAACTCTGGATCGAGGCCGGGAAGTGCGTGGGCCTGCAGGTGCTCGACGGGGACCGGTTGCGCTGGATCCGGGCCGGGGCGGTGGTGCTTGCCAGCGGCGGCGGCGGCCATCTCTTCGCCCACACGACCAACCCGAGCCAGGCCAGCGGCGATGGGGTGGCGATGGCCTGGGCGGCCGGCGCCGAAGTGAGGGACCTGGAGTTCGTGCAGTTTCACCCCACCGCCCTGATGCTGGAGGGGGCCCCCCATTTCCTGATTTCCGAGGCCGTCCGGGGTGAAGGGGCCAGGTTGTGCGACCTGGCGGGAAGAAGCCCGGTCAGCCAATTGGAAGGGGGGGACCTGGCACCGCGCGACCAGGTGAGCAGGGCCCTGGCCCGCAGCATGCAGGCCCAGGGCATGACGCATGTGTGGCTGGATCTTCGACCCGTGGGGGTGGAGCGACTGGAGCGCCAGTTCCCCACCATCCTGGGTCGCTGCCGGGAGCTGGGGCTGAATCCCACCGAAGCGCCGATCCCCGTAGCCCCTGCCGCCCATTACTGGATGGGCGGCGTGAGCACCGACCTTGGGGCGGCCACCAGCATCCCTGGGCTCTACGCCGTTGGCGAGGTGGCCTGCACGGGGGTCCATGGTGCCAATCGACTCGCCAGCAACTCCCTGATGGAATGCCTGGTCTTTGCCAGGCAACTGGCCCAGCTGCCGCTGCAACCCCTGCCGGATCGTCAGGTGCTGGAGGAGCCCATCGCAGTTCTGGAGGCGGATGGGCCCGATCCGGCCAGCCTGGACAGCCGCATCGGAAATCTCCGCCTGCTCTGCTGGCAGGTAGCCGGCGTGGAGCGGCAAGGGCATGGCCTGGCCGCCGGCCTGGCCCAGGTGCGGCAAGAACGAAGCGCCATCGAGACCCAGCCCCTGCTTCGCCAGGCCCATGGCCTGCTACCCGGCCACCAGCTTGCTCTGGCGGCCCCCCAGAGCCGCAGCCTCAGAAAACTGCAGGAATTGCGCCAGCGGCTCGTTCTGGCGGAACTGCTGATGGATGCAGCCCTTTTCCGCAAAGAAAGCCGCGGCGGGCATTACCGGCTGGATATGCCCTGCAGCCAACCCTTCTGGTGTCGTCACACAGTGCAAAGACAAGGCCTGGGCCTGTTCACCCGCGCCGTCGGCTCTGCCCAGCCCGACAGCGCGTGAACCTGGGGATCAGAGACCGGCGGTGTTCTTGAACCCGCTCATCTCCGCCAGCTTGGCGAGGGGCTTGACCCCAGACTCAATCTTGCCGTTGATCTCCCAGCTCGGGAACCCCTGAATCTTCTTGGTGTCACAGAGGGCTTTCTGGGAATTGCGCCCATCCGGCGCACATTCGATCACCTGAAGACGAGCGGTGGCTTCCTTGCCGAACAGTTCCTTCTGTTCATGGCAATGGGGACACCAGTAAGCCGAATACATCTTCGCCCCATTGGCGGTGAGATGGTTGGCCAGGGCCAGGGCGGCCGGGCTGCTGGCCGCGGTGACCGCAGGAGGCACACCCGGACCGGTTTCGGCCAGGGGGCGATCCATCGCCGTAGCCCAGCCCAGACCCGTCAGACCCACCAGCAGGGTCAGCAGAACCCCGCGGAACAACAGCTGACTGCGGTCCTCCCACTCGCCACCGATGAGGCTGAGCACCAGCAGCGCAAGGCTGAGCAGGGCGGAAAGCACACAGAAGGCACAGAAAGCCTTGATCTTGAGCACCATCACGCCCATCAGCACCAGGCTGAAGACCGCCATCGCGAGGCTGGTGAAAAACAGGCCCCACCAGGTGCGCTCGTTGGTGGAGGTGCCACCCTCCCCCCGCAGGACCAGCGGCAGCACCGCCATCAGCAGTACGGCGGCGTAAGCAAGAAAGCCGAACAGCGAAAGGGGCTGACCAAAGAGGCTGCCCCAGGCGCTCGTGAGCACCTTGTCGCAGCCCTCGGCACCACCGGGGCAGGAAAGGGGAGCCAGCAATCCCCAGCGCTTGAGGGTGATGGCCCCGGTATCAAGGGCTCCGATGGAGGCGAGCACGGCCATCGCCACCCGCACCCAGCGGCGGCCGGAATCGCTGCGGCGCCGGTTGCTGCTGAGGCGGCTGGCGAGACGGGTGGAGGTCACGATCGAGAGGAACACTGCGCTGATTCTCGCAGTCCTACGGAGTTCAGGCCTCCCTGGGCATTGCATAGGGTGGTGGATTGGCCCCGCTGCCGGATCGTCGCCATGACCACGGACCCGACACAGCCCCCGCGCCGCACCGTGGCCTTCGCCCACCTCGGCTGCGAAAAGAACCGGGTGGATACTGAACACATGCTCGGGCTGCTCGCCCAGGCGGGCTACGGCGTCAGTGCCGATGAAAGCGAGGCCAGCGTGGTGGTGGTGAACACCTGCAGCTTCATCCAGGAGGCTCGGGAGGAATCGGTGCGCACCCTGGTGGAACTGGCGGAGCAGGGCAAGGAGCTGATCATTGCCGGCTGCCTGGCCCAGCACTTCCAGGAGGAGCTGCTGGAGAGCCTGCCGGAGGCCAGGGCGATCGTGGGTACCGGCGACTACCAGCACATCGTGAGTGTGCTGGAACGGGTGGAAGCCGGCGAGCGGGTGAATCAGGTGAGCGCCACTCCCACCTTCGTGGGCGACGAGCATCTGCCCCGCTACCGCACCACCAGCGAAGCGGTGGCCTATCTGAAGGTGGCGGAAGGGTGCGACTACCGCTGCGCCTTCTGCATCATTCCCCACCTGCGGGGCGACCAGCGCTCACGCCCGATCGAATCGATCGTGGCCGAAGCGCAGCAGCTGGCTG
Organism: Cyanobacteriota bacterium; assembly: GCA_046342815.1. GTDB lineage: Bacteria > Cyanobacteriota > Cyanobacteriia > PCC-6307 > Cyanobiaceae > Cyanobium. The sequence goes on from JBKDOV010000042.1 coordinate 11,321, forward strand.
CCCAGGGGGTGCAGGAGCTGGTGCTGATCAGCCAGATCACCACCAACTACGGGCTGGACCTCTACGGCAAGCCCCAGCTGGCGGAACTGCTGCGGGCCCTCGGGGAGGTGGAGATCCCCTGGATCCGCGTGCACTACGCCTACCCCACCGGGCTCACACCCGAGGTGCTGAAGGCCTACCGGGAGGTGCCGAACGTGCTGCCCTACCTGGATCTGCCCCTGCAGCACAGCCACCCCGAGGTGCTGCGGGCCATGAACCGCCCCTGGCAGGCGGAGGTGACCGGGGGACTGCTGCGCCGCATCCGCGAGCAGCTGCCGGAGGCGGTGCTGCGGACCACCTTCATCGTGGGCTTTCCCGGCGAAACCGAAGAGCACTTCCAGCACCTGCTGGATTTCGTGGCCGAGCAGCAGTTCGACCACGTGGGCGTGTTCACCTTCTCCCCCGAGGAAGGGACCCCAGCTGCCGAGCTGCCGGATCAGGTGCCTGCCGCCGTGGCTGCGGAGCGCAAGGACCGGCTGATGACCCTGCAGCAGCCGATCGCCGCCGCCCGCAACGCCGCCTGGGTGGGCCGGATCGTAGATGTGCTGATTGAACAGGAGAACCCGGGTACCGGCGAGATGCTCGGCCGCTGTGCCCGCTATGCCCCTGAGGTAGATGGCGAAGTGCGGGTCCTGCCTGGCGCCGGCGGCCTCTGTGCCGCTCCGGGAACCATGGTGCCGGTGCGGCTCACCGCAGCGGACACCTATGACCTCGTCGGAGAGGTGGTGGGAGCCGCCGCCATGGTGCAGGACGTGCTGGCGGACCCGGCGCGGAGGCGCTCTTGAGCAGCCCCGGGAGCCGGACCCTCGGTCCGGTGGCCTGGCTGCAGCGCTACCAACGGGAGAGTTTCCTGGCGGCCTCCGGATTGAGCACCGCCGGTAGCTTCGCTGCCCTCACCGCCAAGGGCTGGATCCTGCTGCATGGCACCGGCAGCCCCGTGCTGCTGGCCCTGCACTTCGCGGCACTGTCGCTGCCCAGCGTGCTGGCCAGCGGACCGGCAGGGGTACTCACCGATCGGATCGGCTGCGAACGGGTGCTGATCCAGGCCCAGTGGGCCCTGTTTCTGAGTGCGGTGCTGGGGGCCCTCGCCATCCCCCTGCTGCAGGGGAGCCAACAGGTGATGCTGTTGATGCTCAGCAGCCTGCTGGCAGGCGTGGCCAGCACCTATGAACTGACGGCCCGCAACAAGTACACCGCCCTTCTGGTGGAGAAACCGACCGAGCTCGCCCCCTATCTGGCGAGTTTCTCCGTGGTGTTCAACGTGGGCAAACTGGTGGGCCCTCCGCTGGGCGGCTGGCTGCTGGCCCTGGCAGGCCCCACGATGGCGTTGGCGATCGATGCCCTGAGCTTCCTGCTGCCGATCGCCACGGTTCGCTGGATCCTGCGTCCCCGCAGGGAAGCGGAACAGCGCAGTGCTGGAGGCCGTTCAGGCAGTCTTCGCTCGGCCTGGAGGGAGTGCGGCCCCACCCTGCGGCATGTGCTGCGCTTCACCGCGCTGGCCTGCCTGATCGGCTTCTTTCACCCGGGACTGGCCGCCTACATCGCAGCGGATGTGGTGGGACCTTCGCCCCAGGCCCTGGGAATCTTCACCAGTGTGCTGGCCGCCGGCAGCATCAGCGGCGGGGTGGTGCTGCAACGCAACAGCATCTGGCTGAGCCAGCGGCCGGGCCTGCTGCTGGGGACTTCGCTGCTGATCACGGCGGTGGCCCAGCTGGGAATGGCCATGGCCCCCAACCAGGTGATCGGACTGATGATGGCCTTCCTGATCGGTGCCGGAACCGCCAGCCTGCTGGCAGGGACCAACCTGATCAGCCAGGTGGCGGCCCCCATGCATCTGCGGGGGCGGATGGCGGGCCTGGGCCAGATCGCCTTCCTGGGGGGCGGGGGACTGAGCGGATTGATCGCAGCCCTGATCACCCGGTCCTTCGGACTGGAGGCAGCCTTTGCCGTGCTGGGTGGCATCGGCCTGATGCTGGGCCTGTCGGAGCTGGTGTTCCGACGGGACCTCAGGCTCAGATCAGCTTGACGCCGCGCAGAACCACGGTGGCAAGGAAGGCGGCGGTCAGTCCACCGCCGACGAGGGCCAGATAGATGGCGGCACCCATGGCTGAAAGATCAATGAGGTGGTGCCATTACAGCAGAAAGGGCGTCGATTGATCGCATCCCGGAGGCGGCGATCGGGACGAGAAGCGCAGAAACGCTCTAGGGTTGCCGGATTCCGGAGCCCGCCTCCCTCTCGCGCAAGCGCCCAGAGCCCCTTCCCACCAATTCTGCATGCGCACACTCTTCCTCTACCCCGAGTTCCCGAAGACGTTCTGGAGCTACGAAAAGATTCTGGAGTTGGTGAACAGGAAAGTACTTCTGCCGCCGCTCGGCATGGTCACCGTGGCCGCCCTGTTGCCCCAGCACTGGGAGATGAAACTGGTGGACCGCAATGTGCGGGAGGTGACGGAAGCGGAATGGAACTGGGCGGAGCTGGTGGTGATCTCCGGCATGATCGTGCAGAAGGCAGACATGGCGGCGCAGATCGCCAAGGCCAAGCAGCGGGGTCTGCCGGTGGCCGTGGGGGGCCCCTTCGCCAGCTCCACGCCGGATGCTCCGGAACTTGATCTGGCCGATTTCAAGATTCTCGATGAGGGTGAAATCACCCTGCCGATGTTCATCGAAGCCCTCGAGCGCGGGGAGCGCAGCGGCCGGTTCAGCGCCGAAGGGGAGAAGCCTGATGTGACCTCCACCCCGATTCCCCGCTTCGACCTGCTGGAGCTGGATGCCTACGACTCCATGTCTGTGCAGTTCTCCCGAGGCTGCCCCTTCCAATGTGAATTCTGCGACATCATTGTGTTGTACGGGCGCAAACCCCGCACAAAAATGCCAGAACAACTGATTGCCGAGCTTCAGTATCTCTACGATCTTGGATGGCGTCGTTCCATCTTCCTTGTGGACGACAACTTCATCGGCAATAAACGCAACGCCAAACTGCTTCTGCCAGCCCTCAAGCAATGGCAGATTGACCACGGATACCCCTTCAGCTTTGCCACCGAAGCCTCTGTGGATCTGGCTTCGGACGATGAATTGATGGAGATGATGGCCGAGTGCCGCTTTGACAGCGTGTTTCTTGGCATCGAAACCCCAGATGAAGCCAGCCTCGAAACCGCTCGCAAGCTGCAGAACACGCGTAGCTCCCTGGAAGAATCCGTGGACAGGATCACTTCCTATGGCATCCGTGTGATGGCAGGCTTCATTATCGGCTTCGATGGAGAGAAGACCGGCGCCGGTGATCGAATCGTGGAGTTTGTGAGCCGCACCGGAATCCCCGCCGCGATGATGGGAATGCTCCAGGCCCTTCCCAACACCGGCCTCTGGCATCGTCTTGAGAAGGAAGGTCGTCTGATTCAGGAGAAGGCGGATGCCAAGGGCGTCAACCAGACCAACCTCCTCAATTTCGTGCCGACCCGACCGATCCGCGACATCGCAAACGAATACGTGGATGCCTTCTGCCGCCTCTACGAACCGAATGCTTATATCGATCGCGTCACCCATTACTACCTGAAGATGGGGCAACCCCGTTGGCAGCAATTCGTGCCAGCCGCAGCCTTTGGCAAGGCCGCCCTGCCCTCCTGGACGGATATTCGCGCCCTGCTGATCGTGATCTGGCGCCAGGGCGTCCAGCGCGACACCCGCTGGCGATTCTGGCGTGCGCTGGCCACGATCGCCCGTCGCAACCCGGACAACCTCGAACAATTCCTGGTGACCCTCGCCCACAACGAACACTTCCAGGAGTACCGAGGTGTGGTGACCCGGGAGATCCAGGATCAGCTTTCCTCGCTTCCCCCGGAACCCCCGCAGGCTCCGAAGCAACCGAACCGCGAACTGCAGCCGGCCTGAACCACTGCTGGGGGCAAGCGAGAGGAGATTCCGCGTCAGTCCTGGATGTAGTCCAGGCCCAGTGCCAGGCAATGTTCCGCCTTCTGCAGCTCCCGCCCCAGATAGAGGGCATGGTCGAGGCGGCTCATCGGATGGGGACCTCCCCCTTCGGTGAGCAGAATGCCGAGCTGCTTGGCTGTGAAGGCGCGATAGGTGACCAGGGGCTCCCTGGCGGCGCCTCCCCGGCAGCTGAGCACCTCCCCGGTCTCAGGGTCGGTGGCCAGGCCCTGGGCATCGATGCCGTTGCCGTAGTGCTCCACCACCAGCTCCCCGGATTCCCGGTCGATCCGGATCAGGAAGTAGCCGGAGGGATCGAGTGCGATGAACCGCTGGGAGAGGTCGTCATCGAGCGTCTGCCGTTGGCTCATGGCTGGGGGCGTGGGGCCTGGGGAGGATCGTAGGAAGCGGTGAACGGGAGTTCGGCATTGACCGCCTCGATCTCCGCCAGCATCTGACGATTCGCCCCGCTCAACCACTGGCGGAGAATGGTGTCGAACTGCGGATCGCTCCAGCGATGCAGGCTGGCGCGCGGTTGGGCCATGAATCCGCGCCGGAGCTTGTGACTACCACCTGCACCGGGATCGAACCGCCGCAGCCCCCTCTGGATCCCCCACTCGATCGGTGCGTAATAACAGACCTCGAAATGGAGGTTGTCCAGCTCCACATCGCTGCCCCAGTAGCGCCCCCACAGGGCTTCCTCGTTGTGCACACACAACGACATTGCCAGCGGTTGGCAGGGATCGCCAGCATGGGCACTGAACAGCACCAGATGGCGACGCAGATCCGTAGCGGCGGCCTCGAAGAAGGACTCCGTTAGATATTTGCTTCCCCACGGCCCCCAACGGCTGCAATGCTGGGCATAGAAGTCATGCATCCGACCCACCATGGCGGCGGGAATCTCCTCTCCCACCAAGGGAGTGATCACGATCCCGGCCTCAACCACCGAGCGCCTCTCACGGCGGATGTTGCGGCGCTGATTGGCATTGAAACTGGCCAGATAGGATTCAAAATCGCCATGGCCAGGATTGGTCCATTCACTCTGTTGATTCAGCCAGACCGCACATCCGGCCGCCTCCGCGAGTGAACGCCAGGCCGGATCGACATAAAGAAAATTGCAACTCAGGATCTGATTGCGCTCGCAGAAGTCATCAATCAGCTCCATCATCAGAGCCGTGATCGAAGCGGCATCCTCACCGGGATCGATGTGAAAGCGGTACCCCTCGACCGGACTCACCGGGCTCATGCCCACCAGCTTCGGGTAATACCTCAACCCCAGCTGGCCAGCGAGCTGGGCGAAAGACTGATCGAAGACAAACTCGCCATAACTGTGCCCCTTGAGATAGAGGGGCGCCCAGGCAACCAGCCGCTCCCCGCGCCACAGGCCCAGATGGCAGGGCTGCCAGCCCTGCCGGGGAACGATGCTGCCGCTGGCCTCCAGCTGATGCAGCCAGCGCCATTCATAAAACGGGAGCTCGTGCCCGGGCTGGGTCGAGGGGGCCACCAGTTGTTGCCAACTGGCTTCCGGCAGCTCGGCCATCGCGCGATGCCAGCGGGCTTGCAGCTGGGCCATGGCCGACGAAAACGCAACAGGGACGGAGCAGGCGCAAAACTAACGGGACCACCACCGATGCCGAGCCTCCTGCCCATGTCCAAGCTGGCGCACCACCGGATGGCCTGGGGGCTGCTGAGCGTCTGCTGCCTGACGAGCCAGCCCCAGGCTGCCCACGCGGGCCTGCTGCGCCCCGTGCTGATGCTGATGCGCCCCCAACTTGAGCAGAAACTGGCGCGCATCTGTGTCGAAACCGCATCGGGCGGACGGCCGGAGCTGGCCGCCAGCCTTGAGGATCCCTGCCACAAGCTGGCCGTTCCCACCAGCCGTTGCCTGATTGAGGAAACCGACAGCACCGGCCGTGGTCTCGGGGTGGTGAGTGAAGTGATGGCGGGCCGGTTCGGGGACGACAGCGAAGTGGTGGTGAAGCGCTGTCTGGCTCGCATGTTCGGGCTGCCGGCCGACAGCCTGCGGGATGTGCCCCTGCAGGAGCTGGGGAGAAGATTCGGCAGCAAGGGACTGCCCTAGCCCGGGGAAAGGGCGGCAGAGCGATCCAGGCGATAGCGAAGCATCAGTTCCTCCCCCTCCAGGCGGCGCTGCTCCACCAGCTGCCAGCCATGGCCCAGCGGCGGAGCGACGAGCGCAGCGGCCGGCAACCACTGGTGGGGCCCACCCAACAGGCGGGGGCAGAGCGTGAGCTGCAGTTCATCCATCCAGCCCTCCGCCAGCAGGCTCGCCACCAGTTGAGCGCCTCCGAGCACCAGCAGCCGCACCACCCCCGCCTGAGCCAACCCAGCCAGGGCCTCCGACCACGAAGCCAGGGGCAGCACACGCTGGAAACCGGCGGCTGGCCCCGAGCAGCCCCCCTGCGTTAACAGCCAGCGCTCCAGGGGCTGGGCGAAGAAGGGCAGGTCCGCGGGGAAGGCAGCCCTGCGGCTCACAGCGATGGCCAGGGGCTGGGGCGGCTGCCCCTCCTGCCGGCGCTGCTCGAGCAGATCCTCGGCATGGATCAGGCAGGTGGTGCCGTGACGGCGCAGGGTCTCGGCGCCGATCAGGCAGCCATCGGCCCAGGCCAGGCCCTCCTCCAACACCCTGCGATCCCCGGGCCCGCCGATCTGGGCGGCGCCTCCGGCCACCGGAGCGAGACGACCATCCAGGCTGATCGCGAGCACCAGCCGGAGCTGGGGCCTGGGGGGGCCGGGATCATCACGGGAAGCCGGGTTCACACCCCCGCCAGGGCCTCCAGCGCCGCGGGCACGGTGTCCAGCCGGGGCGTTTCGGCGAAGACCTCGGCAGCATTGTTCGGGCTTTCCTGGAGGCGCACCTTGTGCAGCCGGGCGCCGAGATCGGCGATCGGAGCGCTGAGCAGATCGGCGATGTGCAGCGCGATGTTCTCAGCGGTGGGCACGCAGCTGGCGAAATGGACCACGTCCTTGTTGAGGAAGGTGTGGTCGAAGGGCTCCACCACCCGATCCGCCACCAGCTGCTGCAACTCCGCCAGATCACACACCATGCCGGTGCGGGCATCGATCGTGCCCCGCACGGTCACGTCGAGCAGATAGTTGTGGCCATGGCCATGGGGGCGGGCGCACTTGCCGTAGATCGCTTCGTTCTCGGCCTGGCTGAGCTCCTCCCGGGCCAAGCGATGGGCGGCGGCGAAATGGGTGCGGATCGTCAGAAAAGCTTCCATGGAGTCGGCAGTGGTGGTGAGCACATCGGCCCAGAGATCGGGATGTTCGTGGAGACGCAGAGCCACCACCGGCAGGTGGGGGACCAGACGATCACGGATGGCGAGACAGAGGGCCTCGGTGGTCGGCAAGCGGCCCTCCGGGCGGGAGAGATCGAATTCCGGCCAGGCCTCATTCAGGAAGCGGAAATCGAGCGGCTCGGTCACCTCCCGGCGGATCGCATGCTTCACCTCCGAAAGGTTGAGCACCATGCCATCGGCATCGAGCGGACCGGCCATGGCCACGATCAGCTCGTAATTGTGGCCATGGCCGGGAGCCCGGCTGCAGGGACCGAACCGCTGCTGATTCTGCTGCTCACTCAGCTCCGGCAGCCAGTAGAGATGGCTGGCGCTGAAGGTGGCGCGGCGGGTGATCACACACGGTCGACCCTGACCATGGGGCCTCCTGCGCCCTGCCAGGGACGACGCGGAAGGCGGCGTCGTCAACCCTGTGGCGGTCATCAGCCGGATCTCAAGGGCCTCCATCCTAGAAACGCACCTGGATGCCTGCCGCCAGCCCGATGCCCACCGCCTCGGCCGTTCCCCCCCCCTCCCACGCCGCCCTTGCGCAGCGCCTGGAGGGCCTGAACCTCTACCTCGTCGGAATGATGGGAGCGGGCAAGAGTGCCGTGGGCAGACCCCTGGCCGAGGCACTCGGCTACCGCTTCGTGGATGCCGACCAGACCATCGAGCAGGCCGCCGGCCTCAGCATCCCGGAGATCTTCGCCGCCGATGGGGAAGCGGGATTCCGGGATCTCGAGACCGCCGTTCTCGATCGGATCGCAGGCTGGCACTCCCTGGTGGTGGCCACCGGCGGCGGCGTGGTCACCCGCCCTGAGAACTGGGGACGGCTGCAACAGGGGGTGGTGGTGTGGCTTGATGCTCCGGAGGCCCTGCTGCTGCTACGGCTGAGCAGCGATCCCACGCCGCGGCCCCTGCTCGACGATCCGGATCCGATCGCCAGGCTGACGGCCCTGCTGGAGCAGCGCCGTCCGCTGTATGCCCAGGCGGACCTGACCGTCCGCCAGGAGGAGAAGGACTCTCCGGGCCAGGTGGCCCTCAGGGTGCTGGAGGCGCTGCCGACGATCCTCCGGCCTCGCCAGACTCCCCCTGCCGATGCCGTCGTGCTGCGCACCGAGGACGGCGGGATCACCCGATCTCTCAACTGAGAGCTGGGCCCAGCGGGGGCCCAGCAGGGAGCTCAGCCGGGGGGCTCCAGCCGCACGGCGAACCACTGCACCGCCAGTCCTGGAGCGATCTCCAGTTCGCAGGCCGTATCCAGCAGCCTCCCAGCCCGATCCTCGGGATCCGCGATGGAGGCCAGATCCCCGGGCAGGGAGTCCAGCGACGCGAGATGGCCCTGCAGCCACGCAAGCGTCTCGGCGGCGGTGAGGATGCGCTCGTCGGCACCAGGCTCGAGCACCACGTAATGGTCGAGTTCGCGTAGAAGCGGATCCGACATGGGCCAGGGGCTGCTGGCGGCCATCCTGGCGCTGCTGCTGCTGCTGCTGCTGGTGCTGGTGCTACTGGTGCTGCGGGCACCCACCGCTTCGGCTCAGCCTCTTCCCACCTGCGTGAGGATCCGGTCTCGCCACTGGAACAGGGGCGCCAAAACGGGGTTATCGGCGATTCCCTCCACCCCCCTGCCGGCCAGGGGCTCCCCGACCGTGGCGGGGAATCGCAGCAGGGACAGCTGGGCCACCACCGCCAGGTCGGCCAGGCTCAACCGATCTCCCTCCAGGTAGGGGCGGTGTTCCACCAGCAGGGACAACTGCTCCAGGTTGCGGCGCAGCTGGCGGGATTCGCCGTCGGCGAACACATCGCGCATCACATCGGTGGCGGGGGTGATCACCCCGGCCGGCAGGGCGGCCACCAGATTGCGCAGCGGACCCGGGGTGGCCTCCGGCAGCAGGGCCGTGCGCAGCACGGGATCGGAGGCCGCCGCCCTCAGCAGGGAAAGCCGGCAGCCGCCGGCCAGGGAGGTGTCGGCCCAGTCCTCCAGCAGCAGCACCCGGGCCCGTTCGGCCGGGTCAGAGGGAAGCAGGGCCGGGGTGGCGACCTTCCTCTCCAGATGAAGCGCAATCGCCGTGGAATCGGAGATCACGTCGGAGCCGTCCACCAGAACCGGCACCTGGCGCTGACCCGAGAGCCGGAACAGCTCAAGTTGGCCCAGCCCCGGCGTGACCTCCACCAGGGTGGCCTGCAGCCCCTTGGCCGCCAGGACCAGGCGCACTTTCTCGCAGAAGGCCGAATGTCTGAACTGATGCAGTTCCATCGGTGCTGGGTGCGTACCTGTGGGCAGGAATCGCCCAGGGCGGCAGAGTAGCCAGCACCTGAGGCAACCGCTGCGGAGGCGATGAAGGATTTTCTGGTGAACGTGACGCGCTACCCGCGCTATCTGATCGCCTTCAGCCTGGGGGTGATCAACTCGGTGGTCGAGCCCCTCGCCCGGCGCCGCAGCAATCCGGTGACGGCCGTGGCGCTGGTGGGAGCCCTGGTCAGCGGGATGCTGAGCCTGGGGCTGGTGCTGCGTGCGATGGTGAGTTCAGCACCGCTGGCATAGGCATGGCACAGGGCCGAAGGGTGGAGCGGGTGGCTGCCCTGATCCGCCGGGAAGTGAGCGAGATGCTGATCAACAGCATCAAGGACGACCGGGTCCACCAGGGGATGGTGAGCGTCACCAACGTGGAACTGGCGGGGGATCTGCAGCACTGCAAGGTCTTCGTGAGCGTGCTTGGCAGCGAGGAGGAGCGACAACAGGTGCTGGCCGGCCTGAAGGCCGCCACCCCGTTCGTGAAAGGGGAACTGAGCCGCAGGATGAAGATGCGCCGCACCCCGGAGCTGGTGTTCCTGATCGACAGAGGGCTCGAACAGGGCATGGAGGTGCTGGGCCTGCTGCAGCGGCTGGAGCAGGAACGACAGGAGCGTCCGGAGGTGCCCGCCGGCAGCGACCAGCTGGAAGGGGAAGGGAGTTGAGCCCCATCCCCAGCGGCATCCCCACCGCTGGGGATGGGCTGCGCCGCCGGGTCGCCCGCCTGGTGGTGGTGAGGGCCAGTGGGCATCTGGCCGACGGCCAGCGCCGCTACCCCCGCTGGGAACTGGACAACGCCAGCCTGCAGCGGCTTCTGGCCAGTGGCGTGGGGGGGGTGATCCTGCTGGGCGGCAGTGCCGCCGAACTCTCCCTGCGCACCCGCCAGCTGCAGAGCTGGGCCGAGGAACCCCTGCTGTTCTGCGCCGACGTGGAGGAGGGCGTGGGACAGCGGTTCGAAGGGGCCAGCTGGCTCGTGCCTCCGCTGGCCGTCGGCCGGATCCATGCCGATGATCCCGACGCCGCCCTGGACCTGGCGGAACGCTACGGCCGCTGCACCGGAAGGGAGGCCCGCCAGCTCGGACTCAACTGGGTGCTGGGACCCGTCTGCGATGTGAACAACAACCCCGCCAACCCGGTGATCAATGTGCGGGCCTGGGGGGAAGCGGCGGCCAGCGCCGGCGCCCTGGCCGCCGCCTTCACCCGGGGGGCCCAGGCGGAAGGGGTGCTCTGCTGTGCCAAGCACTTCCCGGGCCACGGGGACACCAGCAGCGATTCCCACCTGGAGCTGCCGCTGCTGCCCCACCGGCGCGAACGCCTCGAAACGATCGAACTGCCGCCCTTCCGGGCCGCGATCGCCGCAGGGGTGGCCTCGGTGATGACGGCCCACCTGCTGCTGCCGGAACTGGATCCGGAACGGCCCGCCACCCTCTCGGCCGCAGTTCTCAGCAACCTGCTGCGCGGGGAGCTGGGCTTTGAGGGCCTGGTGGTGACCGATGCCCTGGTGATGGAAGCGATCGCGGGTCAATACGGTGCCGGAGAAGCCGCCGTGATGGCCCTGGAGGCAGGGGCCGATCTGGTGCTGATGCCGGCCGATGCCGACGCCGCCATCGACGCGATCGTGGCGGCCGTGCAGGAGGGCAGGCTAACGGAAGCGCGTCTTGAGGCCAGCCTGGAGCGTCGCCAGCAGGCCCTGGCCAGGATTGTGGCTCCAGCGGACCCCGGCAGCCCGGGGGCACCGCTGGGCAGCCTCAGCAATGGCCCCGCCAGTGCCGATCAGGACCTGGCCCTGGAGCTGGTGCAACGCAGCCTGGAGCACCGGGGCCATGGCCTCCCACCGGCCGTCAGCGGCACCAACCTGATCCGGCTGGACTCCAGCCTGGGCTGTCCCTTCCTGCCGGCCTTGGCGCCGGCGATCGAGCTGCCCGCCGCCGCCGGATACCGGCCGGTGCTGCTCGATTGCCGCAGTCCCTCCGCCTGGACGAACGAGCCCGAAGCCCCTCTGGCCCTGGATCGCCTCGACCCTGGCCCGGTGCTGCTGCAGCTTTTCGTGCGCGGCAATCCCTTCCGGGGCAGCGCCGATGGCCTGGAGGCCTGGCCGAGCCTGATCCGGCAGCTGCTCGCCGCCGATCGGCTGGCGGGGCTGACGGTGCTGGGCAGCCCCTATCTGTGGCAGGCACTGCGGCCGTTGCTGCCCCCCGATCTGCCCGCCGCCTACAGCCCGGGCCAGATGCCCCTGGCCCAGCAGGAGGTGCTGCGGGCCCTCGGGCTGGGGGGAACGGCACGCGCCGGCGATTTCACCGACTGATCGGATTGACCCATGCTCAGCCTGTCGATGATCGTGCGCGACGAAGAGGAACGGCTGGAGCGGTGTCTGCGCTCCGTGGCCGGCTTCGTGGACGAGATGGTGGTGGTGGACACGGGCTCCAGCGATGGCACCGTGGCGATCGCCGAGGCCTGCGGCGCCGTGGTGCACCACCTGCCCTGGCCCGGGGACTTCGCGCCGGCCCGCAACCGGGCTCTGGAGTGGGTACGGGGGGACTGGGTGCTGGTACTGGACGCCGATGAATGGTTAAGCCCGGAAGCCCGGGAGCCCCTTCAGGAGCTGATGGCCGATCCCGATGCCCTGCTGATCACCCTGCTGCGGGAAGAGAGGGGATCCCGTCAGTCGCCCTACTCGAGCGTCAGCCGCCTGTTCCGCCGCCATCCCGCGATCCGCTGGAGCCGGCCGTATCACGCGATGGTGGACGACAGCGTGCAGGAGCTGCTGCAGCGGGAGCCCGGCTGGCGTCTGCTGCAGTGCGGCGTCCCCGCCCTGATCCATGACGGCTACCGACCGGAACTGCTGGCAGCGAGCACCAAGGCGGCCCGGCTGCGGGCCGCGATGGAGGCGGAACTGCGCAGGCACCCCGGGGATCCCTACGCCAGCGCGAAGCTCGGCGGCCTGGAGCTGAGCGAAGGCCGCCGGGAGAAGGCCATCGCCCTGCTGGAGCAGGGGCTACGCCAATGCGCAGCGTCCCGTCAGCCGGAGCGCTACGAGCTGCTGCTGCACCTGGCGATGGCCCGCAGCAGCGGGGACACCAACCTGGCCGCCTCCCTCTATCGCGAGGCGATCGACCTGCTGCCGGATCCCCGGCTCAGCCTGGCGGCCCGCATCAATCTCGCGGCCCTGCTGCTGGGCGAAGGGGCCCTGGACGAGGCAACCGCACTGGCGCGGGAGACCACGCAGATCGCTCCGGAGCTGGCGATCGGCTGGTTCAACCTCGGGCTGATCGAACGGCAGCGGGGCCGGCCGGCGGCCGCAGTGGAGGCCTACCGAGCGGCGCTGCGGATCGACCCGGAACAGGCCGAAACCCACCAGAATCTGGCGGTGGCCCTGCTGCTCTGCGGAGACATCCCAGGGGCCAGGGAGGGCTTCCGACGGGCCATCGACCTGTTGGGACGGCAAGGGCGAGCCCGGGAAGCGAGCGATCTGCAGCGGCAGGCTGGCGGACTCGTGAAACTGGATCCGTAATGCCCCGATGCCGCCTGTGACCGACTGCGCTGCTCCCCCCCTCGCCGGTCGCACGATCGGGGTGACCCGGGCCGAACAGCAGCTGGGCGCCGCCCGACGCCTGTTCGAACAGGCGGGAGCCGCCGTGATCGATCTCCCAGCTCTGACCCTTGGGGCTCCCGATGACTGGGGGCCGCTGGATGACGCCCTGAGCGAGCTCGACGACTTCCACTGGCTGATCTTCTCCAGCGCCAACGGAGTGGAAGCGGTGGAGAAACGGCTGCAGCGCCTGGGCAGCAGCCTGGCCCATCGGCCCGCCGGCCTGAAGATCGCCGCTGTGGGCAGAAAAACCGCCAGCCTGCTGGAAGAACGGGGTGCCCCGGCCGATTTCGTTCCCCCCACGTTCGTGGCTGACAGCCTGATCGAACACTTTCCGGTGTCGGGCTGGGGGCTGCGCCTGCTGATCCCGAGGGTGCAGAGCGGGGGGCGCACGGTGTTGGCGGAGGCCTTCGCCGAGGCCGGCAGCCGGGTGGTGGAGGTGGCGGCCTACGAAACCCGTTGCCCCGAGACCCTGCCCACAGCGGCCCTGGCAGCTCTGCAGCGGCGCGAACTGGATGCGATCACGTTCAGCAGCGGCAAGACGGTGAGCAACCTCTGCCAGTTGCTGGAAGGGGCCTTCGGCCCGGACTGGCCCACCACCTTGAGCACGGTGAAGCTGATCTCCATCGGTCCGCAGACCAGCCTGCGCTGCCTGGAGAAGCTGGGGCGGGTGGATCAGGAGGCCGATCCGCACGACCTTGATGGTCTGGTGGCGGCGTGCGGCGCTGCCCTCAGAGTTGCACCGTGACCCTCTGGCCTCGGTTCTCGAGGGTGACGTGAGCCCGGCGGACATCGATTGAGGCGACGCTCCAGCCTTTCGGCAGGAGATCGGTGGAGCGCCCCCCCCGATCGCCGGGGCGCAGGTTGCCGGACTGACCGCCGTACTCCACCACCGCCTGGGTGCGGCCGCCGCTCTGCAGAACGCCGGTGATCCGGAATCCATCCGGCAGGCCCAGCCGGACAGGGGAGGAAGCAGGGACGGTGCCAGGCGTCGCGCCTGCGGCGCTGCTGCCGCGGGCTGCCGAACCAGCGGCGGCACCTGCTGCAGCGACCGCTGTTCCAGAGGCAGAACCACCGCCCCCTGCCCCTGCGGCAGCAGTGGCTGAGGAAGCTACTCCGAGCTGCGGAACGATGGCTCCGAAGGGATCCCGTCGACCGAGCGGCATCGCCGCCACCACCTGACGGGGGCTCGGCAGCGGGATCAAGCCTGCCGACTGGACCGCAGCCGGCTCCTTGGGCTGGGCTGGCTGGGCAGGCTGGGCAGGCGCTGGCACCGCAACCGGGGCAGGAACCCCGGGAGGAGCACCTGCCTGGGGCCCCCCGCAACCGACCAATGGCAGCAGCAGGACAAGGCCGGGGAGGAGAAGGTCAGCCCTTCTCCACAAGGTCGCGGAATCGGTCAAGGTTGGCCTGGAGTTCGCGGGTGACGATGCCTCCCATGATGGTGGGTTCCATCAAAGGAGCAATGACTGCAGGCAATTCATAGCTGACCGTGAGCTTGACTGCGGTGCTTTCTGAACCCTGGGGATAGAAGCGAACGGCACCCTTGGTGGGCAGGCCCCCTACCGATTCCCAGTGCAATTGCTGGGCTTCCACCCGTTGGGTGATCTTCGCTTTCCAGTGAAAACGGAATCCCTGGGCTTCGAGGGTCCAATCGGTGAGATCGGGATCGTCGAGGGTGCGCACGGATTCAATCCAACGCATCCAGCGGGGCATCGCCTCCAGGTCGCTCCAGACCTCCCAGACCCGTTGGGGAGAGGCCTGAATCTCGGTGGTCACACTGTGCTCGAGCCAACGTCCCATCTCAGGCAACCCCCGCCGGCACGGCATCGTTGGTGGCCAGGGCAACGGGCCGTCCAAGGATACGGGCAGCAGCCAGACGACCACTCATCGTGGCCCCTTCCATCGAATCGATGTAATCCTGACGGGTATAGCTGCCAGCCAGGAAGAAGTTGGAAACCGGTGTGGACTGATCGGGCCGGAAAGGCTCCATGCCAGGAGCTTCCCGGTAGAGAGACTGGGCCAGCTTCACCACATTGCTCCAGACCAGGGTGAGGTCGCGGGCTGAGGGAAACAGGGCCCGCACCTGGGCATCGGTGGCCTCCACGATCTCCTCCACCTTGCGGGGAATCCATGGATCGCCGGGGGTGAGCACACACTGGAGCAGGGAGCCCAGACCCGGTTTGCGGTAGTCCACCGGACTGGCCAGGGCCAGATCGGCAAAGCAGCTGAAGTCGGCATCAGCCGTGTACAGCAGGTTGTCGAGACCGGCGGGTTGGGCCAGGTCCAGGCGGCGGGAAGCGGCGGCGGAATCCTCGCCAAGCTCGGTCACCCAGCCGTCGTAGCGGAGCTGCACGGTGGCAACGGGAACGGCTTCCAGCTGATAGATGCGATCAAACTCCGGGTAGCGCCGCCAGGCTTCGGGCAGCAGACGCTGGATCCCCGGCACATCGCAGGCGGCCAGATAGACATCGGCCTCCACCCGCTTCTCCCCGTCAGGGGTGCCGAGAGTGAGACCGGTGACGTGCGGGGCCTCGGCAGCAGCAGGGCCCTCCCCTTCTGCCTTCGCACCCGGATCGAGGTAATGGACCTCGGTGACGCGATGGCGGAGATGGAGCCGCCCACCCCGGGCCTCGATGTATTCCAGGATCGGCCCGGTAAGCCAACGGTGGGGCGATCCCTTCAGCAGATTGAGCTTGGATGCCTCGGTTTTCGCTGCAAACATCATGAAGATGGTGAGCATGCAGCGGGCAGAGATCGCTTCGCAGTCGATGAAACCGAGGGCGTAGGCGATCGGATTCCACATCCGCTGGATGCTGTGGAGGCTGCCGCCATGGCTGGTGAACCACTGCTGGAAACTGATCCGATCGAGATCGCGGATCACCTTCATCGCCCCTTCGTAATCGACCAGCCCCCGCACGATCGGACTGGTGCCCAGGGCGAGGGCATTGCGCAGTTTGTCGATCCAGTCGAGCTGGGGGGTGGTGAAGAACGCCTTGAGGCCGTTGAAGGGCGCCCCGATCGGAAAGCGGAAATCGAGCTCCCGGAGGTCGCCGCCCCGATTCACGAACAGATGGGTGTGTTCCTTGGGAAGGAGATTGTCAATGGCACCCACCTTGCGAAGCAGGGCGAAGAGATTGGCGTAGTTGAAGAAGAACACATGCAGCCCCATCTCGATGTGGTTGCCCTCCGGGTCTTCCCAGCTGCCCACCTTGCCGCCCATGAACGGACGGGCCTCGTAGAGATCCACCTGATGCCCGGCATCCACCAGATCCACTGCCGCCGCCAGACCGGCCAGTCCCGAACCCACGATGGCGACGCGCACCCTGACCTCCCTTGATGGCACCGACTCTATGGAGCAGAGGGCACGGGCGCGGTGGGGGGAACCGACCGGCCCCGGGCCAGGCTCCATAAAGTGGGGAAATCCATAAAGTGGGGAAATAAGGCATGGTGCCAGGCATGACCAGCGAGTCCCCGACCTCGACCCAGCCCATCCCTGCGGAACTGGCCCCCACCCATACCGGCAGGGACGGCCGCGGGATCCAGATCACGGAGCCCGCGATGCGGCAACTCGCGGGCCTGATGGCGCAGCAGGGGCCCGACAAGGTGCTGCGGGTGGGGGTGCGCTCGGGCGGCTGCAGCGGCATGAGTTACACGATGGACTTCATCGACGCTTCCGCCATCGCCCCCGACGATGAGCAGTACGACTACGAGCCGGCCGGCGCTCCCGCCTTCCGGGTGGTGAGCGATCCGAAGAGCCTGCTTTACATCTATGGGATGCAGCTGGACTTCTCCTCCGCCCTGATCGGCGGGGGGTTCAACTTCACCAATCCCAACGCCTCCCAGACCTGCGGCTGCGGCAGCTCCTTCGCGGTCTGAGCCCCCGGCATGGGAATCTGAACCCACCTTCCCCCGTCCGCTCCCTGCCATGACGGCCACCTACGAATCCCTCTTCGATCAGGCCATCGGCCGCTATCAGCAGGGAGCGGCCCCCGAGGAGGTGATCGGGGACTTCCTGTCGATCACCGCCCAGGCCCCTCGTCAGTCGGCGGGCTGGACTTGCCTGGCCTGGCTGCAGCTGCTGCTGGAGCAACCGCAGGCGGCGCTCCAGTCGGCACGGACGGCCGTACGGCTCAATCCCCAGGACCCGCAGGCCCGCATCAACCTCAGCCTGGCGATGCTCGAAACCGGCGCCAAGGGGGTGCGGGAGCACATCGACATGGTGAAGCGGGTGATGGTGATGGCGCCGGAGCTGGCCTCGGAGATCCAGGACTCCATCGCCGACGGACTGCAGCGGAAGCCGGGCTGGACCGCCATGGAAAAAGTGAACAGCTGGCTGCAGGCTTGAGCTCGATCCTGCTGCTCAGCAACGGGCATGGCGAGGACCTCAGCGGTGCCCTGCTCGGTGAGGAACTGAGGGCCCGCGGTGCCAGCGTCGAGGCCCTTCCTCTGGTGGGCCACGGCCTCGCCTACCAACGAGCAGGTATCCCTGTGGTGGCGCACACCAGGGAATTCAGCACCGGCGGCCTCGGCTACACCAGCCTGGCGGGCCGCCTCACCGAATTGCGCGAAGGCCAGTTCCTGCATCTGCTGGGTCTGGTGGTCCGGCTGCTCCAGCAACGCCGGCGCTACCGGCTCGTGGTGGCGGTGGGAGATCTGGTGCCGGTGCTGGCGACCTGGCTGGCGGGCCTGCCCGGGGTGGTGTACCTGGTGGCCTATTCGAGCCATTACGAAGGCCGGTTGCGGCTCCCCTGGCCCTGTGGCTGGCTGCTGCGCCAACCCTGTTTCCGGCAGATCTGGAGCCGTGATGCCCTCACCGCCGAGGATCTCAGTCGGCAGCTGAGGAGACCGGTGACCTTTCTCGGCAACCCCTTCATGGACCTGCTGGCGGAGGAGCTGGGCCAGCCTCGCCAGGCGCCGACTTCCCAGGGCCTGGCGGTGCTGCCCGGCAGCAGACTGCCGGAGGCCTGCCACAACCTCGGACTGATCCTGCAGCTGCTGCCGCTGCTGCCCGCCCCCCTGCGTCAGCCAGGCGCCCTGCGGCTGCGGGCTGCCCTGGTGCGGGCCCTGGAACCGGAGTCAGTGGCGGCCCTGGCTGCTCCCTTCGGCTGGCAGCTGGCATCCGGCACCGACCAGGACACACCTGCCCGCTGGGTGCTGGTGCGGCAGCACCAGAGGCTGGAACTGCACTGGGGGCGGTTCGCCGCGGTGCTCGGAGCCAGCGATCTGGTGCTGGCGATGGCGGGAACCGCCAGCGAACAGGCCGTGGGCCTGGGCAAGCCGGTGGTGCAGCTGGCCGGCCGGGGCCCCCAGTTCACGGCGGGATTCGCCGAAGCCCAGCGGCGCCTGCTCGGGCCGGGGCTCATCTGTGCCCCCGGCCCCGTGGGTCAGCCCGCCACCCTGCAGCACACGGCCCAACTGATCGATGAACTGTTGACCCGGCTGCGGGATCCCCGCCGCGGGCCCGACTGGCGCTCCCGCCTGGCGGACATCGGAGCCGAAAGGATCGGCAGCATGGGGGGCAGTTCCCGCATGGCAGCCGCGATCATGGAAGCCTTCCCCGCTCCCCATTGACGCCGATGACCGAGCAACCGGCCGTTCCTCCCTCCCCCACGCTGCTGCAACGCCTCAAGGGCGCCATGGACGTGGTGCTGGTGATGAATGTCTTCCTGGTGCTGGCCGGGGCCGTGTGGTTTGCCGTGGCGGTGGTGCTGCACAGCCAGAAGGTGGAAGCGCCCCTGGACCTGTTCCAGAAGCTCTGGGAACCGCTGTTCACCCCAGCGATCGGTCTGCTGATGGGAGCCGCCGTGCTCAGCGGGGTGCTGGGCTGGTGGCAGCGGCGAGGGCAGCGTTGAGATCCGGATACTGAAACCGGAACTGCTGGGCCAGGAGGCGCTCCGGCACCACCTGCTGCCCGTCCAGCACCACCCGGGCCCCATCACCGAGCAGCAGGTGCAGGATCGGCCCCGGCACCGGCAACAGGCTGGGACGGTTGAGGGCTCGGCCCAGCGCCTCCGCAAAGGCACCCATGCGGACCGGGCCCGGAGCCACGGCGTTGTAGGCCCCGGAGAAGGAAGGATCCTCCAGGGCCGCCACGATCAGGCGGCAGAGGTCTTGGCGGTGAATCCAGCTCATCCACTGCTTGCCGGAGCCCACCGGCCCACCGAAGCCGGCCCGGAACACCGGCAGCATCTTGCCGAGGGCACCGCCATCGGGGCCGAGCACGATGCCGATCCGCAGCTTCACAACGCGACAACCGGACGGTGCGGCATCGGCCGCCGCCTCCCAGTCGCGACAGAGCTGGCCCAGTAGGTCGGTGCCCGCAGGGCTCGCCTCGGTGAAGCGGGCCTCGGTGCTGGTGCCGTAGTAGCCCACGGCGGAAGCATTCACCAGCACACCAGGGGGGGAAGGCAGGGCCTGCATCGCCTGCACCAGGCCCGTGGTGGTCCGAAGCCGGCTGTCGATCAGCAGCTGGCGATGGGACGGGGTCCAGCGCTTCTCGGCGATCGGTTCGCCCGCCAGGTTGACCACCCCCTCAGCGGCCGCCAGGGCCTGCTGAAGGGCCGGGTCCTGCCAGCTGACCGGCTGGGCAGGATCGAGCCGCAGGCAGACCAGACGCGGCTCCCCCTGCTTCTGGGGAAAGGGAAGGGCCTGGCGGCTCACCAGGGTCAACTGGTGCCCGAGTCCGAGCAGGAACGGCACCAGTTCCCTGCCGACGAACCCGGAACACCCCAGCAACAACAACCGCACGCCGAGCCCGTTCCAATCAGTCGACTGAGGCTAGGCCGAGACGTCGGGCCGCGGGCACCAGCGCAAGCCCCTGAAGTGTCAGACCGAGCAGCACCAGGCCAAGGGCTATCGGCGGCATCATGCTGCCCCAGGAAACGTCGCTGGCAGCCGCCTGGATGGCGAGCGCGATCGGCACGGCCCCCCGCAGGCCCGCCATGGTGACGAGAAACTTCTCGGCCCGGGTGAACTGACTGCGCAGCAGCAGCAGCGGCACCACCGCAGCGCGGACCAGCTGCATCGCCACGAACAGCACCAGGGTCCAGCCCAGGGATTCCACCACCTGGTCGGCCCGCACCACCAGACCCAGACAGAGGAACAGCACCAGCTCCGCCAGCTTGGCAAAGCCGGAATGGGCTTCGACCAGGGCCTCCTGGTTGCCCTCGCCGCTGTTCCCCAGCACCAGGCCCGCAACGTAGGCCGCCAGGATTCCGCTGCCCCCCAGCAACTGGGTGGCTCCCACCAGCAGCATCAGCAGGGCCAGGCTCACCACGGGCAGCTGGGAGACCGTCTTGGTGGAGCCCCTGAAGGCGAGCAGGTTCTGGGCCACGGTGCCCCCGATGAAGCCCAGCAGGGTGCCCAGCAGAAACTGACGCACCACCTCAATCACCAGCATCGAAGGGCTGCCGACACCGCTGCCGGCAGCCATCGCCAGGGCAAGGCTCGCCAGCACCACAGCCACCGGGTCGTTGCAGGCCGACTCGCACTCGATCAGATCGATCAGGCGGCCCGGCAACCGCGAGGCCAGGGGCCGGAGCAGGGCGATCACGGCCGAGGCATCGGTGCTGCACACCATGGCTCCCACGAACAGAGCCACCGGCAGGGCCGGATCCATGGCAGTGACGAGCAGGGCCCCCAGGCCGAGCACCACCAGCATGATCAGGAGGGCGGTGAGCAGGGAGCCCAGGGTGGCCAACCGCAGGGCGGGCCTCAGCACCCGCCGCATCTGGTGCCAGTTGGTGGTCAGCCCCCCGAAGAACAGCACCAGCATCAGGGCGATCTGGGTGATCTGCTCGGCCTGGGGCAGGCTGAGCAGCCGAGGCGCGGCATTCGGCAGGGCGGAGAGGTCGTTGTCGGTGAGCAGCCCGAGCAGCAGCACCAGCAGGATTCCCGGCAGCCTCAGCCGCGCCGCGATGTCGTCGAGCAGGCCGGCCACCAGCAGCAGCGCGCCGAAAATGGTGAGCAACAGGGCCAGACTCGCCGACAAGACATCAGGGGACGGATTCCGCCTTAGCCTGCCGCCAGAAATCGAGCCTGTCATGGTCGCGCAGCCTGCAAACCAGCCATCCGCAGACCAGCAACCTGCAGACCAGAAACCTGCCGACCAGCAGACCAACCAGGCCGTGGCGCCCCTCAAGAAAGGATCCCTGGTTCGCGTCAACCGCAGCGCCTATCTCGGCAGCCTGGAGGCGGGGGCCAGCGATCCGGTGCCCCCCAGCTACCTGTTTGAGGGACCCGGTGAAATCCTGGCCGTGAAGGGTGCCCACGCCCAGCTGCGCTGGCGCCGGCCGGTGCCCGATGTGTGGTTGCGGCTGGATCAGCTGGAGGCCTGCTGAGCCTGGCCCACTGCGGCTGATTCAGAGCTCCAGCCGGCGGCGCTCCTCATGCAGACGGGTGCGCCTCCGCTTGGCTTCGCGCAGCATCTCTTTGCCGTCGTGGAGATAGCTGTCCACATAGCCCAGCGTGTAGCGCTCCAGCTCTTCGAGCGCATCCTTCACCTGGCTGAGGCAGTGATAAAGGCTGAGCCCGAAGCCCTGGGCAGTGGTAGGGCAGGCAACGGAGCGATACAGCGATTCCACCCGCTCCATGCGATGCCGACTCTGCTCGAGAAAAGAGCAGAAATCCTCCATCAAGCGGTCGTCATAGGGGTCGGCCGAGAGGGAGCGCAACTGGGCGGGGAAGGGATTGATCACCTGGCCCAACAGGCGATCGATCGGGGCATACACCTGCTGAAGCCACTGAAGCAGGTGGTCGTCCGTGGCGGCGCCGCGGTTGCGACCGCCGGATCGAGCCGGAGCGGGGGCCGGAACCGACACAGCCTGGGTGCGGTCATAGCTGCGGCGTCGCTCGCTGTCCCGCAGCACTTCCCAGGCGGCATTGAGGGCGACGATCCGCTCCTCGTCGCCCCCGGCATCGGGATGGTGCTGTTTGACCAGGGTGCGGTAGGCGGCCTTGATCTCCGCGCTGCTGGCCTGCCGCGACACCCCGAGAACGGCGTAATGGTCGTGGGAAGGGGAAGGCACCAGGCCGGGCGCAGTTCAGCCTCCATCTTCCGATAGAAGCCACGGGCAGGGATCTGACCATGAAAAAAGGCCCCCGGGAGGGGGCCGCAGGATCCTGGCCGCAGGGCTCAGAACTTGAAGGTGGTCTGCACCAGACCGCCAAAGGTGCCGAGATCGGCGCCATCGCTGAAGCCGGAATCCTTGAGCACGGAGCCCACGGAAGCATCGCCGGCGGTGAGGGCACCACGAGCCCGGGACAGCCAGAACACCGAGGGGGTGACGGCGATCTTGTCGGTGACCTGGAACTTGTAGAACAATTCGAGGGCGTAGTTGCCGTCCTCGACGTCGATGTCGGCGCCGTCGTAGTTGATGGCGGTGACGAAGGTGGGCTGACCGAAGGCAAAACCGAGGGCATTGCCTTTCCAGAACAGATCCTTCCAGTTCAGACCCACATACCAGGACTGGCTGGCAGCCGAATCGACGCCTCGGGTATTGGCCGCTTCGCCGCCGTAGCTGTAGGAGTTGAAGCCCCAGCCACCGCTGATCGAGGGGAACCAACCGATGTTCAGGGGCTGCCAGTAGCCGGCGATCGACCAGGAATCGACGTAACCGGAGCCGTTGGCGTTGTAGACGTTGGGCAGCAGACCCGAAGCCAGCGGTGTACCGGCGATGCTCACGCCCGCGCTGTTGCGGGTGTAGGCACCGGTGATGTTCCAGCCGAGGCCGGTGTAGGCAAGCTGCAGGGTGCCGGACTGCTGGGAAGCGGCGTTGCCGATGCCACCGCAATCACCCAGATAGGTCTTGCAGCTGGAAGGATTGGGGCTGGCGTTGTCGGCGTTGGCCGCGACGTAGACGGCACCGAGGCTGAAACCGGTCTTGCCGGGGCTCTTCCACCAGAGGCCGCCACCGCCGCCGAGCACCTGGCTGTAGGCACCGGGGGCACCGGAATAATCCCAGAGCTTGAGGACCTTGTCGCCGGTGTAGGCGGAGGGGAACACAGGCAGGCCGTCATCCTGACGGAGGCGGGGACCCACCACTGCGGTGAAACCGCCACCCACGGGGAACTTGTAGTAGAGGCGGTTGATCGCCACCACGTCACCGCAGTCCGTGCCGGTGCCGCAATCCTCTTCGAAGGCGGCGTTGAGGTTGGCCAGCGGGGTGACCGAGTTGCGGCTGGTGAAACCGCTCTCCCTGAAGTTACCGGCCCGCAGCTGGGTCTTGAGCAGATCCTTGCCGCTGAAGCTGGTGTCGAAGTTGAGGCGGACGTCGTAGTTGAACGTGAACGCATCCCGCAGGGGCAGAACGGGCTGCTTGCCGGAGCCGTAGGTGTTGTCGTCGTTGACCTGGTTGCCGCTGTAGCTGAGGCCGCCCATCACCCAGCGGGTGTCAGCACGCAGGCGGGTGGTGGTGGAGAACTGGTTCGCTTCAAGCTCACCCACGCGGGCCTCAAGACCGTCAACGCGGCCGCGCAGCACGGCGAGTTCCTTCTCGAACTCGGCCATCAGCCGCTTCAGCTCATCGGTCACCTCGGTGACGCGATCCAGACAGGCGTTCAGCAGGGCGGCCGCTTCATAGCGGGTCATCGCCTGGCCACCCTTGAAGGTGCCGTTG
>JBKDOV010000043.1:0-12297 GCA_046342815.1 Cyanobacteriota bacterium
GGCCTCCAGCTGCTCGGTGAACGAGTCGCTGTTGTCGACGCCGGCGGCTTCCACTTCCGCCAGCATCCGCACGGCCAGCTCCAGCCGGCTCGCCGGGTCCCTGGCCCCTTCCTGGGCGGCCCGGATCTCCACCTTTCGCCGTGCTGAAGACTGGCTGATGCCCAGGCGGCTCGCCAACCGGCCGCAGGCGGCGCTGTAGTTGCGATCGGAGATACCGGCCATCGGCGGGCGCAAGAGCGGAGGGGAGTCCCATCATCCCCCCCACTCCGGCAGCAGCCGGGTGGCGATCAGGGCGGCCAGCCGCTCACTGGCCCCTGGCGGGCCCATCCGTCGTCGTCCGATGCGGCCCAGCCGCTGCCGTTCCGGCAGGTCCTGGAGCAGGGCCTGCAATCGCAGGGTCAGCTCGGTTTGGTCGTGGCAGGGCTGTACCGCTCCTCCCAGCAGGCGGCTCTGCCGCCGGGCGAAACCGGCCTTGAACTGGGGGCCGGGACCAGGAGACGACAGGGCGGGAATCCCCAGCCCCACCAGCTGTTCGGTGGCGGTGCCGGCGGCCGCCAGCCCCAGGTCGGCCCAGCCGGCCCATTGTTCGAATCGTGCCGGACCGATCAGCAGGGTCACGTCCCCCCGCTGCCAGGCCGCGGCTGCGCAGTCCGGCGCCGGCAGGGGAGTGGCGGCAAAGCCTGCCTCCGTGAGCGGGGCAACCAGCTCCTCGGGCCGGGGCCTCGATCCCACGGCCGTGAGCACGGTGAGCGGCTGCTGGGGCCGGTGGGGCAGGGCACCCAGAAGTCGCCTGAAATTGCCGAGGGCTTCCGGATGGCGGCTGCCCGCCAGCAGCAGCAGCACCTGTTTGCCCGCCAGCCAGGCGGGCCGCGGCGAGAAGTCGAAGCCATCCATCATCGGGTTCCCCGGCGCCAGGGCCGCCACCCGGTGACGCCGCAGCCCCCGGGCGGTCAGCGGATCGCGCACGGCCACCAGGTGGCAGCGGCGGCTTGCCATCAGGCCCCATTCCCAGGGGTCCCATTCGCTGCCCTTGCAGCGGTGATAGCCATCGGCCAAGGGAGAGCTTCCCCAGCCGGCAGGAGGGGCGGAGGCCCAGGTGAAGTCGCTCTTGGGGGTGCCGACGAAGCCGAACCGGCTGCCGCTGGCCCAGGCCAGCGCCAGTGGCAGCAGATCCCCCACGGCAAGGATCGGATCGCCCCGCTCTCCCCAGCGCCGCACCAGCTGGATCTGCCTTGCAAACAGCAGGGGCAGCCCGGCGCCCAGGTCCCGCAGCAGGCCGCTCAGGCTCTGGTTGCTGAAGCCGCCGCTGGGCAGGCTCTGGCGGGGACCCACCTGGCGCAGCATCCCCAAGGCTTCCGCCTTCCCATAGCTGCTGCCTTCGCCCACCAGTGGCAGAACCTGCAGCTCCAGGTCCGGGAGGAGGCGGTGGAGGGCTCCGATCACACGCAGGGCGATCAGGTCCTCCCCGTGGCCGTTGCTCAGAATCAGCAGACGGGGAGGCATGCCGGGGCTGATACGATCCGTCCACGGGAGTTTGCTCCCCCTTCGGCGGCATGGCCAAGTGGTAAGGCAGAGGATTGCAAATCCTTTACCCCCAGTTCGAATCTGGGTGCCGCCTCTTCCCGTGGAACCACCCGGTCAACCACATTCACACCCATCCAAGGGGGGCTCGTCTGACGTGCCCCCCTTTTCTGTGCCCATTCCTCGATTCTGCTGCTTCTGATGACGGCACCATCGGAGGAGGTCTCGGCCCCACGCCATGATTATCGGCCGGAGATTGATGGCCTGAGAGCATTCGCCATCCTGGCCGTGATCATCAATCACGTTGATCGTCGGATCTTGCCATCAGGCTATCTCGGTGTAGATATATTTTTTGTGATTTCGGGTTATGTGATCACCCGATCTCTGCAAGGGCGCTGGGCTCCAACTGCTGTTGACTTCCTGCTTGATTTCTATGGGCGCCGCGTTCGGAGGCTCGTGCCTGCACTGGTGCTGTGCATCACGATCACGGCCCTGGTCACGCTGGCTGTGAACCCAGAGCCGGGCAAGGCTCTCGATACCGGGATCTGGGCCCTGTTCGGACTGGCCAACCTTTCGCTGCACAACCAGGCCACGGATTATTTTGCGCTCGCGGCTGAATTGAATCCCTTCACCCACACCTGGTCGCTCGGGGTGGAGGAGCAGTTCTATCTGTTGTTTCCCTGGCTTGCCTGGTTCACCGGATTCAGTCGCCAGCTTCGCCAGGGGCCGCTCCGACTCGCCTGGCTGATGGGTCTGCTCTGCCTGGCTTCGCTGATCTGCTGGGTGGTTCTCGGTCTGCGGGCTTCGGCTGGGACCTATTACCTCCTGTCCGTGCGCTTCTGGGAAATGGGCGCCGGTGTGCTGCTGGCCCTGCCGATTCATCACCGTTGGCCTGTGCTGCCCTGGCGATCGCTGCTGGCACGCCCTTCCCTCTGGCTGCTGGCCCTGGCCGCCACCCTGTTCGCTCCCCGTCCCTATGCCCTGGGGGCCACCCTGGCGGCGGTGCTGTTCACAACGCTTCTGCTCTCTGCCCTGGAGCAGAAGGGCAGCAGGGTGCGGCGCTGGTTGAGCCATCCCGTGCCGGTGTACCTGGGACTGATCTCGTATTCGCTCTATCTCTGGCACTGGAGTGTGCTGGTGATCAGCCGCTGGACGATCGGCATCCACTGGTGGTCGTTGCCTTTCCAGCTCCTGGCCATGCTGCTGCTGGCGATGGCCTCCTATCACTGGGTGGAAAGGCCCCTGCGCCGTCGGCCCTGGTCCCTGCGGCGCTGGCCCACCCTGGCCTATGCCCTGCTGGCCTGTCTTGGCGGTGCCGGGATTCTCCTGCTGGCCGGAGGTCCGTTGCGGTCGTCGTTGTATCTGGGCAGCCGCGAGCGGGCCGACCATTCCTCGTTTGAACGTGCCACCCGGGCGGAGGGCACCACCCTCTCCGAGGCCCGGTGTGGGCGCCTTTCGTCCGACACCCTGAGCAACTGCGTTCTGCCTCCCGTACAGGGGGGCCTGCCCACGCTTCTGCTGATGGGCGACAGCCATGCCCAGCATCTCTTTCCCCTGCTCGGCGCCCTGCACCGCGATCGGGGCCTGGGCGTAGCGGCCTTTGCCCCTGGGGGCGGCGTTTTCCCGCCCCCCCTCGAGCCTGCGGCGTGGGAGCGGCGCCATCGGGAGTCCTGGCATTTCTTCCAGAGCGTGGTGCCGAAGTTGCAGAGGGGGGATCTGGTGGTGCTCTCCTCCCGGATCGGTCCGCTTGCTGCCGATGGAGGTGAGGCCCTGGAGCGTTGGGCCCGAGAGGTGGAGAAGCTGGCCCGATCCCTTGCCTCGAAGGGCCTGGCCCTGGTGGTGGTGCTGCCCCTGCCTTCCTTTGAAGCTCCGATTGACCCTTATCCGATCGAGGCCTGCCTGCCCGAGTGGTTCCGGCCGGATCCACCGCCCAGCTGTGCCCTGCATCTGCAGCGACTGCGCCCTGAGGCCCAGCAGGAATCCCTGCAGGTGCGCCGGCTGCTCGCACCGCTGGCCCGCAGGCAGGCCAACCTCTATCTGTTTGACCCTTTCGAGCGGTTCTGTCCCCCGGAAACGGTGCGCTGTGAAACAACCACCCATGGGCAGCAGTGGTTCCGGGATGACAACCACCTGACCGTGGATGGCTCCCTACGGCTTCTCGATTCCTTGGTGGAATTTCTGCAGGCCCATCAGGTGAAGATCCCGAACAGGATCGAAAGCAGGGCGAAACCCAGGACGCCCGCCAGAGCGAGCAGGGATGCGGAGCGGGGCATCGGCCGGGAAGCACGGCATCGCGAAATTAGGGCTTGAGCAACCAACGAAGTGCTCATCTAGAACGTTGCCTCTGCCAGCCAATGGTCTTCCGGGCCGCTGCCAGTTGCCAGCCCGATCCCTTCACGGCTGGTCACTGCACAGCGGATTCTTCTCCTTTCCAAGCGGCAGTGGCCCTTGGCCAGCTGGGAATCGGGTAGCCCCTGGGCCAGTCCCTGGGCATCAAAGTGTGCGGTGGCCATGAGCGTGACCAGCAATTCCAGCGGCGGGCGGGGGGTGCAGCGTCCCTCCTGACAACGCATCGATCGGTCCCGTTCGAGAAAGCCTGCGAACAGAAGGTGACGTTCCACCAGAGTGGACCCTTCGACCCTGTGCAGGAAGCGCACGGAAAGCAGGCCTTCCTGCTGTTGTTCCAGCTTCAGGCCCAGACAGCTCTGCACCGCGCCAGGTGTGGTGCCTCGCTGGTGTTCGATCCGGCAGCTCCTGGTTCGTTTTTCCCAGCGCCCGAAATGGACGGAGGGGTCGCCGGTGGGTTCCAGCAGTCCCTCCGCCCCGGTGGGGGGGCTGGCCATTCCCCCCGCCAGAACCGCCACCAGCCAGGCCAGGCATCGGATCCTGCGGCGGTTCAGTAGCCGGAATCCGCCACGCATATTCCCTGGCAGCTGATGTCGTTGGAGGCCGTACGACCGCAGTGCTGGCAGAGCACCGGATCCGCCAGTGTGGCTCCGCTCGGCGGAGCCGGCACGGGACTGGGGGGCGAATCCTGCGCCGGTGGGCTCTGGGAGACAGGGAGGACCACTCTGGTGTCGCAGGGGCGGTGGACAGGTCCGATCATGGCGCTCGACCCCTGCCGATGCGTTGTGACGCCGGTTGCTTCTTCTTCCCTTCCCGGCATCGGCGTCGGCACATGGGCCTGGGGAAATCAGTTTCTGTGGGGGTATAGCCCGGCGCAGGATCCCGAGCTCGAGGCCTGCTTCCGGCGTGCGGTGGACCTTGGCCTGCATTTCTTCGACACCGCCGATTCCTACGGCACCGGTTCGTTCAACGGACGCAGCGAATCGCTGCTGGGGAGATTCTGCGCCGGCCTCAACGAGCAGCAGCTCCGTTCGCTCACGGTGGCCACCAAGCTCGCTCCCTTTCCCTGGCGCCTCGGTCGTGCTGGCTATGACCGTGCCTTTGCCGCTTCCCAGCGCAGGCTGGGGGGCAAGCTCGATCGGGTGCAGCTGCACTGGAGTACGGCCCGCTATGCCCCCTGGCAGGAGCAGCCCCTGCTGGATGGGCTGGCGCAGCTGGTGCGGCAGGGGAAGGTGGCCGAGCTGGGGGTGTCGAACATGGGGCCCGTGCGGCTTCGCCAGGTGCATCAGCGCCTGGCCGAGCGCGGAGTGAAGCTGAGCAGTCTCCAGGTTCAGTTGTCGTTGCTGGCTCCGGAGGCAGTGGCGGAGGGGGGCGTGGCAGCTGTCTGCGGGGAGCTGGGCATCGACCTGATTGCCTACAGCCCCCTGGCCCTCGGCCTGCTCGCCCGCAGGCCAGGTCCGCTCGGGGACGTCCCGGCGGGCCCACGGGGCCTGCTGTTCCGAAGGCTGTGGCAGCCCGTGCAGCCGTTGCTTGAGGCGCTGGCCACGATCGCCGATCACCACGGCATCCCGCCTTTCGCTGTGGCCCTCAACTGGTGCCGCTCCCACGGAGCGATGCCGATCGTGGGTCTGCGCACGGTCGCCCAGGCTGAGGCTGCCGCCACGGCCGTTGGCTTTCCGCTCCAGGATTCGGAACGTCAGCAGCTCGATCAGCTGGCCCGCTTCAGCACCGCCCGCATGCCTGCCAATCCCTTCCAGAGCCGCTGAAGCCAGGATTCCTGGGCTCAGCTGGCGGCCGCCGGGCTGGGGTCTGGGGTGAGAACCACCGGCAGGGCCTCACTGCGGGTCGGGGGCTGTTCGTCCCTCTGGAGCAGGCGGATGACCTGGGGATCCTCCGCTGCGGTCGAGGCCCCCCCGTCTTCGCCGGGACCACAGGCGGCGAGTGCTTCCTGCAGCAGGGAGTCGAAGGTGGCACCAGGCAGGCGGTGGCGAGCCAGTTCCAGGAAGGCCCGGGCCAGGGATTCCCCGGCGGCGGCCCTCAGGGCGGGATTGCTGCGCCGCAGTTCCTGCTCCTGGGCGATCGAGGCCAGGAACCGTTCCGTTACATCGCGCTTGGTGGTCGCTCGGATGCGGGTGTCCTGCTCGGCCTGGCTGAGAAAAAGCTGGCCTTCCTGTTCCTGCAGGCGACGGTTGAGGCTGTCCAGCACCTCCTGGGCTTCCTTGGCGATATGGGTCAGCTGTCCATCGGAAAGCCGAGGCAGATCGGCCACGTAGACCTTGCCGTGGTCCCGCAGAGTCAGAAATGTGGGCCTCTGGCCACCGGGGGAGCTTTCGCGGTAGCTGCTGTTGCCCTCACGGAGCCGAGGGCGGGGCTGCTGCGGGCGCTGGGGAGGAACGGGGCCTGCGGAGGAACGGCGACGGGTAATGCGGGACGAAGTATCGAACATCAGCGGTAGGAGGCGGTAACAGTACGAAGCGTCAGCGGGGCAGTGACCAACCCGGAGGTGTCAGACCCGGAGCGTCAAACGGCATTGAACGGTATGGGACGGAGTGCCGTATCAAAACCGACAGCCCAGCACCTTAGGCAGTGCGCCCGCGACCGATAAGGGGCCCTTAGTACGGCAATCCGGCCAGGGGCAGGGCTCCGACGGACCCCGGTTTCACCTCCCCCAGTTCCCAGGCCTGGTGCCCCTGCTTCCGGCAGATCGCCAGGGCGGTTTCGGCGGCCTCCCTGGGGAGGATCAGGCAGAACCCCACCCCCAGATTGAAGGTATTCCAGAGGTCGGCTTCCGGCACCTCTCCATGCTCCTGGAGCCAGCGGAACAGGGCAGGCCTTTCCCAGCTGGTGGGATTGATCTCGGCGTGAACCCCCTCCGGCAGGCAGCGGGGAAGGTTTTCCGGCAGCCCGCCGCCGGTGATGTGGGCCATGCCATGCAGGGGCACCCCGGCTCCGCGAAGGGCCTTCACCAGCGAGCCGTAGAGAAGGGTGGGCGTCAGCAGGCTGGCCACCAGCGGCGGACCATCCGGACCGAGGCGGGTTTCGGGGGTGACTGCGCAGTCTTCCAGGATCCTGCGCACCAGGCTGAAGCCGTTGCTGTGGACCCCGCTGCTGGCCACGGCCAGGATCCGGTCCCCCGGTTGCACCGTTCGTCCATCGATCAGTTCCTCCTCCTCCACCACGGCCACGCAGAACCCGGCGAGGTCGTACCGGCCCGGCCCATAGAACCCAGGCATTTCCGCGGTTTCCCCGCCCAGCAGGGCACAGCCGCTCTGGCGGCAGCCCGAAGCGATGCCTTCCACCACCTCGGCCATCGCTTCCGGGCTGAGCTTGCCGGTGGCGATGTAATCCAGAAAAAAGAGGGGTTCGGCGCCACTGGTGATCACGTCGTTGACGCACATCGCCACCAGATCGATGCCCACGTCGTGGTGTCTGCCGTGGGCCTGGGCCAGTTCCAGTTTGGTGCCCACCCCATCAGTCCCTGAGACCAGCAGGGGGTTCCGCAGGCCGGCGGGCAGCCGGCAGAGTCCGCCGAACCCCCCGAGTCCACCCACCACCTCGGGCCTGCGGGTGGCCTCCACGCTGGAGCGGATCCGGTCGACGAAGGCCCGTCCGGCCACCACGTCCACTCCTGCTGTGCGGTAATCCATCGGCCGCTGGCTGCTGCTGATCCGATCCTGCAACGCCGCCTCCCACCCCTTCCATCCCTCTGCGGACCCTTTGTGGGTAGACGATTCCAGGATTGGCACGAAAAACCATTAAAGCGGCTTATAGCGGTGATCAGATGAGCTGATCAAAGCAGGGGGCTCTCGAGGGCGGAGATGTCAGTGGGACTGGGAAATTCAGGAAGCGATGACAAATCCTGATCAGTCTTTCCTGGGGTCTGGATGTGTTTTGACTGCCGCCAGCTTCCGTTACGTTTGCCTCGTCGTTATTTCCTGTCAGGAATCCGTTCGGTGAATTCGCATCTCTCCGGCCTCTCCATCTGAGTCCGATCTGAGAGCGAATCAGCCTTTCTCGGTCGGAGATTCTCTTCACGAGATCAGGTTTATCAACCGGCGAGTTCCGATTGTCATGCGTCGTACTCAACTCCTGGGCGCCGCCGCCCTTCTGATCACCGGCAGCAGCTTCGCAGCTCCTGCCATGGCTGGAACCTTCGCCAAGGCTGACACCGTCGCCATCCGCGAAGCAGGTTTCGCCCCTTCCTGGGACGAGAAATTCCTCCGCCAGATCACTCCGGCCCCGCTCGCCCAGACCCAGCTCGCCTCCGCAGGTGTTTCCACCGGCCAGGCCAGCTGGTACGGCCCCGGCTTCTACGGCAACCGCACCGCCAGCGGTGAAGTGATGCGTCCCGGTACCCTCACGGCCGCCCACCGCTACCTGCCTTTCGGCACGCGGGTCCGCGTCACCAACCTCTGGAATGGCCGTTCCACGGTGGTTCGGATCAACGACCGTGGCCCCTTCCACGGTGGTCGCATCATTGATCTGGCCCATGGCGCCGCCCAGCAACTGGGCGTCACCTCCAGCGGCGTCGCCGATGTTCGCATCGAAGTTCTGAACTGATCCTCCGGTTTTCGGGGGATTTCCCACTGCCCACTCGCCGCTTGCGGCGGGTGGGCTTTTTGATGGTCCCAGTGGCCTGGAGATCCGGTGCAACTGCTTTCAACCGTGGCCGAACTGGCTGCCTGGCGCCGAAGCCATGCCGATCGTCCCTTGCATTACGTCCCCACCATGGGGGCTCTGCATGGGGGGCACCAGCAACTGCTTCGTCGCGCTGGCGCCCGCAGCGGGCCGGAGGCGCGACGGCCATTGGTGCTGCTCAGTGTCTTCGTCAATCCGCTCCAGTTCGGTCCCGGCGAGGACTTCGATCGCTACCCCAGGGATCTCGAGCGGGATGCGGTGCTGGCGGCGGCGGCGGGAGCCGACGCCCTTTTCGCCCCAGGGCTGCAGGAGGTCTACCCCGAAGGGCTCGACGGGCTCACCAGGGTGATTCCGCCTCCGTCCTTGCACTCCACCCTCTGTGGCGCCTGCCGCCCCGGCCATTTCGAAGGGGTCGCCACCGTGGTCTGCCGACTGCTGGCCCTGGTGCGCCCGGATCGGTTGCTGCTGGGGGAGAAGGACTGGCAGCAACTGGTGATTCTGCGGCGGGTGGTGCAGGACCTGGCTCTGCCGGTCACGGTGCAGGGGTGTGCCACGGTTCGTGGAAACGATGGCATCGCCTGCAGTTCCCGCAACCGTTATCTGACCCCGGCGCAGCTGGAGCAGGCGCAGGCCCTGCCCAGAGCTCTGGCGATGGCCAAGCGGCTGCATCGTGAGGGCGAGCGCGATGGACAGGTGCTGGTGGGCAGCGTGGAGCGGCAACTGCGCCAGGTTGGCCTCGCTCCTGAGTATGTGCAGATGGTGCAGGCGCTTAGCCTGAGGCCATCGCCGCAGGCGCAAGGCCTCACTCTTCTGGCGGTGGCTGTGCCCTGTGGCCCCAGTCGCCTGATCGATCATGTGTTTCTGATGACTCGCTCACCGATCGTCGCCATCGATGGACCGGCAGGTGCCGGCAAGAGCACCGTCACCCGGGCGTTCGCCCGGCGCATGGGGCTGATCTACCTCGATACCGGTGCCATGTATCGGGCGCTCACCTGGTGGGTGCTGCACCAGGGCGTGGATCCGGAGGATGCTGCGGCCGTGGCTCCGCTGCTGGAGAATCTCGATCTGCAGCTCTCCAGTTCCGCTTCAGGGGAGCCGTTGGTGACGATCAATGGCCATGAGGTCAGCGAGGCGATCCGCAGCCCCGAAGTCACGGCACGCGTCTCCCAGGTCGCGGCCCATGGGTGCGTCAGGCAAGCCCTCACCCGCCAGCAGCAGGCGATGGGACAACGGGGCGGCCTGGTGGCGGAGGGCAGAGATATCGGCACCGCCGTCTTCCCCGATGCGGAGTGCAAGATCTTCCTCACGGCCACGGTGGCCGAACGGGCCCGTCGCCGGGCCCTCGACCTTGAGGCCCGTGGCTTTGCTGTGCCTTCCCTGGCCGAACTGGAGGCCCAGATCGCCGAACGTGACCATCGCGACTCCAGCCGCGAAGTGGCCCCGCTGCAGCAGGCCGAAGATGCTCTGGAGCTGGTGACCGATGGCCTGCCGATCGAGGCGGTGATCCAGGCTCTGGTGGATCGATTCCGCGAGCGGGTGCCGGAGGAGGCCTGGCCGGGCCCCACCACGGCGCAGGCCTGAGCCTCAGTTCGGTCGGAGATCCTGTTCGAGATCCTCCAGCAATCCCTCGCAGGCATCCTCCAGGAGGTCCAGCACCTGTTCGAACCCCTGGGAGCCGCCGTAATAGGGGTCCGGTACTTCCCGCAGCTTGAACCGCCGGCAATGGTCGGTGATCGGCCGGATCCTGGCGGTGGTTTCGCTCCTGCGGGCGAGGGCCCGCAGCGTCGCCAGGTTGTCGCCATCCATGATGAGGATGTGGTCGAACTGCAGCAGATCCCGGGGATCGATCTGGCGGGCACGGCTCGGAAGCACGACACCGCGGCGGGCGGCGGCAGCGCGCATGCGTGAATCGGCCGGTTTGCCCACATGCCAGGCGCCGGTGCCTGCGGAATCCACCGAGTAGCGCTCCTGCAGTCCCTCCCGCTCCAGCAGGTGCAGGAAGAGGCCTTCGGCCGCCGGCGAGCGGCAGATGTTCCCGAGGCAGACGAACAGCAACCGGGTGGGTGGAGTCATGGCGGAGGGCAAGGGGATCAGGCCTCCAGGCGGCGCAGGGCAAGAGCGGCCCGCAGACGCACCACGGGAGTTTCCTCGGCGGGGGCCTGGCTGAGGCTGGCGAGCGCCCGTCGGGCTCGCTGGTGAGGATCTCCCATCGGCTCCACCAGCAGGGCGAGCGCTTCCAGGCCGAACACCACCCCATAGCGCACCACCCATTCCCCATCCCTGCAGCCGGCTTCGAGGGCTTCGAGGCAGCGGAGTCGGACGGCCTCGCGTTCCTGCTCCATCAACGCCTCCAGACGCAGCTGACCGAGGCCGCAGGCGGCCGCCCTGCGCACACTCGGGCCCACATCGGTGGCGAGGGCCTCTTCCAGCACCTCGAGGCCCCGCACATCCCCGATGCCGGCGAGAGCCCGTACGGCCCAGGCCCTGGCTCCGTAGTTGCGGGGATCGAGGCAGTCGAGGATCGGTTCCACCGCCTGGGGCCCGAGCCGGATCAGTCCGTCGACGGCCGCCACCGCAGCCCCTGGATTGTTGAAGCCCAGCACCTCCACCAGGCAGGAAGCGGCCGCCGGATCCTCCACGGCGGCAAGGGCCTGGGTGGCCTGCAGCAGGCCCAGGGCGCTGCTGGCCTGCTCCACGGCCTGGATCAGCTGGGAGGTCATCGGGGAAGGGGCAGGGGTCACAGCAGGGAATCCATGGCGGCCAGCACGCTCTCCACGTCCACGCTGGCGTCGTGCTGCTCGCCGTTTTCCACCAGACCCCGCAGGGCGATCAGCTTGAGGCTGTTCTCCGCCAGGGTGGCGCAGATCGGAGCGAGGGCAGGTCGCCAGCCCACGGCACCCAGATCCATCAGGGCGGCACGACGCACCTGGAGCTGGGGATCCAGCAACAGTTGCAGCAAGGGTTCGGCCCAGCGCCCTTCTCCGCTCAGCTGCAGCAGGGCGCGGCAGGCGGCGCTGCGGATCAAGGGGCGGTCATGGAGGGTGAATGGCTCGATCACTGCCATCACCTCCGGTTGATGCACCCCGATCTCGCCGAGGGCCTCCAGCATCGCCTCGCAGGGCTCCTGCAGTCGGGGGCTGTCGCTGCGGGGGGCGCCAGCCCCAGCGGGGCCGCTGGCCAGCCTCCGGCAGAGGGGAGGCACCGCCGCCACGGCCCGGAGTTCCCCCAGGGCCCTTGCGGCAGCCTCCCTCAGCCCATCGTCTTCGTCCTCAAGCGCTGCCAGCAGCGGGGGGATGGCCGCGTCTTCGCCCAGTTTTCCCAGGGCCCGCGCCGCATTGCGGGCGACGGCATTGTGTTCCACCCCGGCGCCGGGATCCCGTGGCTGGCGCTGGGCCAAGGCCGCCAGCAGCAACGGCACGGCCTCGGGATGGCGGCTGCGCATCCTCCCCAGCCACCAGGCGGCGTAGTACTGCAGCGACTGGTCTTCGGTCTGGCGCAATCTGGCCAGGGCTTCTTCCTCACTGATCGGAGCTCCTGGGATGTCTCCGGCGGCGACCATGGCCTGGTGCAACGGGTGAGAACAACAGAGATGTTGCCATCCCCCGGGGAGTGGTGGATTGCGTGATCGTGCCGGTGCAATAGGCAGCCACAAAAAAAGGGCCCCGAAGGGCCCTGAGGAAGAGGACAACGAGCAGAGCTCAGACGAGAGCGCTGATGGCGTAGTCGATGTAGTTGTTGGCGATGGTTCCGGGGTCGCCAGCGATGCCGTGGTTGGCCTTGATGTAGTTGAGG
>JBKDOV010000044.1:0-7395 GCA_046342815.1 Cyanobacteriota bacterium
CGCAACAGCGGCGGTGAAGGTGGCTGCTGGAGGTGCCGATATCGCAGTTCCGCCAGCTCGATGGGGGGGGCCTCGCCGTAGCGCCCCCCGAAGCGCAGCGCGGCGCCGTTGCCGGTGATGCGGCGGATCCAGCCCACCCGATCGGCCTCGAAGCCGTTGAGCAGGGCGGCGAGGGCATTGGAGCTGCCCACGCTCTGGCCGTAGCTCACCACATCCACTAGGGCGCGCTCCAGCTGCAGCTCGATCGCGGGATCGCCGAGGTTGGCCAGCACCAGCTCGCCGAGCCCATCACCGAGCCCATCGCCGCACTCGTCTCCGAGCCCCTCGCCGAGGCGGCTGAGCACGTTGAGCAGCGGAATGATCTTGGTGGCGCTGAGGCACTCCAGCGGTTCGAATGGCTGCCGCCCCAGCCACTGCACGGGCTGCCCGGGCCGGGCCAGGGCGAGGCAAGCCTGGGCCACATCGGGATCGAGCCAGGCCAGGGCGTCTTCGGGCTGGGAGAAGGCCGGCAGCTCGCCGAGGACCGGATAGGAGGCCCAGGCGGCTACCGGTGGCGGCCGATCGACCATCGCCGGCAGGACATCGGCGAACGGCGAGAGGGCCACGCCCATGTCGAGGAAGCCAAGGCGGGCATCGCCGGCCCCCACCTTGCGCTCGTAGCGCTGATAGCGACGGCGCCAGCGTTTGGGCCGCCAGCGATCGGGGCGCCCCGGCAGACGCCGCAGCTCGAGCAGGGCAGCGGCGATCGGCTGGTCGAGGCCCGGGGGGTTGGCGGCCTCCAGGGCCAGACGGCGGCAGAAGCGCCGCAGGGCGCGGCGGGTGTGGCGGCCGTAGACGCCATCGATGGCGGCGCCGCCGTCGTGCAGCCCCAGGCCCCGCAGGCGGATCTGCACGGCCGCCACCAGGGCGGGAAGGGCGTCGAGCTGGGCAGGGGAGAGCGGCTCACCGCCGGCGGCCAGATGGTGCAGCGCCTGCAGGCCGTCGTGGCGGCGGCGGGCCTGGGCCAGGGCAGAACGGGTGCGGGGACCGACCACCCCATCCACCGCCAACCAGGGCCGCTGCCGCTGGAAGCGGCGCACCGCCGCCTGGGTGGCCGGCCCAAACGTTCCGGCCGGATCCGGGGATTCGCCAGCAGCAGCAGCAGTAGCCGCCGCGCTGGAGCGGGCCGGATCGATCAGCGCCAGGTCGGCCTGGAGCTGCTCCACCTCGGCGCCGCTGCTGCCGAGGCAGAGGAAGGGGGCGGGGGCGTCCATCAATCAGCCGAAGGTGCCGCCGTTCCAGCCCCAGAGGTGACCGCTGACACCGCTGAATTCGAGGTAGATGCGGTCGGCGGGCACGGCGAGGCGGGTGGAGAGCAGCGAGCAGAGGGCACGGCTGAGGGCGGTGGTCTGCTCGGGGGTGAAGGTGCCCACGGACTTGAGTTCCACGTAGCAGGCGGGGGTGGAAACATCGCCGCCGAAGCAGATGGGTCCGGGCGGTGCCAGCAGGGTCATCACGTAGCGCTCCGGTTTGCCGAGCAGGGGTGCCACCAGGCTGGAGAGCTCCTGAAGAAGAGCTTCCGGCTCCGGTGGCAGGGGAGCGGAAGTGCGGAGCTGGAGCAGGGGCATGGGGCCGGGAGCACGCTGCCTCCAGCCTTGCAGTTTCGGAGGCGGGCGGCGGTTCAGGGGCTGTCGGGATCCACGGGCAGGCCCCGCAGGCCGAGGGCGCAACGGCGGGCCAGGAGCAGCAGGGGGTAGAGGCGCCGGCTGCGGGGGGCCGGGGCGAACAGGGGCCGCAACAGGGCGAGCAGGGGGTCGCTGGGCTGCATGCGGCGGCAGAGCTCACTGATGGCGGCAGCGCCGTGCCAGGCGCGGTCGTCTTCCAGCAGCACGGCGCCGGAGGCCAGCTCCAGGCCGCGTTGCCGCAGCCGGGTACGCAGGGCGGCGTCGGAGCGGCCATCCACGATCTGCAGCCCGGGCAGTCCGCCCCGCAACTCGCTCACCAGGGCGAAGTGGCGACAAAACGGGCAGCCGCCGTCGTAGACGAGGGTGAGCATCGGGCGGGGCGGCTATTGGGGGGGGGGCGGGAAGACCGGGACGAATCGCATTCAAACCGAAAGCTCATAGTCGAGACCAACGATGGCCTTCATCTATAGGGTCGCTGATGACACAGCCTGATCCCGGCTGAGCTGAGCGCTGAAACCGGCGAGTTCAGAGCGCAGTTCGGCAATCGGTAGTGGGGCTAATGTGAAATATCAAGGAGAGGTAGAGTGTTAAGCAATCTCCGACGCTGTTCCCAGTCAGGCTGAAAGGAATCAAGCAATTTAATGAACTCCTCCCCGTGGGTAGGAATCCTCAGGTGTGCCAGTTCATGCAGGACGATGTAGTCGAGACAGGCTCGAGGCTTCTGGGCGAGCTGCGTATTCAGGCGGATGTTCCTCGTGGATGGATTACAGCTTCCCCACTGACGGCTCATCGCTTGAACGAAAAGCTTGTTGATCTGTACATCCAGTCGCTGCTGCCAGGCATCAATCAGTACTGCCGCTTCTTTCCTTAGCTCGTTGCGGTACCAGGCCGCCAGAATGCTCTTACGTTTCTCCAGGCTAGATCCAGGCCTGAGGAAAAGGATCAACTGTGTGGCCTGGACCTCAACCTTTGGCGCGGCATTCACCTCCTCGATATGCAGCAGCAGCCTTCGACCCCAGAGCGCATGGGACTCACGCTCTACTACAAGCCTAGGACTCTCGCGATGCTGGCCTGAAAATCGGGCTTGCTGCCTCCGGATCCATCCCAGCTTGCCGATGGCGTAAGCCCGCACATGATCGGGGCTCATGCCTTGCGGCGCTGAAATGCGCACCGCCCCATCTGGTGGCACCACCGAAAGGTGCAGGTTCTTGATGGGCTTGATGGTGACCTCCACTGGCAGAGCACCGATCAGCAACTGATGACTGGGGTAGGCCTGCGTCATCAGTATTCAGGCTGTGCCACCAGCACCTCAAACAACTTTTCCACCTCGGCTGCATCCTGAAGCAGGCCGTACAGCGCAGCTTTGATGATCTGCTCCTTGGCCTGGACGCCACGCCAGCCGTCTGGTCTGACCTGGCGCACAGTGCAATCAACACGCAGGGCCAGGTCGAGGTCGCCCTTGAGGTTGTTCCATAGGGCCCGCTTGCCAGGGGAGTTCAGTTCTGTAGGGGTGCTGTCTGCACTTTGCTGATGCAGTTGGCGAGCCAAATCCGCGATCTTCCGCAGGTAGTCCTCATAGGCATCGGCTTGTTGCTTACGGAAGCGGATGATCTCATCAAGCACCTGAGACATCCGGTCGTAGAAGGCGGGATCATGCGCACGCTCGCTGATGATCGTGCGGCGCATGTTGTTTTCGATGGTCTCCTGCACCGCCTTTTGGTTACCGCTCGATTTACCGAAGCTCTGGTTGATGGCCTGGGCCACACCCGTCTTAACGATCAGCTCCAGCAGGCCGATGTCGTCGAAGGCCGAGATTTTTCGTGACTGATCAGCTTCAATGTAGGCATCGATCAGGAAACGCATGTCGGCCTCGTAGGCCTTGAGGTCGAGATTTTCTCCTGCTGCCAGGCGGATCACCTGCCGCCAATCGAGTGCCTTGTCGCGCTGTTGCGTGATCCGGGACGCTTCGCTGGCGGTGTATCCAGCCTCTGATAGTTCATTGGCCAGTGCGGCGTGTGCCCTGGTGAGCTCGGCCACAGCCTTGTAGTAGGCCATGCGCAGAGGCTCTCGCTCCTGCAGATCTGCGGGGTTTTCGGTGTTGCCGCAGAAGTGGTGGAGGATGGCTAGCTCATCCCTGGGTGGGGCCACGGGCTCAGCCAGCAGCGCCTCCTGTTCCAGAGCATCGTCCAGACGTTCTTTGGCTTTTGTGAGACGATCCTGCAGGAGCACATCGGGATCAGGGCCACCGGAGGAATGGTCCAGATCATCGCTGGAGTACACCGCAATGGCATTCTCAACCTTCTTGAAAAGATCCTTGTAGTCAACAATCATCCCGTAGTTCTTGTCGTCGCCATCCAGGCGATTGGTGCGGCAGATGGCCTGGAACAGCCCGTGATCCTGCATCGACTTGTCGATGTAGAGGACACTGCAGGAGGGAGCGTCAAACCCTGTCAACAGCTTGTCCACCACGATCAGCAGCTTCATCTGGGCCGGCTGTTTGATGAAGAGATCCTTGGCCTTCTCTTCATACGCTTCGGTGCGGCTCATGCCCGGCTGTGGAACAACGTCAGCAAGGAGACGGTTGTAGGTGTTGTAGACAAACTGCTTATCCGTTTCGGTGTTGGCGCCCACTTCCTCCTTGCTCACATCCCCAGCTTTGGGGTCATAGGAGGTGATCACGGCACATTTGTCTTTGAGCCCGGTGCCATTGAACAGCTCGAAATAGCGACAGGCCTCATAGATGCTGGATGCCACCAAAATGGCGTTACCCCGCTCGCTGGACAGCCGCTGGATGTTTACAGCAAAGTCGTAGATGATATCGGCAACGATGCGATTCATCCTTGATCTGGAGCTGAGTACGTTCTGGAGGGTTGCCCACTGGCGCTTGAGTTGGCGTTGCTGCCAGGCATTGAGGGTGGCTGTCTTGGTCTCAAACCACTGATCCACCCGCTCCTGTGAGCTGAGGCGTTGGTCGATGTCGCGTGCTTCGTAGACAAGATCCAAGACAACTTTGTCTTCAACAGCTTCGCTGAACTTGTAGGTATGGAAATAGCCACCAAAGACCTCGAAGCTCGTGGCTTTGTCTTTTTTCAGCAGTGGCGTACCGGTGAAGCCGATGAAAACGGCATCAGGAAGCAGGGCTTTCATGATGCGATGCAAACGGCCGCTCTGGGTGCGGTGGCATTCATCCACAAACACGAACAGCTCGCCTAAGGCCAGGCTGGGCTGCGCCTGTAGGTCTTGCAGATATTTGTCAAAGTTATCGACATCGCGCACGCCGAACTTGTGCACCAGGGAGCAGAGCAACCTGGGTGTGGGTTGGCTCAGGGCCTGCATCAGCTCCTTGCCACTGCTGCTGCGCTGGATGATTTCACCCGCAGCGCCAAAGACGCTTTCAATCTGCTTGTCGAGCTCATCGCGATCGGTGACGATCACCACGCGGGCATTGGGGTTGGTAGCCAGGATCCAACGGGCAAGCAGCACCATCACGATGCTTTTGCCACTGCCCTGGGTGTGCCAGATGATGCCGCCACGCCGCTCTCGCACATGCTTCTGGGCAGCTTTGATGCCGAAGTACTGATGGACCCGTGGCAACTTTTTGAAGCCACCATCAAACAGTACGAAGTCGCGCAGCAATTCGATCAGCCTGTCCTTGCGGCAGATCTTGATCAGGTATTTGTCGAGCTTGAGGCGGCTGTTGTCGGCTTCATCTTCCTTCCAGCTGAGGAAGTATTTCTCGGGAGTCTGGATGGCGCCGTAACGAAGCCCTTCCGAATCGTTGCCAGCAAGCACCAGCTGGTTGGTAGCGAAGAACCATTCGTTGAATTCCGGTTGTTGATTGGAGAGGTTTTGACGGATGCCATCGCCGATGCTCACACGGCTGCGCTTGAGCTCGATCACGCCGATGGCGATGCCGTTCACATAAAGCACCAGATCCGGCCGGCGCTCCTGATTGCCTTTGAGGGTTACCTCCTCAGCGATGGCGAAGTCGTTGGCTTCCGGGTTGTGCCAGTCGACCAGCGCCACGGTGCTGGTGGGCTGGTCGGCGGCAGCCTTCACCTGCACGCCGTAGCGCAGCAGGGAGTAGACGCGGCGATTGGCCTCATAGAGGCCCACCTGGCTCACATCGGCTGCGCTGCGGAGCTGATAGAGGGCTCCGCTGATCTCCGCAGCGCTGTAGCCGCGGCGCTGCAGGGTGGCGCTGAGGATGGCTTCTTCGATGTTGCTGTTGCCAGCGCGGTCTTTCCAGTCGCCCAGGTAGCGATAGCCCAGCTTGTCCTGAAACAGGCGCAGCACGCGATCCTGGGTGGCGCGCTCGAAGCCGAGGCCGCTCATGGTTCTGGTTCCTGGCTTTGGGGAAGCACCACCCAGCGCCCGGCCTTGGTGGATCCTTCGCGGCGAATCCGACCCTCCTGCCGCAGCTTGCGCAGGTTGTACTCCACGCCACTGTCGGAGAGGTTGAGCAGGCGGGCGAGCTCGGCGATGGTCAGCTCCGGATCGGCACTCAGTTTCGCCAGGATCTGATCGCGGTTGAGGGCAGCCCTGCCTCTGGCCGCGCGGGACTCAACCTGTTCCCGGTTTTCCACCACAGTTTCTTCCTTGGTTTCTTCCTCAGTTTCTTCCGTAGTCACTGAGGAAGACGGCTGAGGCGTTGGCCGCCCCAGGGCGATCCGAAAGCCGTCGTCGAGGCTGAACACGGGTTCGCTCAGGCCCGCCTCGCGGCAGCGGCGGATCATGTCGGCGGTGCCGGTGCCGAGGCGCTCGATGTACTGCGCCAGGTAGAGGGGCTCGGCCAGCAGCGGATTGGCGGGGATCGAGCCATGGGGTTGGCGCAGCTGGGCGAGGGTGAGGGAGGGCGGCAGGCTGCCGGGATTCCAGATCTCCACACGGTCGGCGAACACCATCACCTGCACGCTGCCGTTGCTGGTGTAGTCGCGGTGGGCAACGGCATTGACGATCGCTTCGCGGATCACCTCCGGCGGAATCTCGTAGGCGGCGGGGGCCTGGCTGGAAGCGGCGCGGGTGCCGACGGCGAAGTTGAGGCGGGCGAGCACGAAATCCACGGCCTGATCCACCAGCTCGAACACCGTGCCCTTGAACACCTGATACGAAGGGATCGGCTTGGCGATGGCGGTGCCATGGAAGTGGGCCGCCTTGAGCTCGCTGCTGAGCAGGAACCGCTGGGGCTGGCGGCCGAAGAGCAGCACGGCGGCATGCACGGGCTGGCCGTGGGCGAGCAGGTTGAGGTGGGTGAGCAGCTCGCTGGCGGAGGCGTTGGGCGGCAGGGGGAAGCCGCGCACCTGGCGGGCCCGCTCGATGAACCAGGCGATGCGGTTGTCATCGAGATCGGCCAGGGAGGCGTTGGGGCAGGGCGAGGCGTCGAAGGGGCCGCTGCGGATCAGCTGGTGGTCGTCGAGCCACTGCACCAGGGCTGCATAGAGGCCGGCGATCAGCTCGGCGGTGGTGGCGAAGCGGCGGCGCACCAGGGAGGCTTCGGCCTGGCGGATCAGGGCGAGCATGCGCGGATCGCGGCTGGTGTCGTCGGCAGCCTTGAGAAAGATCAGACGCGGCTTGCCGCGTTCGCCGGCGCGTTGAAACTCCCGCTCGGTGGGCGAGATCCCTTTGGCGTCGACACTGCCGTATTCACTACCGAACAGGCCCACATAGAGTCCGCAGCGGTCGACGTGCTCGAGGTAGAGGGGCTCGGCCAGCAGCGGATTGGCGGGGATCG
>JBKDOV010000045.1:0-2258 GCA_046342815.1 Cyanobacteriota bacterium
GGAATGGCTTCACAACCGCGCACCAGCTCCAGGGCCTGCTCAAGATCGCCGGGCTCACAGAACTCCCGTTCGATCAACCCCGCCAGGGCGGGCCGTTCCTCCAGGGCATAGAGCACCGGAGCGGTGAGGTAGCCGGAAGCCAGGTCGCTGGCGGCGGGTTTGCCCAACTGCTGGTCGCTGCCGGTGAAGTCAAGGATGTCGTCCACCACCTGGAAGGCCAGGCCCAGCTGGCGGCCGAAACGGTAAAGGTCGTCGAGACGGGATTCGGGCAGGCCGGAGAGAACCCCTGCAGCCCTGGCGCTGTTGGCAATGAGGGAAGCCGTCTTGCAGTAGCTCTTCTCGAGATAGGTCTCGAAGCTCTGGCCGGTGTCGAACCGGAACAGGCCCTGGCGCACCTCGCCATCGGCGAGATCCATGATCACGCGCGAGAGCAGTTTCACCACCTCGAGGTCATCGAGGTTGGCCAGGTGCCAGCTCGCCTGGGCAAACAGAAAATCGCCGGCCAGAACGGCCACCCGATGGTTGAAGCGGCTGTGGACGGTGTCCACCCCCCGGCGGGTGGCGGCCTCATCCACCACGTCGTCGTGAACCAGCGAAGCCGTGTGGATCATCTCGGTGATCTCGGCCAGGCGGCGATGGCGCGGGCCCAGCTCCCCATCCGGCGAGATCGCCCGGGAGAGCAGCAGCACGATGCCGGGGCGGATCCGCTTGCCCCCGGCCGCGAACAGATGTTCTGCCGCCGCCTGCAGGATCGGGTGCCCGGCCCCGATCAGGCTGCGCAGATCCGCCAGCAGGGCGTCAAGGTCGTGCTCGACCGGCTGGAGCAACTCTGCAACCGTGGTCACGACACCTCCCTTGTGGGTTGATCCTAGAAGGCCCGGGCCGGCGACTGCAGGCTCACGGTGCGGACCGAGGGGCGAGCTCCCAGCCAGGCGGTGGCGGCATCAGCAAAGGCATCGGCAGGACCGGTGACGCAGAAATGGGATCGCTGCAACGGTTCCGGGGCCGGCGCATCGCGCTGCTCGGTTTCCGGCACATCCCCGAGGCTGCCAAGCAGCGGCCCCAGGCGCTGGGCGGCGGCCAGGGCGGGATCCACCAGCTGCACATTGGGAGGCAGCAGATCGGCCAGCAGCGGCCGCAGCAACGGGTAGTGGGTGCACCCGAGCACAATCGTGTCCACCGAGGCCGCCAACAGCGGCTCCAGGTACTGGCTGGCGGCGCGGCGCAGCTCCGGCGAGTCGAGATCGCCCACTTCGATCAGGGGCACGAAAGCGGGACAACCGATCTCCGTGACCGTGGCCGAAGGTCGGCAGGCATGGATGGCCCGCCGATAGGCGCCGCTGGCGGCTGTGGCCG
This sequence comes from Cyanobacteriota bacterium, assembly GCA_046342815.1. GTDB lineage: Bacteria > Cyanobacteriota > Cyanobacteriia > PCC-6307 > Cyanobiaceae > Cyanobium. The sequence continues at coordinate 1,357 of JBKDOV010000045.1, forward strand.
AAGTGGCGAGCACCCCGACCCGGTCACTGTTGAGCTCGGCGGCGACGCTGTCGATCAACCCGACCACGGGCACCCCGCCCTCCGCCACCGCCACATCCAGGGCCAGGGCATTGGTGGTGTTGCAGGCCATCACCAGAACATCCACTCCCTGATGGCGCAGCCAGTGCACCACCTCGGCCGCGATCGCCCGGATCTCCTCGTTGGAGCGCTGGCCGTAGGGCACCCGCGCCGTATCGCCCAGGTAAAGGCAAGGGGAATGGGGGTAGAGGGCATTCACCTGCCGCAGCACGGTGAGGCCGCCGAGGCCGCTGTCGAACAGACCAACAAGAAGACTCAAGGCTATTGCTGCAGATAGGTCAGGATGCCGCCGGCCACGGCTTGCGCCAGACGCCTGCGGTAATTGGAATCGGCCAGACGCGGGGCATCGATCTCCCCGGTGACGAATCCCATCTCGGTAAGCACCGAAGGCATCACCGTGCGGCGGATCACGAAGAACCGGCCGGGCCGGGCCCCACGGTCCACGGTGCCCGGGGAGATCGCCAGCAGCCTCTCCTGGATCAGTTCAGCCAGGCCGCGCGAACGGCCCCCTTCGAAATAGAAGGTCTCGATCCCGTTCACATCGGGGCGACCCATGCTCAGGGCATTGGCATGCAGGCTCACGAAGACATCGGCGCCGCTGCTGTTGGCCAGGGCCACCCGCGGCGGGAGGTCGACGTCCACCTCGGAGGTGCGGGTCATCAGCACCTGCACCCCACGGGCCTGCAGCAGCCGGGCCACCTGCAGGCGCACATCCAGCACCACATCGGTCTCGCGCAGGCCGCCGATGCCCACCGCGCCCGGCGCGGGACCACCGTGCCCCGGATCGAGCACCACGAGGTAGCGGCCCCCAGGCCCCACCGGCC
>JBKDOV010000046.1:0-12175 GCA_046342815.1 Cyanobacteriota bacterium
GCAGCTGGTGGCCTGAGCCCCTGCTCAGCTCTGGGAACCCTGCTCCGGACGGGGCAACAAGGCCCGAAACCAGGTGGTCATCAAAGCCTTCACCATCGGGGCAGCCACCGTGCCTCCGTAGCCACCGGAATTCTCCCCGAAGGCCACGATCACGAGGGTGGGCCGGCCGGCCGGGGCATACCCTCCGAACCAGGCGTGATCCGGTCGGGGCGGATCTTCACCGGTCCCGGTCTTGCCCGCCACGGGCGGCAGGGACGTGTCGTTGAGGATGGTGGCGGTGCCCTCGGTCACCACCTGGCGCAGCCCCTCCCGCAACACCCGAAGCGTTTCCGGCTTGAGACCGATCCATTGCCGTTCCGTGGGCCGCTCCACCAGGTGGGGAGGGACGAGCCAGCCGCCATTGGCCACAGCGGCGTAGAGCCTGGCCATCTGAATCGGAGTGACGGTGACAGCACCCTGCCCGATGGCCGAGGTGATCGTGTCCACCGGTGTCCAGGGCTCATCGAGCACCTTGCGCTTCCAGGCGGGGTCACCCAGCAGGCCCGCCATCTCCTCGTCCCTGAGCTCCACGCCGGTGCGATGCCCGTAGCCCATCCTGCGGGCGGCCTTGAACAGTTCCTCGGGCCCCACCTTCAGACCCAACTGGTAATAGAAGCTGTTGCTGCTCACGGCCAGGGCCTTCTGGAAACCGATGGCGCCGAAGGCCCCATGGTCGCCGTAGCACTGGCCGTAGTAGCAGAACTGGCTCATGGTGGGAATCGTGGAATCGGGGCGGTACTTGCCCGATTCCAGACCGGCGATCGTGGTCACGATCTTGAAGGTGCTTGCCGGTGGAAACCCCTGGAAAGCCCGGTTCAGCATCGGTGCCTCCGGGCGGTTCAGGTCGTTCCACTGCGCCGTTGTCGGACCCTCCGAGAAGACATTGGGATTGAAGTTGGGGCGACTGGCCAGGGCCCGGATCGCGCCCGTCTGGGGATCGAGCGCCACGATCGCCCCTTTGGCCACGGTGTCGAGAGCCCGTTCGGCCGCCTTCTGGAGCTCCAGATCCAGGGTGAGCCTCAGATCCTTGCCGGCCTTGGCGGGCTTGTCCCCGAGTACACGCTGCACCTGCCCGGCCGCATTCACCTCCAGCTGCTGGCCGCCCCATTCGCCCCGCAGATGGGATTCAAAGGCCTGCTCCAGACCACTGCGTCCGATCCTGTCGCTGAGCCGATACCCCTGGTTCTTCAACCGCAGGTACTCCTCCTCAGTGATGCTGCTGGTGTAGCCGAGCGCATGGGAAGCGAGGCTGCCGTGGGGGTAGGTGCGCAGCACATCAATCGCCACCTCTGCCCCGGGCAACGCCCCGGCCTGCTCGCGGAAGCGGAGCACCTGCTCCGTGCTCAGCGGTCCGGCGAGAGCGATCCGGAAGGAATCTGCGGTGTTCGCGGCCTTGCGTTTCGCATCGAGCTGGGCTGCGGGAATCCCCAGCAAGCTGGCCAACCTGTCCCGAAGCGCCGGCCAGGCCTTGTCGTCTACCAGCCGAGGCTGCAGATAGAGCTTGTAGGTGAGCCGGTTGGTGACCAGCACCTGACCATTGCGATCAAGCAGTCGGCCCCGCACCGGATCGCGAGGGATCAACCGCACCCGGTTCTCCTCGGCCATGGCCCGGTTCTCCGAACCGTGCAACAGCTGCAGCCAGGCCAGCCTGGCCACGATGGCCCCGGAGAACAGCAGCACCACGGCCATCAGCCACGGGGCCTGCTGCCCCATGCCGGTGTGCCGCGACGAGCCGGAACCGATCCCGAACGCCGCTCCCCGCGTCATCAATACTCCGAAGCCGAAGCGCCACCGCTGGCTGCGCCACCATTGGTGCGCCGGGCCGCAGCCAGGCGCTGCTCCAGCAGATCAAGGCGCTGGGCGATGCGCGCCAGAACGGTCTCCAGTTCATCGGCAGCAGGAGCCGCGGCGGCTGGAGGCCCTGGCTCGGCGGGCATGTCCCGCACCTCCACCTTGACCACCGGATTGCCCAGCCCGGGTTGGAGTCGGTCGAGGCTGTCTCGCAGCTGACTGGCCACCGGCTCCCCCTCCTGGCGCAACTGGCCGAGGGGATCGGAACTGGTGCCATCGAACGCCGCCAGCACCTCGCGCGGACCACCCTTACGGGCCCGCTCGACCACCGCCAGTCCCACGGGGAGCACGTCCTGCATCAGGGCCAACCGCAGAGCATCAAGGGGATCGGCGGCCATGACAGAGGGGTGATCGGCGAACGTTTGCTTCCAGTGTGGCGTGAAATGCGGCCCAGGGACGTCTCAGGGAAGGGTGCGCTGGATGCCTGGTTCTACCACCAGCTGCCGGCAGAAGCGTTGACTGCCCAGCCACCATCCTCCGACCGCAGAGAGGACCAGCAGAGCCGTGAGCGGCAGCAGGGCCTGGCGGGTGAGGTCCAGGGAAAGCCATTCCACCCAGCCCCGCACCAGCCGTTCCCGGTCGAAGCGCCGCCGTTCCCGCACCTCCTGCTGCTCACGACGGCGCAGGGCCTTGGTCACCCAGCGCTCAAACGCCTTCTTCTTGGTGACGGCCATCTTGCGCTCCACCTCCAGCAGGTGGCCGGCCGTGAGCTCGGGATTGAAGGTGCTGATCAGCTCGAGCGTCTTGAGGAACATCTCCACGGCGCCGTCGTAGATGTCCTGGTCGACGGGATCGAGCAGATCCCAGTCGAGCTCGGGGTAGAACCGCAGACGGTTGGCCTGGATCTGGTCTTCAGGCAGCTGGCCGGGCTCCCGCAACCAACGGTCCGTATTGGCGTCGAACCGTCGCCAGTAGAGGAAGGGATTGAGATAAACGGTCTTGCCCGCCAGCTGGATGCTGTCCTGCTGGAGGCGCCGCTGCAGGTTGGGGTCCTGCTCGGTGGCAGCAGCGTTGACGGCGGTCAAAGGGATAAGGACGGGGTGCCGATGCTACCGAGCCTGGCGCGAAGGAACCAGCCTGTGCCCTCAGGAAGACTTCCGCCCTGACCGGCCGGAAAAATAATTCTCAAAAAAACGCCGGAGCGGAGCCGGATTTTTGATACTGAAATGAGGCGAAGGATCGGCATAGAGGATTTTCCCAAGACGGGTTGGATAACACGATTCTCCTTCACAAAGGGAATCAACTGGATCGAGATAACTCACATTTTCCTTGACCTGACTTTTCAGAAATGCAGTAAGTGGGCCACGTCGCTCAATTGCCACACTTTTGCTGATGCCGCAACCCTTGCCAGGATTGAGTAAGAATCCCCTGGCAAATTCCTCTTCGCTACATGGCTTGGGGATATCATCAACAAGTAGAAGGCTCGCACCCGATTGACTAACGCTTTTGGTCAACATGGCGACATGGCGCCTGACGGGCTCCAGATTGTCGCCGGGAGCATACATATGGCTATACACAACAAGATCACCAGGCCTCAGATCCGCCTCAAATTCCCGATAAGTCACACTTTCGTCCCAGAAGCGCGTTGCGGAATCATTGCGTGAGTCATAAGAGTTATACCTGCCCTTGAGGGCATTACTTAGATAGCGAATACTGGACAGCCCATGACTGCGCCCAGCCTCCTTAAGGCTTGGCACCAGATTGGACGAATGGCTGTCTCCCAAAACAAAGATATGGGGTTCATCACCATTCCTTTGGAGGCATGTTTTCCAATCCCGTACTGGATTGGGACTAAGCATCTCACAGCCCATATCACGCTGAATATAGACAAAGTCATCAGCCTTGAACTTGCCCGCGAACAGACCGGCATGCCGCCTGCCGACGAAGATGGTTCCCATCGCTGCCAACACCGTTGCCAGCAGGCCATAGGCAATGGTTTTCCATCGAAAACGAGACCATTGGGCATACCGCAAGGGAGTTTCGAGGTAGTGGTAAGAGGCTGAAGCAAGGGCCAGCATCAGCAACAGCAGGAGGGGAACAGACCAACCCTGCACCCCGATGCTCCAGCGACCCAAAGAAAGAACTCCCCAATGCCACAAGTAGAGAGAATAGGAAATTTTCCCAATATAAATAACAGGGGAAAGGGTGAACAGCCGATACGTCAAGGTCCCTTTTTCCAGGGAAGCCATGAGCCAGCCCGTCAGAACTACAGCGGCGAAGGTGGCTGGCACCGCCAATGACAGAGGAGCAAACATCACACCAATCAAGGCCAGCAAAATGGGCCAGGAAGGAGATCTTTTGGCGAGGGTGACAAAAGCATTGCCAGACCTCAATCCCAGAAACACAAGACAGCCTGAACCCAACTCCCACAAACGTGGAGGCATCAGGAAGTAAGCAGCTGGCTGGTTGCTTTGGTAGAGCAAACAAAAAGCCAGGAGGGAAGCGATCGAAAGCGAAACAATGACCCAGAAGAGATTCCTGGAACCCGATGCCCTGACCCTTTGTCCTTCCCTGAAGCGCCCATACCCCGCAACCCAGACCAGCAACGGGAACAGCAGATAGAACTGCTCTTCAACACCCAAGGACCAGGTATGGGTAAAGGGGTTGAGCTCTGTCGAAGTTGAAAAGTAATTCGTGGCTTCCCTGAAAAGCTGAATATTCGACACCCCAAACAGAGCTCTTCGCCCCAGCCCCAGCATGACTCCAGGGTCAGGATTGACAAAACACAGCAAAACGCTGATGACGCCTATAAACAGCGCAAGCGCCGGGACAAGCCGCTTGAGTCTTCTTGAGTAAAAGCCCAACAGGAAATCAGAAATCCCGGTACTTTCATAACTGGAAAGGGATGACGTTATGACAAAGCCGGAGATCACAAAAAAGATATCTACGCCAAGATAGCCACTTGGCAAAATTTCTTTCCTGGTATGATTTATGATAACCACCAGGATTGCGAGCGCCCTGAGTCCGTCAATTTCAGGTCTATAAGAAGGCCTGGCCTCCATGGGCATCTTGAAGTTCAACCCAGGGAATTTACTCCCACTCGATCGTGCCTGGGGGCTTGCTGGTGATGTCCAGAACCACCCGGTTCACCCCCTTCACCTCATTGACGATGCGGTTCGAAATCTTCTCCAGCAGGTCATAGGGCAAGCGCGACCAATCCGCCGTCATTCCATCCTCGGAGGAGACGCAGCGCAGCACGATCGGGAAGGCATAGGTGCGCTTGTCGCCCATCACCCCCACGCTCCGCACCGGCAACAACACGGCAAAGGCCTGCCAGATCTCGTTGTAGAGACCCGCCTCCTTCACCTCCTCGCGCACGATCAGGTCGGCATCCCGCAGGATATTGAGCTTGTCATTGGTTACCTCCCCCAGAATGCGGATCGCCAGACCGGGACCGGGGAATGGATGACGGCCGACGATCTCCTCGGGCAGACCGAGGCTCCGACCCACCTTGCGCACCTCGTCCTTGAACAGACGCCGCAACGGTTCCACCAACTTGAACTGCAGATCCTTCGGCAGACCGCCCACGTTGTGGTGGCTCTTGATCTTCACGGCAACCCGCTCACCGGTCTTGGGGTCCACATTGGTGCCAGCGCTCTCGATCACATCGGGATAGAGAGTTCCCTGGGCCAGGTAGTCAAAGGGCCCGAGACGCTTGCTCTCCTCCTCAAAAACGCGGATGAACTCGGCGCCGATCAGCTTGCGCTTCTCCTCCGGGTCGGTGACACCGTCCAGTTTGGTGATAAAACGTTCACGGGCATTGATGTATTCCACATTGATGTGGAAACGGCGGTCGAAGAATTCCACCAGAAACTCGGGCTCGCCTTTGCGCATGAAGCCCTGGTCGATGAACATGCAGGTGAGCTGATCGCCGATCGCCCTGTGCAGCAGGAAAGCCAGGGTGGAGGAATCCACTCCACCGGAAAGGGCCAGCAGCACGCGCTTGTCCCCCACCTGGGCGCGCACTTCGTCCACTGCTTCCTCGATGAAGGCGGCGGTGGTCCAGTCCGCCTCACAGCCGCAGATGTGATAAACGAAATTGCGGATCAGGGCCATGCCGCAGGTGGAATGGACCACCTCCGGATGGAACTGCACGCCATAGAGCTTGCGCGTGTGATCCGCCACGGCGGCTTCCGGCGTGTTCTCGGTGTGGGCCAGCCGCACGAAGCCCTCCGGCAGCCTTTCCACCGAGTCTCCATGGCTCATCCACATCGTGGAGGCCTGGTCCACATTGGTGAGCAGATCCGTGGGGTCATCCACATGGATCGGCGCCTTGCCGTACTCCGCCCGGCCGGCCGCCACCACAGAGCCGCCCAGCTGCTGGACCATCAGCTGCATGCCGTAGCAGACACCCAGCACCGGAATGCCCAGGTCCCACAGGCGGGGGTCACAGACCGGGGCCCCCTGCTCGTACACCGAACCGGGGCCACCGCTGAGGATGATCCCGCGGGGAGCGAGGGCCTTGAGCTCTTCGGCGGTGGTGGTGCAGGCCATCACCAGCGAGAACACCTCGGTCTCCCGCACCCGACGGGCGATCAGCTCCGAATACTGGGAGCCGAAATCGAGGATCACGATCGCCGGATGGCGTGAGGAGCCACTGACGGCATCTCGGGGCACAGCGCTGGCCGACGTACTGGCCGGCGAAACGGTCTGCGGCATGGGGAAGGGGATCGGTAGCCGCCAGGGAGAAGACCACTGGCTCTCTTTCGTTCAACCCTAGGCCTCACCCCTGAACACCCCCAGCAGGTGCTCCCCCACAGGACCGGCAGCACAGATCCGGCGGCTGCGATCGAACAGCACGGCTCCCACCGCCATGCCGGCGGCGGCGTGGCGCACCAGATAAGCCTGTGAACGCTCCTCGATCGCGGTCGCCAGGCGGCGGCGCAATCGGGCAGCGAATGGCGGATCCGCCTCCGCCAGCTCGCTGAGGGCCGCTTCGACCGTGGGAGCCCCATGGAGCCGTTCCAACGCTTCGCCGGCAAGACCCTCAAGCGCCGCCAGGGTGGTAAGTACCTCGGCCCGGCCATCGGCCAGATGGTGATGGGTGTGGAAGATGCCGCCCGCCAGCTTGATCAACTTGCCCTGGTAGCCGAACAACAGCAGGCGGCGGACCCCCTGCTGACCAGCCGCCACCAGGACAGGTCCGAGCCAGTTGCCGGCCTTGAGCAACAGGGACGGGGGCAGCCCCAGACGGGGAGCCAGATCCAGCCCGTTCTCGCCGATCACCAGCACCAGATCCCCCCCGAATGCCGGGACCGCAAGCCGCTCGGCCAGATCGGCAAGGGTGAGCCGGAGCTGGTCAGGATCGGCGCCGGCCTGCACCTCCGCCTGGGTGCCGATCAGGGCCAGACCATCGACCACACCGAAGGCGGAATTGCTGGTGCGCTCCGCCAGGGGGCGTCCCTGGGGCAACACCACCCGCAGGAGAAGCCCGCTTTGCGGCGGTACGAGAGACCGCAGATTGGCCTCCAGCAGCCGGCGGGCATAGGTGGAGAGGCAGACCTCTCCCGAGCCGGCATGCACCCCCACCCCCTCACCCGCCTCGAGCTGCAGCCAGCCGGGCTCCTCTGCGGCCGAGCCCGGTTCGCACCACCGGGCCAGCACCCACACCACCAGACCGCGGGTGAGATCGAGGCCATCTCCCGGATCACAGCTGGCCTCACCCAGGGCCCAGCCTTCCTGCAGGCGGGCGGCGGCCCGCACCGGGATGGGGCGGCTCCCGGGGGGCTCCAGCAGCTCCAGCGGGGCAAACGAATCGAAGGGCTCTCCCCGCAGGGCGGCGACGGCGGCGCGGGCGGCGGCCGCCATCCACACCGGCAGCGTGTAGCCCGGAGACGCACCAGGTTCAGCCATCGACGCAGGGGAGCGGGAAGGACCGTTTTTTATGGTGGTCGATCGGGTTGCCCTCACGGCAGTCGAATCGCCGCCCCCCGGCCCCATCCAGCCCCCAGCCCCGCCTCCCATGCAGGACAAGCTCACCCTGATGATCCCCGGACCGACCCCGGTGCCGGACACCGTCCTGCAGGCGATGGCCCGCCATCCGATCGGCCACCGCAGCGCCGACTTCCAGGGAATCGTGAAGCGCACCACCGAGCAACTGCAGTGGCTGCATCAGACCAGGAACGACGTGCTGGTGATCACGGGCAGCGGCACCGCCGCCATGGAAGCCGGAATCATCAACACGCTGAGCCGGGGCGACAAGGTGCTGTGCGGCGACAACGGCAAGTTCGGCGAACGGTGGGTGAAGGTGGCCAAGGCCTTCGGCCTCGATGTGGAGGTGATTAAGGCCGAATGGGGCCAGCCCTTGGATCCCGAGGCCTTCCGAACCCGCCTGGAGACGGATGCGGACAAACAGATCCGTGCCGTGATCCTCACCCACTCGGAAACCTCCACCGGGGTGATCAATGACCTACAGACCATCGCCGGCCATGTGAAGGCCCACGGCACCGCGCTGACGATCGCTGATTGCGTCACCAGCCTCGGGGCCTGCAGCGTGCCGATGGACGACTGGGGGATCGATGTGATCGGCTCCGGCTCCCAGAAGGGCTACATGATGCCTCCGGGGCTGAGCTTCGTGGCGATGAGCGAGCGGGCGTGGGCCGCCTACGAGCGCTCCGATCTGCCGAAGTTCTATCTGGATCTGGGCAAGTACCGCAAGTCGGCCAAAGCCGACAGCAACCCGTTCACGCCGGCGATCAATCTCTACTTCGCCCTGGAGGCGGCCCTGGGGATGATGCAGAAGGAGGGCCTGGAGGCGATCTTCCAGCGCCATGACCGCCATCGTCGCGCCACCCAGGCCGCGATGAAAGCGATCGGTCTGCCCCTCTATGCCGCCGAAGGCCACGGCAGCCCGGCGATCACCGCCGTGGCGCCCGAGGGCATCGACGCCGAGAGTCTGCGCAAGAAGGTGAAGGACCGCTTCGACATCCTGCTGGCCGGCGGCCAGGATCACCTCAAGGGCAAGGTGTTCCGGATCGGCCACCTGGGATTCGTCTGCGACCGCGACGTGCTGACCGCCGTGGCGGCGATCGAGGCCACCCTTCAGCAGCTGGGCCTGGCCAAGGCGACCACCGGCACGGGAGTGGCGGCAGCCGCCGCCGAACTGGCCCGCTGAAAGCGCGGCTCATGACAGGGCCCGGAGCAGGTTTCGGGCCCCCTTCTTGCTAACCTCTTAGGGACCAAGGCCACCTTGGTTGGACGCTGTATTGAATGCAAACCGCATTGAATACAACAAATGCGGGTGTAATTCAGTGGTAGAATGTCAGCTTCCCAAGCTGAACGTCGCCGGTTCGAGTCCGGTCACCCGCTTCTAGTCCAGGACTGAGAAATCCCCAAAAAAGCCAGTCTGGCACTGGCTTTAGGCCTGCCAGCGGCTGACCGCACCTGACAGGCCGTGCCAGGCTGTAGGGCCGACCTTCTCACATGGCTGAGGCAGCCCCCTGGGAGATCGCCATCCGCGTCGAGACCGCTCACGCCTTGTCCCGCAAGGGATGTCCAAGGGGCTGGGCGCTCACGGAGCATCGAGGCTTCGCCAGACTGAACATCACGGCCAAAGCGGGCGGCGGCAAGCGGCGTCAGATACAACTACCGATCCCCTGGCACTTCGAACACGCCAGAAAGATTGGCACGGCCGTTTGCAGCATCTACGACGATTTCAGCAGAGGAATAGAGCCAGAACAGGCAGCAAAGAAGATCGCGTTTACCTCATCAGAGCAATCAGACGGCGAATTCACCACTGCTCAAAGGGCAAATCCTGAACAGCAGATAGACTGGAATGCCTTAATCGAGCGCTATCGCGAGTACAAAATCCGCAGCGGCGAAATCAAGGAATCAACTTGGACCAGGGTGCATCGGCACCACATGAAGCTGGTCCTGGAAGCCTTCGCCACCCGACAGCCACCCCGAAGCGCCACCCAGCTGTTGGATCGGCTCACCCTGCACTGGGCTGACAAGCCCGGTGGGCGGACCCGGCAGATTCAGATGCAGGCCACCTCTGCGCTGCTCCGCTGGGCGGTGGCCCAGGGCCAACTCCCAGGAACCCACTGGGAGCCACCAACCGACCTGAGCCCTTTCGTGGGGCGGTCACGCTCCGCGAAAGCAGTCACCACCCCCCTGGAGGTGGGCCACATTCTGGCGTTGGTGCGGGCTTTGCCCGACCCGCGATGGCGACTGGCCTTCCAGCTGATGGCCGCCTAACGGATTGCGCCCCGAGGAGCTCCAGCACCTGCAGCTGCGCGATAGGCGCCTGTGGTGCACCTATGAAAAGGTGGCTTCCCGCGGCAAGACCAAACCTCGCGCCCTGCGCCTGCTGCCCTGTGATGACTGGGCAGCCGACTGGAAGCTGGCCGAGCAGTTCTGCCCTGGCGATCTCCCGCCGATGCGTTCCGGCTTCTGCGGCAACGACATCAGGCAGTACCTGCACCGACGCCCCCTCTGGAACAAGCTCCGGCAGGAGTACGAAGCCAAGGGCGAGAAGCTAGTGCCCTACTCCTGCCGACACGGCTACGCCCACCGGGCCCACGTGATCTGCGACCTGCCGCCCAAGGTTGTGGCCGCGGCGATGGGCCACAGCGTGCAGACCCACCTGGCTGCGTACAGCCGCTGGTGCGGGGACGACGTGGTCGATGACGCCTTCGCAAAGGCGGAGCAGCGCCTGCTCGCATCCTGAAGCCGATCGGTCAGAAACCCGTGACCGATGGCAGAGGCTGCTGCCCATGACAGGTCGCGCTGAGCGAGCCATCTTTGGGGCGGTTTCGTGGCGAATGGTTCGCCCCCCACCGCGACACCACCCCACAGACTTACAGTTTAGGGCCCACGAGGCCAGCGCTTCCATGGCCCTGCTCACTCCCCACCAAAATCCAGCAGGCCAGGGCATGCCCGAAGCCTCCGTTCAAGAGACGCGTCTGACGTCGGAAAACTTGGCGTGGGTGGACGAAAAGATCAAGGAACCCGGCTGGGCTCGGCAATTCCTAATCTCTGCCGGTCTCCTCGATTCCAAAGGTCATTGGAATCCCTCGTATTGGCCTGAGGATGGCGAAGCCGGTTCGAAATAGTCTTGGGCCCCTTCTACTGCATCACGGCTGCGATCGCTCACTCGCAGATGATGTTCTTGAAGGGAAGAAGGCATTAGAACCAAGCGAGAAAAAACATGACTGGCTTGGACCAGGCATCTATTTCTGGGTAGACAGCACGATGAGGGCGTTGAGCTGGGCTGTCGAAAAACAAGAAAAAACACCTGAAGAAATCAGTCGCCCATCAGTCATCGGCGCCTTTGCATATCCAGGTCACTGCCTCAACCTTACGGACTTCGGGGCTCTTGATGAGCTGCGCGTGGCCTACGAGAAAGCACGGCTTTTGGTGGAAAGCCAGGGGGGGAAGCTTCCAGTCAACGGGAAAGAAGAGAACGGTGAACAAGAAGGACTTTTTTGCCTCTTCTGCCGAGTTGATCCGCAATATTCCAGCAAAGGTTAGTTTTGCCAACTCCCCCCTTGTTGTTGAACACTGCGATGGTTTTGCTCATTGAGGAAAGACCGAAACGCGTGAGTACAAATAATCTGTTAGCATGGCTGTTGACAGTTGTCTGTCAAGCGAAAATGGGATAGGTTTCGCCAAGAGGCAGGCAGCGCTGGCGCAGTCAGCAAAAGAACCAGAAGGGACTACGAGGACAAGCCTAGACCGACTGCGCGGCAATGAGTCTGGTCAGGGCATCTCGTCTCCTATAGGTCTTCGCGGGACCCAGATAGGAACCTGAATGTTCCAGTTTTGGCGAGCTGCTTGCCTTGATGATGTGTCCGAAACCATGCAGATCCTGCATAGCCCTCCGCGGTCACCCACGGCATCTGGCAATGGCTCTGACCCCACCAGCAGCCAGTGCCCACTACCCGCCGCCGCAGCTCAGCTACACCAGGCACTCCCTCCTCCCCACCAGCGCTGGAGCCCCAGGCACCGGCTGAGCCACCCTGGCTGGAACACCCCACCCTCTCTGGCCTGAGGGACCGCCTGCAGCTGGTCTACGACTGCTGGACCCTGCTGGAACTGCCTGATGGCACCAGCCGCCGGCCGGTGTACCTGCCTCGCGGCATCGAGGAGCCCGAGACCTGCTACCTCAAGCGGCTTGAGGCGGCCCGGCCCACCGGCTTCTACCGCGATGCCCTACGCACCTACGCCGGGATGCTGTCGCGCCTGGCCTGGCAGCAGCTGCCCGATTCCCTCAGCCGGGTGGCCACCGATGTGGATGGCCAGGGCACCGACCTGGGGGTGTTCCTGTTCCTGGCCGACCTACTCA
>JBKDOV010000047.1:0-4411 GCA_046342815.1 Cyanobacteriota bacterium
GCCTTTGAACGGGCCCTGGATGATGTCCGGCGCCTGTGCGATCCCTCCTGACGCCCGGCGATGCCCCGTCTGCTCAGCTTCGACTACCAGGGCCAGCCGTTCCGCTGCGCGCTCCGCAAGGTGGATCGCTCCCGGCTCTACGGCACCCGCGACGTGGAGAGCCTCGATGCCGAAGGCGGCCGTTGCGAGCTGGCGACCCTGGCGGCCGATGGCCAGACCCTGATCCCTCCGGGAGGAACGGCGATCGGCTACGTGGATGCGGACGGGCTGTGGCTGGGCAGCGACCAGCTCACGGCGGTGGATGGCGAGGGTCAGCCCCTGCAGCGCGTGCCCTCCAGCTTCGATCAGCCGGTGGTCCTCGCCGACACCGTGGATGTGGAGACGTTCCTGGAGCACAGCATCCGGCTCACCTACGCGCTGGAGCCAGCGGAAGGGGAAGGCCTCGATCCGGGGTTTCTGGCGGCGCTCGAGGCGGGCAGCATCTTCCGGTTCCCGTTCAGCTACCGAGGCGGTTTCGACACCGACCCGGCCTTCCTGCTGCGCGGGGAGGACGGCACCAGCTGGATGCTGATCGGGGTGCCGAACACGATCCAGTACGTGACGCTCGAGCAGGCGGCGGCCTGCGGGGCGGACCTGGAGGCCGATGACGGCGAAGCGGCTCCGGCCGAACTCGACTTCCACATGCTCTGAACCGATGCCCGAGGTCAACCTCTCCGACAGTCGCAAACGCGATGCGGTGGTCAAGGCGATGGGGCTGCGGCTGCAGGAGCGGGTGCGCTGGGTGGGGCCGGACCAGCGCTACCCGAGTCCGCGGCGGATCCTCAAATCCACCGTGGACCACGATCTCGATGCCCTGCAGGAGCGCTTCGGGGATCCGGAGGCGATCGCCCGGGGCCTGGTGGAAGGCGATCCGGAGGTGGATCTCGAACGCTTCGGCCAGAGCCTGTGGTTTCTCTCGCGGCTGTTCATCGACCGCAACGAGAAGCCGGTGTTCCAGGTGCAGCAGAACGAGATCGTGCGCGATCCCCAGGGTCGGGTGATCGAGCGCAGGCCACGGCAGCGGGCCGAAGCCAACACCAACTCCACCATTCCCCTCAGCTGGACCGGCCGCCGCATCGACAAGGCGGAAGCGGCGCGTCGCTATGTGTTCAGCGATCTGCTCCAGATCGTGCACATCAACGGCCTCACCTACGACTTCCTGCACGGCATGGCCACCGAACTGGCCAGCACCAGCAGTCTGATGCTGATCGGCGGCGGCAGCGGCGGCAAGGATCCGCTGGTGTTCCGCCGCGGCAGCGTGCCCTATCGAGGCTTCCTGGAGGGGCGGGTGGATGGGGATCGCTACCTGTTGCTGCTGCATCTCTCCAATTCGGAGCTCAAGGCGCCGGCCGCCGCCCGCGAGAGCCCGGAGGAGCAGCCATGAGCCCCGCCCGTCGCACCGCCGCCGCTGCCAGTGGCGGCACCGAACCACCGCAGGAGGAGACCAAACCAGCACCACGCAAGCGGCGCACCACAGCCGCCAAAACCGCAGCGGAAACACCGGCCGCAAAAGATCCGGCGGCCCTGGTGGATCTGGCGACGCTGCGGAGCCATTGCGCCGGCTATCGCACCGGCGGGCCGGAGGGGCTGGCGGATGCGGGTTGGCTGCGGATCGCCCGGTTGCGGCGGCGGCAGCTGGGGGAACTGATGCGGGCCTTCGATCTGGAAACCGCCAAACAGCGGCTGCCCGCGGCGGACGACTACTTCATCAGCCGCAAGATCGACGGCGAGTTCACCTGCCTCGTCTACCGCGACGGCGCCTGCCTCAGCCTCAACCCCGGCGGCACCGTGCGCGTCGGCGCGCCCTTCCACGCGGAAGCGGCCCAGCTGCTGGCCGCCGCCGGGGTGCGTTCGGCCGTGCTGGGGGGCGAGCTGTACGTGCGGCGCCCCGATGGCCAGCGACCGCGGGTGCACGATGTCTGCCGGGTGGCGCGCAAACCGGCCGATGCCGACGAAGTGGCCAGCCTCTGCTTCGCGGTGTTCGACCTCTACGAGCTGAACGGAGCCGATCCCTCCCTCCGCTATGGCGACGCCCTCGCCGAGGCCCAGCGCCTGTGCGAGGGAGGCGATCGGGTGCATGTGGTCGAAACCGTCAACGGCGACCGCAAAAAGGTATTCAGCCAGTACCGCGCCTGGGTGGAGCAGGACGGCGCAGAGGGGGTGGTGCTGCGCAGCGACGCCACCGGCCTGTTCAAGATCAAGCCGCGCCACAGCATTGATCTGGTGGTTCTGGGATTTTCCGAAGGCATCGACGACCGGGCCGGCCTGCTCCACAGCCTGCTGGTGGGGGTGCCGCGCGATGGGGACAGCTTCCAGGTGGTGGGCCGGGTGGGGGGTGGCTTCAGCGACGAGGCGCGGGCCGACCTGCTGCGTCAGCTGCAGGAGCAGGTGGTGGAGAGCGATGTGGTGGAGGTCAACTCCGACCAGGTGGGCTACCGGATGATCGCGCCGGGGCCGGTGGTGGAACTCACCTGCCTCGACATCATCTCGCGCACGTCTCAGGGGAGCACGATCGATCGGATGGTGCTGGACTGGAACAGCCGCCAGCGGCGCTGGGAAGGGGTACGGCGGCTGCCGCTGTGCAGCCTGCTTTCGCCCCAGTTCGTGCGCCTGCGCGACGACAAGCGCGCCACCCCCGAGGATGTGCGGCTGAGCCAGCTCTCGGATGTGGTGGAGATCCCGGAGATCGAACGGGAAGCCAGCGAGATCCGGCTGCCGCTGAGCACGGTGCTGGAGCGGGCAGTGGCCACCAAGCGGCTGAAGGGCGCCACGATGGTGCGCAAGCTGCTGCTCTGGAAGACCAACAAGAAGGAGGTGAGCCGCGATCACTCCGCCTACGTGCTGCACCTCACCGACTACAGCCCCAACCGCGAGGAGCCGCTGGTGCATGAGATCCGGGTCAGCGACTCGGAGGAGCAGATCCGGGGGTTCTACCAGGAATGGCGCACCAAATACTTCGTGGGGGGCTGGAGCGAAGAGGGCGCGGCGAAGCCATGAGCACGGCAGAACTGCGCCTGCTCAGCTGGAACATCCTGCAGGGGGGCGGCAGCCGCTGCACCGCGATCCTGGAGGCGATCGCCGACCATGCACCGGACGTGGTCTGCCTGCAGGAATTCCGCGGCGGCGACGCCGGCGAGCGGCTGCGGGCCGGGCTGACGCGGCTCGGCCTGGGGCATCACCAGGTGGCCCCCACCGCGAGCCCGCGCGACAACGGCCTGATGATCGCCAGCCGCTGGCCGTTCGAGGCCGAGCCGTTGACGCCCGATCCAGGCGCCACGGTGCACATGCTCGCCACCCGACTGCGGTTCGGCGGGCCGGAAGGGCCGGAGCCGGGGCTGCCGCTGGAGGAACTGCAGCTGGTGGGGGTGCGGTTCCCGCAGAAGGAGGCCCAGATTCCGCTGTTCCAGGCGCTGCTCCACCTGCCGCCGGCGTGGCGGGAGCAGCCGGCGCTGCTGATCGGCGATTTCAACTGCGGCATCCCGTTCGAGGATTCCGAAACCCGCACCTTCTATGCCTCGCCCCTGTTCCAGCAACTGCTGGCCCAGGGCTGGATCGATGCCTGGCGCTCCCGCCATCGCCAGGCCCGCGAGTTCACCTGGTTCAGCCGGCTGGGGGGAGCGGGCAGCGGCGGCAATGGCTTCCGCTACGACCACGCCCTGGCCTCCCCAGCGCTCGACCGTTGCCTGCGCCGGGTGATCTACGACCACGACGTGCGCCTGGCCGGTCATTCCGACCATTCCGCCCTAGTGGTGGTGATTGGGGAGCCGTCGTCGAGATAGAGGCTGCGGGCCTGCTCGAGGGTGCGGCGCAGGTCGGCATCGGGGAGGGGCAGGGCCTCGGGCCACTGCCCGGCCAGCCAGGCGCGGAAGCGATCCAGGTGGAGCCCCTCCCAGCTGGCAGGGGCGGTGGCGGCCGTGGCCGGATCGAGGGCCAGGTCCGCGAAGAAGGAGGCCTGGGCCGCGAGCACGCGGAACTTGAGGAACTCCAGCAGCCGGGCCCGCAGCCGCAGCAGGTTGGGCCCCTCCTGCAGCAGCAAACGCTGCAGCAGCTGGGTCACGGCTACGGCCATCGACGTATCGACGCGCAGGGCATCGGCATCGCTCACCTCCCGCCGTGGAACCCGCAGCGTGAACGCCAGGCTGGGGTGCTGGGGCGCAGCGCCGGCAGCGCTGCCCTCAAGCCGCCCCTGCACGAAGGCGGTGTAGACGAGCGCCGATTCGCCGTAGCCGAGCTTGGAGAGGATCAGCGGTTCGGCCAGCCGGGGTTCGAGCCCGAGGCTGGCGATGGCGGCATCGACGTAGCGGGCGGTGTCGGTGCTGAGGGCGCGGCGGGCGAGGCGCAGTGCGGCGGGGCTGAGCCCGGGCAGGCGCTG
>JBKDOV010000048.1:0-3801 GCA_046342815.1 Cyanobacteriota bacterium
TGTCCGGCGACGATTAGATAGGCGGGACTGCGCAACTACATAGGCGGGTCTCAGGACGCGACAACAAGGCTCCGATCCCGGTCTGGAGCCCCGCGATGCCCGCCCCTCTGTCGTTGCGCATCAAGGAGCGGTACATGGCCAACCGGGCTGATGGGCTCAGCCAACAGGTGGCGGCTGATGCGGTGGGGATCTCGGTGCGCAGCGCCCAGCGGATCGACCGGGGTGAGCTGCAGCCCGAGGGACAACAGCAGCGGAGGGGTCGGCACTGGCGCACCCGCGCCGATCCGCTGGCGGAGGTCTGGGACAGCGTCCTGCTGCCAATGCTCGAGAAGGCACCGCAGCTTGAACCCCAGACCCTGCTCCTGCACCTGGATCGAACCTTCCCGGGTCAGGAGTGGTTTCGCCGCAAGCGCACCCTCCAGCGCCGCGTCGAGCAGTGGCGTGCCCTGCATGGTCCGGCCCAGGAGGTGATGTTCCTGCAGGAGCACCGGGCCGGAGTGCTGGGGATCTCCGATTTCACGCTGCTCAAGGGCGAGCCGATCACCGTGGCTGGGGAGGTGCTGGAGCACCGGCTGTTCCACTTCCGTCTGCCGTTCTCCGGCTGGTGCCATGTGGCAGTGATCCATGGCGGCGAGAGCTTTGTCGCCCTGGCCGAGGCCCTGCAGAACGCCCTGGCCCTCTGCGGCGGCGTTCCGGCGGAGCACCGCACCGACAGCCTCAGCGCCTGCTTCCGCAACCGTGACGGCAGCTATGCGGGGGATTACACCAGCCGCTACCGCGAACTCTGCGCCCACCTCGGCGTGGTAGCCACCCGCAACAACCGCGGTGTCGCCCACGAGAACGGCGCGATTGAGGGCCCGCATCGGCACTGGAAACACCGGCTGGAGCAGCAGCTGATCCAGCGCGGCAGCCGCGACTTTGAAACGGAGACGGAGTACCGGCAGCTGGTGGACCAGGTCACCGCCACCCTCAACAGCCGCTACCAGGTGCAGGGGAACCTGGAGATCGAGCGGCTGCATCTGCAGCCGCTGCCGGTGGAGCGCTTTGCCGACTACGAGCCGGTGGTGGCGCGGGTGCGGAGCACCAGCACGATCGAGCTGCGCTCCATCACCTACAGCGTTCCCTCAAGGCTGATCGGCCAGCAGCTGACGGTGCACCTGCGCCATGACCGGCTGGATCTGTTCCTGCGCAGCCAGTTCGTGGAAACCCTGCCGCGCTTGCACCGGCGGGCGGGAGCCAGCGGGCCGTTGCGGCGGATCGACTTCCGCCACGTGATCGAGAGCCTTCGCCGCAAACCCAGAGCCCTGCTGCGCGCCCAGCTACAGGCCGACATCCTCCCCGGCGAGACCTGGCGACGGCTGTGGCGACAACTCCTGGCGGCCCTGCCGCCGGATGAGGCGGCCAAGGTGATGGTCGACGCCCTCCATGTCGCTGCCCGGACGGACGATCTGGCCGGTGTGGAGCGGTATCTGCGGCGTCAGCTCCGCCACGGCGACATCAGCCTCAGCTCCCTGCGTGATCACTACGGCCTGCGGCCCCCACGGGGGCTGACGGCCATGCCACAGCTCGACATCCCTGAACACACCCTCAGCAGCTATGACGAACTCCTGGGCAGCGCCCCCCAGCCGGCCGGCACTGGAAACCGCTCTGCCATCGCTGCTCAAGCAGCTGAAACTGGCCCAGTTCCGCAGCCAGTGGCAGGCAGCCGAACAGCAGGCCACAGCCGATGGTTGGAGTCCGGCCAGCTACCTCTATGTCCTGGCCGAGCAGGAGCACCAGCAGCGCCACCAGGCGCGGCTGCGGCGTCTGTTGCATGAGGCCCAGCTGCCGCTGCCCAAGACCCTGGCGGACCTGGACTGGGGCGCCATCCCAGATCTGGACCGGCATCAGATCGAGCAGCTCGCCCACGACACCGGCTGGCTGGATCGGGCCGAGAACCTGCTGCTGTTCGGACCCAGCGGTGTGGGCAAGACCCACCTGGCGAGCGGGATCTGCCGCAGCCTGATCGCCCTGGACCGCTCGGCACGCTTCTTCTCGGCCACCACGCTGGTGCAGGAGCTGCAGCGGGCCAAGGCCGACTACGCCCTGGCCAAGGCCCTCAACCGGCTGGATCGCTTTGCCCTGCTCGTGATCGACGACATTGGCTACGTGCGCAAGGACGAGGCTGAGACCTCGGTGCTGTTTGAGCTGGTGATGCACCGCTACGAGCGCCGATCGCTGCTGGTGACCAGCAACCAGCCGTTCAGCGAGTGGGACAACGTCTTCTCCACCAGCGCCATGACCGTGGCGGCGGTGGACCGGCTGGTGGATCACAGCACCTTGATCCAGATCAATGGCGAGAGCTACCGCCGCAGGCGGGCACGGCGTGTCTGAGGCCCGGCCAAGGCCTGATTTGTCGCCGTGACCAGGCGTCAATTACCCGCCAATAGGGGCCAAGCCTGGCGTCGGCCCACCCCCTGCCATGGCAGGGGGTGGGGGGCAGGTACCCGCCTACGTAATTGACGCAACCCGCCTACGTAGTTGACACCGGGCAGCTTGGCGATGGTCTCCCGCAGGCGCTCGTAGGTGGGAGAGGGGGTTGGGGGCATGGGTGGGCATTTTCTGGTGACAGTGCTGCCAGAATGGCGGTGTTTAGTTGACTTGCCGATGCCCAGTCCCGACCCTGAGCTCCAACGGCTACGGCAGAACGCGAGTGCGCTGCCGCTTGGCGCACGCATCATCCGTGCCGTGGCCAGTTCCACAGCGATCGAAACGGGACAGCCAGTGGCTGAGATTGAGCGGGCACTCACTGATCGACAGCCGCCCCAGGCAACACCTGCCTGAATTGCTCCACCATCGGGGTGATATTCAGCACAGCCCCCGCACGGATCGCCGCAAAATATAAATCTCGCTGTTGATCCCAGGCTGAATAGTCGAGTGGACCGATTCCAGCCTGGCACGCCATCACATCACAGAGCAGACGCGCGATTCGCCCATTGCCTTCTCGGAATGGATGGATCAGCACCAATTCAACATGAACCTGAGCCAACCCGCTGATCAGCTCATCCACCGATTCGGGATTGAATGGTGTCAGCCTGGCCAGCTGCTCTGATTCAAAAGCCGCGAGCAGATCTGTCAGAAGATGAGCACTGGCAAATGCAAATCCCTGCTTACTCAGATTGAACGACCGCACTTTTCCTGACCACGCATAGACAGAACTCAGCCATTGCCGATGCCAATCGATCAGATCTGCCATCCTCAAACGGTTGGCTGGAATCCCATTGCCGATGATCGCCTGGTAGAGATCAAGCAGCAGATCACGCTCCAGTACCTCCATCACGGCCGGATCTTTGATGCCAAGGCGGTTGCGCAAGACCAGGCCATTCGAGCCTGGCTCACACTCCGCAGCTGAACCAACAACGCTGTAACGGCTCATCGCTTCAGCTCTTTGGCTTGTTGATTTTCATCGGCTCTGCAGGTCGCGCTGCCAAGCTTTCCATTTTCGCAGGGCTGCTGATGTTGCGGTAGCAGCTCCAGGTTTTCAGCAACTCCATGAGCATCAGGGGTTGGTAGACGTGGCTCATGCGCATGCGTTCGGCGATGTAGTGCCGCAGGCGCTCGAAGGTGGGGGAGGGGGTTGGGGGCATGGGGGGATCTTGGGGGTGGCCTGAGCCGCCTAGTGCTGTCACCCCAGTTAGCGTTGATGCAACTGGCGTTCAGATGCCATGACTCAGGCCCTCGAAGCCGCGATCGCCTCCGCAGCCAAGCTGCCACCGCAAGAGCAGGATGCCCTAGCGGCCCTGCTGGTCGCAGAGATGGAGA
>JBKDOV010000049.1:0-33922 GCA_046342815.1 Cyanobacteriota bacterium
ACGCCATTGGCATGGTAGTAATCACGCACGAATTGCAATCCTGCCTGGATGCGTTCCGGCGAGGCGATGGCCGTGCCGATCTTCGGCAGTACGGCAAATAGCCCCTGTTCCCAGTAATGGGCGTTGGCGAAATCACTCTGCTTGCGTGGACTTTCCGGCAGGCTGTCGAACCAGCCACGGCTGACGCCATACTTCCGTTCAGCGGCTGTGTTCAGGTACACCTCGTGGGCTGAGCGGTGCCAGACGATGATCGGCCTGGTGCTGCTGATCGCGTCGAGATCAGCTTTTTTGAGCTGCCCATGGAAATACTGGTGATAGCCCCAGGTGAGCAGCAGGGCATGGGGATCTTTCAGCCGATCGTTCGCCTCCTTCAGCCGCTGTAGATACTCGCTTCGGTTGTGGGCGGCGCGGGCTGTTCCCTGGGGCAGCACCCAGTCCTCGATGGCGATGATCTCACTGGTCATCGTCAGACCAGCCAGCAGCGGATGGTCGTGCTGGGCGATCAGACCGGGCACGATCACCTGATCGGCGAAGGTGGCATCAAGCCGATACGGCCTGCGGCCCAGGTGGGTGCGCACCTGCTCCAGGCTGCCGGTGGCCAGGATCCGGCTCCCCTGCACGGCCACGGCCTGCGCCGTTGGCTGCGCCGGATCCAGCGTCACGATCTCCTTGGCCGTATAGATCACGGCCGTCGCAGGCGGCGTGAGCGCATCGCCCAGATCCTGCAACGAGGGTTCCTGGGCCGCCGCCGCCATCAGCGGCAGGGTCACCACTGTGAGTGCGATCAACGGCCTTTGGCGTGCATGTGCCATCGAGGCTGCTCTCCAAGGGATGCTCACGACGCCAGTGCTAGCAGCAGCCCGTAGAGCAGGCTGCCGCCGCTGAGCACGAGCACTGCCACCAGGTGCCACCACTGGTTGTAGGTGGTTTCCGCCTGGGTGGCCTCGAGCGCGCCGCCAGCACCACTGCAGATAAGCGGCAGCAGGGCCAGGCCCTCAGGCCAGCCGGCCTGGTCCAGCCCTGGTGCCAGCAGCTGCCAGTACGCTGCCGCGGACAGCACTACAGAGGCCCCCATCGCCAGGGCCAGTGGCAGCGAGATCGGAATCAGCAACACACCGGCATGCCGCCAGGGCACCAGGGGGCGGCTCGGGCCTGCCACCACCACCAGGCACAGCAGCAGCAACAGCACCACCAGAGCCGGCCGGGGCCCGAACACCGCCAGCGTCAGCAGCAGCTGCGACAACGTGAGACCGCTGAATAACAGGCGATAGGCGAGGCTTCGCAGCACCGGATCGTGGCCATCGCTGCAGCCGTTCAACCCGGCAGGTGGGGTGAGCTGCCACTGCTCCCGGGCGTGCGACAGGATCGGCGCCACACTGGTGGCTGTGGGCAGCAGGATGCTGATCAGGAGCGTGAACACCTGCCAGCGCGTCCCAAGCTGAGCCACCAGAACATCAGCCTGGCGGAAGGCCACCCAGGCCACGGAAAGTACAGCCAGGCTGGTCAGCCAGTGCCCGAGCTGCACAAGATTCAGGATCCAGGCCCTGGCGGTATGGCCCTTCCCCAGCCGCACCAGGCTCGGCCGGGCCGGGGCTTTCTGCCAGGGCCAGAGGGGCTCATGGGTTGGGTTGGGCTTCTGCATCAGTGCCACTTTGGTTACGTATCCTCCGGCCACTCTGTTCTGTTGAATTGTGCTGCCTGCACCGCGCACCTACCGGCCACTCCGGGCCTGGCTGTTGGCGGGAACTTACCTGCTGCTGCTCATGGCTCTCAGCTCCCTGGCCGGCACGCCCCAGGAGCTGTTGCGCCAGCCCATGGCCACGGCGGCTCAGTTGGCGGATCCGCTCTGGTGGGGGCTGCTGCTGGCCTGCGTAGTGCTCACCCTGGAGGCATATGGGCTCTACTGGCCTCGCCACACACTGCGGTTCGGACGGCCCCTGAGACCCCTGGCTCAGGCGGGGTTCGGCATGGGCTGGGGGCTGGCCCTCGGCCTGTGGATGCTCACCTTGGTGCGCATCGCGCACCATTGGTTGCCAGGAGCTGGGGCAGCCGGTGTGCCAGCTCTGTTGCTCGCCATCGGTCTGATTTCCCTCTGGCAATCCCTGGTGCAGTCGTATTTCTGGGGCGTGCATGTGACTCCCGAGCACGACACCCCTGCCTCCAATCGCATCAAGGTGTGGCGGTGCCATGTCCCCTTTCTGGCCAGTGGTCTGGTGTTTCTGTGGTGCTACGGCAACGCGGCACTGTTCGTGGGCCTGCAGATGCTGTGTCTGGTGATCACCTCGCTGGCCATGCGCATGCCGGTCTGGTGGGAGCGGACAGCCCAGAGAGCGGTCACCACCCGCCCCGGCCTGCTGGGATTGCCCCGTACCCACGGCTGGGTGGGGAAGGCTGCTGAAGTCAGCCCACCAAGGCAAGGGTGAAGGAGGCCATTAGGGCCAGTTCCCCCAGGTTGGCCAGCACCAGACCCACGGGCCTGGCCAGGATCGCGCCGACCAGCATCGCCCCGGCCCCTAGCCGCAGGGGCTGGGCCACCGCCGGCTGCGGAGAGAGCAACCCCAGGCTGAGGATCAGCAGCACCACCAGCACCAGGGCCAGCCGCAGGCCGGGCTGGCCATGGCGATCGCGGTTGTGGAGCCGCACCAACCGACCCTGTTGCACCAGGGTCAGGTCGAGATGGCGATAGCCCAGCCACCAGTTCGCCACGATCCAGCCCAGAGCCAGCAGCCAGCCCAGCGTCAGCATCGGACCGGATAGGGCCAGCCCGCCCCTGCTCGCCAACAGCAGGCTCAGGGGCAGCAGCAGGGGGGTGATCAGCCCGTGCAGGCGGTAGCGCCAGCGGCTGCAGGCCTCCAACCATTGGCTGGCGAGCAAGGGGGCCCCGGCCGCCAGCACGGCATTGTCCAGCGCCAGACCCAGGCAGATCATGGCGGCCAGCGCCGCGGCGAGCATCGCAGCCTGGGGAAGATGGAGAAGGGCCCAGCAGGCCAGAACAAGGTGGCCCAAGGCGATCAGGCCAAACCAGAGGGGGCGATGGGCTGCGCTCATCTCCAGTCCCCGGGCGCGGAGGTGATGAACTGATGGGTGTGTTGCACCACAAGTCGCCGTTGCTCCCGTCGGCTGATCCTGGCCGGTTGGTCGCCCCGCTGAACGAATTCCTCATCCTCTCCGTCCCAATAATCCCCGAACTGGGTGTGGTTGGCACCGGGGAGTTCCACCAGCGACGTATGGGGTGGCAGCAAATGGCCCATGCGTCGCACCTGGCCAGGCGGTACCAGGCCATCCCGGCTGCCGAAGAGGCTGATCACCGGCAACGGCAGGGTGGAGAGTGAGTGGGTAGGGCTGGGAAACGAGGCCCACAGCACAAGCCCGGCCACGTCTTCCGGGCGGCGACGGGCATAGCAGGAGGCGGCCACGCCACCGAGGGAATGGCCCCCCACCATCCAGTGCCGCACATGGGGAAAGAGGCGGCGCAGGTTGCCGTCGGGCCCCAGCGCCCGATCGTGGTCGAAGAGGGCGAATCCGAAAGGCACGTGCTGTACCACCACCACCAGACCCATGCGCGCCAGCTCTCGGGCGATCGGGGCATAGGAGCGGAAATCGACACCGCCGCCGGGAAAGAGCAGCACCCCCCAGAGGGGACAGACCGAACGAGGCAGATAGGCATAAAAGGCATTTAACCTTTGCTGACCCAGCAGGCCCATCTCGCCCAGGCTGGCGGGCAGGGGGCCGAGGGTCGTCTGCCAGCGAAGGCGCTGCGGGCAGAAGCCATGCGGCGTGACCAGCCGCAGCACCTTGTCGGAATAGAGCCGTACCACTGATTCCGGCAGGGGGGGCAGCAGCGGAGCCCCAGGCGGGCGCCGGAGGTGGTGATCGTCCAGGGCGCTGGCCTCAGCAGCGCCGCCGTGCTGCTCCAGCAGATCCAGCAACAGCTGGAATGCCTGCTGTTCCGCTGCGTTGCCCTGGCTGGATTCCCCGGCGCTGCGATGGCTGGTCACCATGCGCCACGCCAGGCAGGCCAGCAGCTGCCGTTGGCGGGGAAATTCCAGTTGGTTCACCAGGGCTGGAATGATGGCTGGGCTGGGGATGGTGGCCAGCAGTCGGCTCACGACACCCTCCGGATCGCCTCCGGTCTGGTGCGACAGGAGGCTCCGGGCCACCAGCCGCTCCAGCAGCTCCAGCTCCTCGGGGGCCACGTTGCCATCGCTGACCGCCAACCAGGCCAGCAGCCGCAGCAGGGCCCGCTCCGATTCGAGGAGACGGTCCAGGGGATCCGTCACGCGCATGCGTTCCTACAAACCTGCCATGGGATCGTTGTGCATTGTGCTCAGGAGGGGTGCATCAGCGGGGGTGAACGTGGCACCCGCTGTTCCAGGCCTGTTGTTTCTGCCCGACAACGCCTCTGGGCTTCGCCAGTCACGCAAACCGGACTAGTGCATCTGTATGCATGGCGGGCTCGAAACCCCCATGACCCGGCAGCTCTCGGGAGGGCTGGATAGGCGATGGCCGCCAGGTGCTGTGAAACGATGCAATTTGCATCAAGCAAGCATCAAATCAACATCAAATAAGCGGCGACTGGATCAAGTGGATTCTTGTAGATAGGAATCAGCAGCTGCTACTAAGATCCAGGCAACCAAGCCTTCCTTCAGTGGTTGCAACCCTTGAAGATCTCGCTTGCCTCGATCTGATCGTCTGGTTGCGCACGGGCGCCAACGCCGCGAGGCGTCTTGGCATTTCACAGCCAAAAGTAAGTCGCGCTGTTCAATCCGTTACCGAAGTTCTTGGTGTCTCCATGGCCAAAAAGGAGGGAGAGTGGGAGATTCTGGGGGATCAGTCTCTACTGAATCTGGAGCGAAGTGTTCATCAGGAGTATCGCTGGCTCAAGAGCCTGCCTCTGCGACTAGAAGCGCAATACTATTCGGGCCCCCATTATTGCGATCCTGCGCCCATAGGCTGGCTTCCTGGAAACTTTGATTTTGTCGAGATTCATACACCACTTTGTCATCTTCGTACCGGTGTGATTGACGCTTGGATCGGTTGCTATCCCGATATTCCTGAGGATGACGATCCCGACCTGGTCTGCTTTCATCTCACCCGCCTGCCCACCCATCTGGTGGTGAGCCCCGATCATCCACTCCTTAAGAAGAAGGGCAAGATCACACTGGAAGATGTGTGTCACTACCCCTCGCTGGCCCTGCAAGACAACGCATTTCCCAAGATTCAGGCGGCTTTGACGAGTCTCAATCTCTGGAACTCTCCTCAGAGCCTGAGTCGTTATGAACACTTGAAATGGGAAGGGTTGGTTTCGTCAGACCTCACCATTGGCTATGCCACTGCCTTGAGTATCGGCTTATTTCAACACCCGAAGGTGGTCCTCCCTCTGGAGATCCCCCTGGAGGTGGGTGAGAGCCTGGTGGTCAGAAGACGTTATGCGAGCCATCCCCGCCTGCAGAACCTGCTGGAGCATCTCCGGCAAAAAGCGCGGGATCTGGCCAGGCGTTTTCCTGAAATCAGGCTGCTTGGTACAGGTTCGCCGGCATCTGCTGCACCTTGATGCGTATCCGATGCATAACCGCAACAGATCTGCCCGATGCGCCTGTGCGTCATGACAGCCGTCGGTGTTTTATGCAGAATCTGCATAAGCCAGCCCCGCGCTTGTCCCATGAGCCACGAGACCCTCCGGCTTGATCCCTCCCAATACCCGCAACAAATTGAGCTGGAGATCCCTGCGGAGATCCACGAACGCCTTGAGCAGCTCAGTCGTCAGATGGGGCGGTCCGTGCGTGACATTGCAGAAGAACTGATCCATTTATCGGTCGCCCAGCATCCCCCAGGTTCGCGGCTCTCCTTATCCCTTCCGGTTGGCCCTACGTAGGACATGGGCCAGTGACTTCTGGCTTGGACCTCCCGGCTCAGCGGCACACTCAGCGCCTGAGATCGAAGCGGTCGGCCTCCATCACCTTCACCCAGGCCTTCACGAAGTCGTTGACGAAGCGCGGAGCGCCATCGCTCTGGGCATACACCTCCCCGATCGCCCGCAGCTGGGAGTTGGAGCCGAACACCAGATCCACCCGGGTGCCGCTCCAGCGCAGTGCGCCGCTGCTGCGGTCGCGACCCTCAAACAGCTCGCCGTTGTCATCAACGGCGCTCCAGCTGGTGGCCATGTCGAGCAGGTTCACGAAGAAGTCGTTGCTCAACGCCCCCGGCCGCTCGGTGAACACCCCATGGCGGCTGCCACCGGTGTTGGCACCGAGCACCCGCAGGCCGCCCACCAGCACGGTCATTTCCGGGGCGCTCAGCCCCAGCAGCTGGGCCCGGTCCACCAGCAGGTGCTCGGCGGCAACGCTGATCGGGCCCTTCTGCCAGTTGCGGAAGCCATCGACCTGGGGCTCCATCACCGCAAACGAGGCCTCGTCGGTGTGCTCCTGATCGGCATCCATCCGGCCCGGCGAGAAGGGAACCTCCAGGGAGTGGCCGGCGGCGGCGGCAGCCTGCTCCACTCCCACGCCACCGGCCAGCACGATCAGATCGGCCAGCGACACGCGCATGCCATCGGCGCGGGACGCGTTGAACGCCTGCTGGATCCCCTCAAGCACCCCCAGCACCCGCTGCAGCTGCTCGGGTTGGTTCACGGCCCAGTCCTTCTGCGGGGCCAGACGCACCCTTGCACCGTTGGCGCCGCCGCGCCTGTCGGAGCCACGGAAGCTGGAGGCCGAGGCCCAGGCGGTGCTCACCAGCTCCGCCACGCTCAGCCCGGAGCCCCTCAGACGCGCCTTGAAATCGGCAATGGCGGCCCCGTCCACCAGGGGGTGATCCACCGCCGGGATCGGGTCCTGCCAGATCAGGACCTCAGCCGGCACTTCCGGGCCGAGGTAGAGGGGTCTGGGCCCCCTGTCGCGGTGGGTGAGCTTGAACCAGGCCCGGGCGAAGGCATCGGCGAACGCCTCCGGGTGCTGGTGGAAGTGGCGCGAGATCGGCTCGTAGATCGGATCAAAGCGCAGCGACAGATCCGCCGTGGTCATCATCGGCGGGTGCTTCAGCCCGGGGATGTGGGCATCGGGAATCAGGTGCTCCTCGCGGCAGTCCTTCGCCTGCCACTGCCAGGCGCCGGCGGGGCTCTTGATCAGCTCCCACTCGTAGCCGAACAGCATCTCGAAGTAGCCCATGTCCCAGCGGGTGGGGTTGGGTTTCCAGGCGCCCTCGATGCCGCTGGTGGTGGCATCGGCTCCCTTGCCGCTGCCATGGCGGTTGTGCCAGCCCAGGCCCATCTCTTCCAGGGGCGCGCCTTCCGGGGCCGGGCCCACCAGCTCGGTGCTGCCGGCGCCGTGGGCCTTGCCGAAGGTGTGACCACCGGCGGTGAGGGCCACGGTTTCCTCGTCGTTCATCGCCATGCGTGCGAAGGTCTCGCGCACATCGCGGCCCGAAGCCACGGGATCGGGCACGCCATTGGGGCCCTCGGGGTTCACGTAGATCAGGCCCATCTGCACGGCGGCCAGCGGGTTTTCCAGCTGCCGATCGCCGCTGTAGCGCTCATCGCCGAGCCAGGTGGTCTCCTTGCCCCAGTAGATGTCTTCCTCCGGCTGCCAGATGTCGGCCCGGCCGCCGCCGAAGCCGAAGGTACGCAGCCCCATCGATTCGAGAGCACAGTTGCCGGCCAGGATGATCAGGTCGGCCCAGGAGATGCGGTTGCCGTACTTCTGCTTGATCGGCCACAGCAGTCGGCGGGCCTTGTCGAGGTTGCCGTTATCGGGCCAGCTGTTGATCGGCGCAAAGCGCTGGTTGCCGGTGCCGGCGCCACCGCGTCCATCGGCGGTGCGGTAGGTGCCGGCGCTGTGCCAGGCCATCCGGATGAACAGGCCGCCGTAGTGCCCCCAGTCGGCTGGCCACCAGTCCTGCGAGTCGGTCATGAGCGCGATCAGGTCGCGCTTGAGGCCGTGATAGTCGAGCTGGCTGAACGCCTCCGTGTAGTCGAAGGCCTCCCCAAGCGGGTTGGAGGCAGGGCTGTGCTGATGCAGGATCGCCAGGTTGATCTGCTGGGGCCACCAATCCCGCGGCGAGGGGCCCTGCCCTGCCACCGGCATCGACGCGGCGCCGTTGTGGAAGGGACACTTGCCGAGCTCGGTCATGGCAACCGCAGACGCGGAATCGAGTTTTCAGCAGCGTAGGAAGGCTGCTTGAGGGCATTGCGCCTGGGATCACAGACCTTCGCAGGCGGAGTGCAGAAGGCCAGCCACTTCCCTTGCCGCGATCCATCCAGCCAGGGTGCCGGTCTCATGGCTGAGCAGAGGCTTTCGGCAGCAACCAGCGGCCGAAACGGGCGTAGAGCGCGGGCAGCACCAACAAGGTCAGCAGGGTTGATGTGAGGAGGCCTCCCAGCACCACGATGGCCAGGGGCTGCAGGATCTCGTTGCCGGCTCCGAAGGCCAGGGCCAGGGGCAGCATGCCCAGGGCGGAGGTGAGAGCTGTCATCAGGATCGCGTTCAGCCGCTCGAGGCTGCCTGAGCGGATCACCTCCCCCAGCTCCTGGCCGGCGGCGTGGCGGCGGTTGTAGTTGTCCACCAGCAGCAATCCATTGCGCACGGCCACCCCGAAGAGGGTGATGAAGCCGATCAGAGAGGCCACCGACAGCACGCCTCCGCTGAGGAGTACGGCTGCCAGGCCACCCACCAGGGCGAGGGGCAGATTGATCAGGATCGCCACAGCGGCTGGCCAGGATTTCACCGCCAACCACATCAGCAGAGCGATCACAACCGTGGCGATCAGGCTGAAGATCACCAGGTTGCCGGTGGCCCGCTCCTCCGATTCGAACTGGCCGCCATAACGGATGGAATAGCCGCTTGGGAGCCTGATCGAGCGCTCCACCGTGCGCTGGATGTCTCGCACCACACCACCGAGATCCCGGCCGCTCACATTGGCCGACACGACGATCAGGCGCGATACATCCTCCCGGTTCACCACATTGGCGCCCTTGCCGAACTCCACCGAGGCCACATCCCCCAGGTTCACCATTTCTCCGGTCGGCGTGGCAATCGGCAGACTCCGGATCGCATCGAGGTTGCTGCGGGCCGCCGCCTCGACGCCAACCCAGACGTTGACACGGTGCTGGCCATCGAGGATCTGGCTCACCACCTTGCCGTTGAGGGCAATCTCCACCTGATCGGCCAGCTCCTGCATCGAGAGCCCCCGGGCGGCCACCGCCGGGCGATCGAACAGCACCTGTACCTGGCGGATCGGCAGCTGGGGCTCGAGCTGCAGATCCACGACCCCGCTGATCGGTTCGATCGCTTCACGCACCTGCTCGCCAAGCCGCCTGAGCTCGAGCAGATCCGGGCCATAGATCTTGATCGCAATGGCGCTGCGCACACCAGAGAGCACCTCATCCATGCGGTGGGAGATGAAGCCGCCGATATTGGGGGCGACGCCCGGCAGCTGGAGGAAGGCCTTGCGCAGTTCGGCGATGGCGGCAGGCCGGTTGGCCATTGCCTGCTCGCTGAGCTCCACATCCACGTGGGCCAGATTCACCCCGGCACCATCGGCATCACCGGGGGCGCGGCCGGTGCGCAGCTGCACCCAGTCGTAGAGAGGGTTGTTGGCCAGGGAGCGGCTGAGGGCCAGCCCGGCGCGATTGGTCATCTCCAGGGAGACCCCTGGGTAGAGAACCATCGAATTCACCAGCGACTGCTCGCGGAACTCCGGCAGAAACACCCGCCCCAGGTTCGGCAGGATCAAGGTGGTACCGATCAGCAGGGTCAGCGCCAGTGCCAGCACACGCCTCGGAGCCGCGACGGCGGCATCCAGGAGCGGGCGATACAACCGTTCGGCCTGTGCAGCGATCCAGGCGTTCTCCGCAGGCAGACGCACCGGCGCCAGCAGGATCGCGCACAGGGCCGGCGAGAGGGTCACAGCCACCAGGGTGGAGGCGGCGATCGAGAGCAGATAGGCCAGGCCCATCGGTTGGAAGATTCGACCCTCCACGCCGCTGAGGGAAAAGATCGGCGCGAAGATCACCAGGATGATCAAGGTGGAGAGGATCACCGGCTGGCGCACCTCCACCGAGGTGTCGAACACCACCTGCAGTGGATTAGTGGGATTGGGGCTCTGCTGATTGAGGCGCAGGCCCCGGTAGCAGTTCTCCATGTCGACGATCGAGTCATCCACCACCGATCCGATCGCCACCACCAATCCACCCAGGGTCATGGTGTTGATCCCCAGGCCCAGGGTCTTCATCACCATCAGGCCGATCAGCAGCGACAGCGGAATGGCGCTGAGGCTGATCACGGCCGCTCGCCAGTTCATCAGGAACAGCACAATCACGGCCGAGACGATCACGACACCCTCCAGCAGCGAGGAGCTCACGTTGGCGATGGCTGTGTCGATGAAATTGGCCTGCCGGAACGTGCGCTGCATCGCCACATCCGCCGGCAGGGTGCGGCTGATGGCGGCGATCCGCGCTTCCACCGCCCTGCTCACCTGGGGGGTGTCCACATCCGGCTGCTTGTTGATCATCAGCACCACCGCCTCCTTGCCGTTGAAGCTGGCGTCGCCGCGGCGGAGCGGCCCCCCCGGTCGGATCGTGGCCAGCTCCGCCAGCCGCAGCGGCTGGCCATCTACGCCCTTCACGATCACCGCGCCGAGATCGTCGCCGCTACGGGCGTTGCCATCCACCCGGATCAGGGTTTCCTGGCCACCGCCGATCAGGAAACCGCCTGGTGCCGTGGCGCTGGCGCCAGCCGCCGCCTCGGCAACCGCCTGCAGCGAGACCCGGCGCTGGCGCAGCGTTTCGGGATTCACCCAGATCTGCTGCTGCCGTTCATCGCCTCCATAGACGGTGATCTGGGCCACGCCCGGGATTTCAAGCAGCTGGTTTTCGTAGCTGGACTGCACAAGCCGCCGCAGTTCCAGGGGGCTGGTGGGGCCGGAACCCCTGAGGGTGAAGGCGTATTGAAGGATCGTGCCGAGCGGCGACACCAGCGGCGAGATCTCCGGGGCGCTGGCCGTGGCGGGCAGCTCGCCGCGGATCGGCTGCAGCCGTTCGGCCACCGCCTGGCGCGCCTTCTCGATGTCGGCGTCCTGGTGGAACACCACCTGGACCATCGAGAGGCCCACCTTCGAGGAGGAGCGCACCGTGTCCACCCCCGGCAGACCGTTCACCGCTGCTTCGATCGGCAGGGTGATGCGCGCCTCCACCTCCTCGGGCGACAGACCGTCGGCACTGGTCTGCACATCAACCTGGGGTGGCGCGAACGGGGGGAACACATCCAGCGGCATCTGTCGGATCGCCACCAGCCCCCACAGGCTGATCACGATCGCTGCGGCCACGATCAGCCAGCGCCGGGCGATCGAGAAACGCAGGGTGGTATTGAGGGCACGATCAAGCATGGGCAGTTCAGGGGACCGGGGACTATCGGTTGGACGGCTTGCTCAGGCCTGCGCTGGCGACTACTTCGTCTTGCGGCCGAAACCGGTCACGGCGACTCCACCCAGGGCCAGCCCCCCCAGCACTGCGGCACCGATCGCGACCGGATTGAGCTGGGGCCCAGGCTCAGCGGAGCTGGCTGCTGCACGGTTCACTGCGCTGCCGGCCGCAGCTGCTGTGGGTTGGACCGTCTCGCTCTGCTGCGTTTTCTTCGATTCGGCATAGAGCGACAGGGCACCTGCCACCACCACGTCATCGGTGGGATCGATGCCCGAGGTGATCACGACGCGATCTCCCTGGTTGGCGCCCGTTTCGACGAACACCGGGTCATAGGTGGTGGCCGTTTTCACGAAGATCACAGGCTTGCCATCGGCATCCACCACGGCGGTGGCCGGCACGCTCAGGCCATCGGGGCCCTGCTGCGGTTTCTCGGCCGTCACCCCCAGCAGGGCGTCTGTTTCGGCGTTGGTCTTCACCTGGCGCACGTTGCCCTGGGTCTGGAACTCATCGCCATGGCCTACATGGGCAAGGGCAGGACTGCTGCTCAGAAGAGCGGCGGTGGCAAGACCGGCGCTTGCGGCCAGCTGAAGGACACGATTGGCCACGGCGTTGGGGGTTGGCGGGTGATCGGAGGATCGCGCAACCGGGATGAAAAACAGGTGAAATCGCCTGTGCTCACTAGCATCTGATCGCTGAAGCCCACCCCTGATGCCGCTGCGGATCCTGTTGGTGGAAGACGAGGAGGATTTGGCCGCTGCCATCCAGACCGTGCTGCAGCGTGAAGGGCATGTGGTGGATCCCTGCACCAGTGGCCTGGAGGGCTGGACCCTGCTGAGCGGTGAGCTCGCCCGCTACGACCTCGCCATCCTCGACTGGATGCTGCCGGAACTGAGCGGCCTTGATCTCTGCAGGCGTGCTCGCGCCGCAGGCATGGGCCTGCCCCTGCTCTTGCTCACGGCCCGCGCCGAGACGGCCGATCGGGTGGAGGGCCTCGATGCGGGGGCCGATGACTACCTCAGCAAGCCCTTTGCGATGGAAGAGCTGCTGGCGAGGATCCGGGCGTTGCAGCGCCGCCACCCCGGCTACCGAGAGCCGCTGTTGTCTGCCGGCGGTTATCGACTGGATCCCACGGCAGGCATGCTGCTGGTCACCGGCAGCAGCGCGGAGGTGAGCGTGGCCCTGTCGGCCAAGGAGCAGCAGTTGATGGCCTACTTCCTTGAGCACCCTGGCCAGATCATTCCCGGCTCCCGGCTACGCCAGCAACTGTGGGATTTGCATCAGGACCCGGTGAGCAATGTGGTGGCAGCCCAGGTCCGATTGCTGCGCCGCAAGCTGGCAGACCATGGTCTGCCCTCACCGATCGAAACGGTTCCCAGCAAGGGGTATCGCTTTTCGCCGACCGCGGGCGGTGCGACGTGATCGTTCGCCGTTCCCCAGCGCCAGGGTTGCTATGGCGTGCCCGTCTGCGCTTGGCCGGTCTGTCGCTGCTGGTGATGGGCACGCTGCTCTATGCGGCTGGCTTTGCCATGGGACGGTTGCTGCTGGAAACCCAGGAAGCGGCGATCCAGCGTGAATTGCAGAGCCTCGCCGGCACGCTTCACGACAGCCTCAAGCCCGCCTTGCCGCAGGAGGCCAGGCCATCCACTGCCCTGGCGGCCGTACTGCCGGGCCTTTGCTTGGTCGGTGAGCCCTGCACGCCCCCAAAGGATCTGATCCATCGGCATGCGATCAGCGCCAGCGATCCCGACCGCTACAAGCTGCAAGTGCTCGATCACCACGGGAAACGGATCGCCAACTCCCCTGGCGCCTTGCCGGTGGGTCCCAAACCAGAGCGACTGGGCTGGGCACTCACCGGGGAGCGTTTCGGAGAACGCTGGGGCACCTACGCGATTCACCTGCACCACTCCAATGGCCCCGGCGAATCGATCTGGGGCTACCTGCAGATCTCTCGCAGCCTGGCGGACCTCGATGCCGAATTGAATCGTTTGTGGTGGCTGGGCCACGGGGTCTTCCTCCTGGCGATGGTGGGGGTAGCCGTGGCGAGCTGGTGGCTGGCAGGGCTTGCCATGGCTCCGCTGCTTGAGGCCTACCAGCGACAGGAGCAATTCAGCGCGGATGTGGCCCATGAATTGCGCACACCACTGGCCAACCTTTTGGCCGTGGTGGAGGCGGAACGCAGCGCCAGCACCGACGCCCCCTACCCGACGACCACCAAAAGCCTTGATCGGGTTTTGGGCCAGGGGCGACGACTCCAACAATTGATCAGTGATCTGTTGCTGCTGGCCAGCTTGGAGCGCCCCTTTCCCCAGGACCAGAAACAGGAGTGTGATCTGGCAGAAATCACCGCCGATGTGGTGGAAGACTTTGGCGAGGCTGCCGTTGCAGCCCAGGTGAGGCTGGAGCAGGATCAAACCTTTCCCCTTGCCCAGGTACTGGGCGTCGAGTTGGAATTGAGCAGGCTTGTGATCAATCTGCTCAGCAACGCGATTCAGCACACCCCCGTGGGCGGCCGCATCGGTGTTGCCCTGGAGCAGAGCGGCCGAGAGGTTCGACTATCCATTCGGGACAGTGGGCCTGGGATTCCAGCGGTTGAGCAGCAGCGCATCTTTGATCGCTTCAGCCGTCTGGATTCAGCCCGCTCCCGCCAGCAAGGGGGTACCGGCCTGGGCCTGGCGATCGCTCAGGCCATTGCTCACCGTCATGGTGGTGGGATCACGGTGCAATCCGCTCCGGGAAGAGGGAGCAGCTTCTGCGTCGTGCTGCCAGCTGCCGATCGAACAGGTTCGTTGTGAGAGATCAGCCAAACTGATCCCAACTGCTGCAGCTGGCGGGCCCACGCCTATCCCGTGCTGGCAGCGATCAGCTGGCAGGCAGCCACCTCCATCCCCATGACCCAGCAGAACCACCGACCGTCGCTGCTGAACCGCATTGCCCGGGTGCTGCTGTGCCTGGTGTTCGTGCATGCCGTGATCGGCAAGCTGACGGGCTTTGCCGGCGTGGCCGGCGCCATCGCCGCCAAGGGGCTGCCGCTGGCGCCGTTGCTGCTGGCTGCCGCCATGGCCCTGATGGCGGTGGGATCAGCCCTGGTGATCAGCGGCTGGAGGGCACGGCTTGGCGTGGTGTTGTTGCTGTTGTTCCTGGTGCCGACGACCCTGCTGTTCCATGGGGATATCAGCAGTGCCCAGGAGCGGATTCAGCTGTTCAAGAACCTGGCGATCATCGGCGGCCTGCTGCTGGTGGCCGATCGCTGATGCACTGCGTCAGCCGCTCGGCCACATTGAGAGCAGGCTCCCCCACCCCAATCCATCCGATCCCTTGTCAACCCCTCGCTGTGACGAACCTGGGTTCTTCGGTCGCCGCCGCTTGTTGCAGACCGGCGCTGGCGCCCTTCTGGCGGGAGGCGGTGCGGCGCTGGGCTGGCTGGGTCGTGACCGGGCGATGGCGATGGAGCCCGGCCACCACGGCGGCAGCCCCAGAGGCGATCTGCCTGTGGATCCGCAGCAGACGCTGCGCTCGTTCAGCCAGGGCCGGCTGATCGAGGAGAACGGCCGCCGCCTGCGCTTGTTTGAGGTGGAAGCCCGCAGCATCACCCTGCCCCTGGCCGAGGAGGTGCGTTTCAAGGCCTGGAGCCTTGATGGCCGCGTGCCCGGCCCCACCCTGCGGGCCCGCCAGGGCGAGCGGCTGCGGGTGGTGT
Source organism: Cyanobacteriota bacterium (assembly GCA_046342815.1). Taxonomy (GTDB): domain Bacteria; phylum Cyanobacteriota; class Cyanobacteriia; order PCC-6307; family Cyanobiaceae; genus Cyanobium. The sequence continues at coordinate 15,111 of JBKDOV010000049.1, forward strand.
TCCATAACGGCGACAGCACCTCCCACAGCCTCCATTTCCACGGCGTGCACCCCGCTGCCATGGATGGCATCGAGCCGGTGCTGCGGGGGCGCACCGCGATCTACGAGTTCGATCTGCCCCGCTCTGGCCTCTACCCGTATCACTGTCACGTGGCGCCGGTGCCCCGCCATGTAGGCAAGGGCCTTTATGGCCTGCTGGTGGTGGATCCACCGACGCCGCGCCCGCCCGCCGATGAGCTGGTGCTGATCATGGGCGGCTACGACCTCAACAACGACGGCAGCAACGAGCTCTACGCCTTCAACGGCATCCCGGATGCCTACATGCACCAGCCGATCCGCATCCGCCAGAACGCTCTGGTGCGGCTCTATCTGCTGAACATGACCGAACTCGAGGCGCCGCTCACCTTCCACCTGCATGCCAACGAGTTCCGGATCGTCGACACCGGCAGCGAACCCGGTGGTGGCACGATCAGCGATGTGGTGACGCTGGGAATGGCGGAGCGGCGCATCCTGGAGTTCCGCTACCCGTTCCTGGGGCGCTACATGGTTCATCCCCACCAGGATCTGATCGCCGAACGCGGCTGCATGGGGTTCTTCGAGGTGGTGCCCGCCTGAGCGGCTGCCACGGCGGACTGTGCCATTGGTGACGCCCTGTCGTTGCATTTCGGCATTGGTGAGCCGGGTAGTGCCAGGACAATGGGTCCTGCTTCCCGTCTGCCGTGCCACGAGCTTCCCGCGCCATCGAGCTGTTTCTGAGCCTCGGCATGGTCGCTGTCGCCGCCTCCCCCTTCGGGGCAGCACCCAACGCCAACGCGCAGCACCTGCATCACACCCAACCCAGCCAACGCGCCCAGGCTGGGGAAGGCGGCGAATCCGGCCACAGCCAGGCCGTCAGCACCGACACGGAGGTTCTCGTGGTGCTCGCCCAGATGCAGGGGCACCTGCTGGTGGCGCAGGAACTGCTCAGCCGCGGCGATGCCCAGGCCGCCGAACCGCATGTGGGCCATCCGGTCGATGAGCTCTACGGCTCGCTGGAGGCGGTGATCGCCAACGGGCGCTTGCAGCCGTTCCGAGGCAGCCTCGAAGTACTGCGCCAGCAGGTGCGGCTGGCCCCCACGTCCCCCGGTACCGCCCAGAAGCTGGCGAAGGCCCAGCAGATGCTTCAGGTCGCCAGTGCGACCGTGGCCCCGTCCCTGAACAGTCAGCCTCAGCTGCTGCTCGCCGTGACCCGTCAGCTGGCGCTCAGCGCCGCCAGCGAATACGAGGCGGCTGTGGCGGAGGACCGCATCGCCGAGACGATCGAATACCAGGACGCCCGCGGCTTCCTGCTGCAGGCCCAGCGCCTGCTGCGTCAGGCGATCACCGCCGCCCCGGCCACGACCGCTGGAGTGCAGCCGGCCCTGAGTCGCATCGAGGCAATGCTCAAGGCATTCCCCAGCCCTGTTCCGCCCAAGCGGATCGTGCTCAGCGTCAGCCAGCTCAAGATCCTGGCCAGCTCAATCTGACCACCTGTGTGAGTAAAGCCGCTTCCACCGTGAGGCCAGGGCCGAAGCCCAGGGCCAGGCATGGCCCGTGGCTGTCTGTGGTGCGCAACCTCTCCAGGATGAACAGAATCGTTGCCGATGACATGTTGCCGAACTGGCGCAACACCGAGGTGGACAGATCGATCTGAGCCGCTTGCAACCCGGCGCTCTCCGATACCGCCGCCAGAATGCGAGGCCCGCCGGGATGAACGGCCCAGGTTTCCACATCCGGCAAGGTCAGGCCCAGGCCCGCCAGCCATTGCTCCAGCCATGGGCGTAGCTGAGCGGCGATGCGACCAGGGACCTGGGCCGAAAGGAGCATCGAAAAACCATGGTCTTCGATGGTCCAGCTCATCAGATCTTCCGTGCCGGGGAGCACCGTCGACGACGAGGCCACGAGCTGCAACCTTCTTTTCGTGCTTGCTCTGACACCACCGCGATCGGAACCCATCGCCACCACGGCGCCGGCGCCATCGGCGAACAGCGCATTGGCCACGATGTGGTCGGGGTTCCAGCCCTCCTGCAGGTGAAGGCTGCAGATCTCCACCGCACACAGCAGCACACAGGCGCTGGGATCGGCCTCCACGAAGGCCCGAGCCACCCGCAGGCCGTTGAAGGCCCCGTGGCAACCCATGAAGCCCACATGGGTGCGGGCCACATCCATGGCCAAGGGCAGGCTGGCGATCAGGGCCAGGTCGAAGCCGGGAGCGCCGAACCCCGTGCACGACACGGTGATCAGATGGGTGACGTTGCCTGCCTCGATGCCGGCATCCTCCAGGGCCAGGCGAGACGCACGCAGGGCCAGATCCAGCGCCGCCGGCTGATAGCGCCGCATCCGTTCAGCCGTGGAGGGGTTGGAGGAGGGGGAGAGGGGAAGGCAATGGCGGTGCTCCACCCCCGAGCGCTGGTAGATCCGCTCCAGCAGGCGTTGCTGACGGGGGCTGGCACTGCCCATCTGTGGTGCCAGGGCCAGGGCTTCACGCTGGCTGAGGCGCCACTCCGGCACCGCAGTGCCGACACCAAGCAAGGACAGGGGCATGGGATCAGTCCGTCGTGCAGGGCAGGACGGGCCGTTGCAGATGCTCAATCATGGAGCCGGTGATCGAGGGGAAGGTCCTCGCCATCCGGTGCAGTCCCCAGCTGGCCTCGGGGTGCCGCAATACCTGCGCCAGAGCGCGGCAGAACGTCTGCCGCCGCGTCACCCAGCGGTGGTGAAGGCGCCGCCACTCCGTCTCGATCGCGCCATCCCAGTGCTCCACTGCCCGCCGCACCAGGGGCAGGGCAGCCAGGGCGGAGGTCAGAGCCCAGCCCATGCCTTCGCCGGTGAACGGCTCCACATAGCCGGCGGCATCACCCAGCAGCAGCAGCCGGTGGCCTGCCAGCGGGCGAGTGCGGCGGCTCAGCGCTGCGGTGAGCTGCCAGCCCGCTTCGTCGAGGCTGGGTGGCGACGCAAAGCCCGCTTCCGCCAGGATCTGCTTGCAGGCCCCGGCCGCACCACCGCTGGATTGCAGCAAGGACCGGTCGACGGCACAGGCCAGGTTGATCGCTCCACCCTCCACCCGCACCAGACCCACGTACCCGCCTCGGCCCACCGCCATCTGCAGAACACCGGGCGGAAGCCCGGCGGCTTCTCCAGGCAGAACACAACCCGCCCCCACACGGCTGTGGGGTTCGATGGTGGTGATGATCTCCGTCTCGCCTGGCAGGCAGCAGTGGGTGAGACCGGCGGCGATCAGCACCACCCTGGCGCTGAAACTCCGTTTCTCGCTGCCTTGTTGCAGCACCACCTCCCGGTAAGGCTCCGTGCCCGCGGCGGCACCCAGGACAGCCCGGGTTCCCGTCAGCACCATGGCACCAGCGGCACCAGCGGCTTCCAGCAGCGCCTGATCCAGGCGGGCCCGGGAAAGGGCGCGGCCAGCTCCCAGGGTGATCGGACTCACCAGGCCAGCAACTCCCAGCTGCAGTTGCTGCAGGGCAATCCCCCCCTGCGCCGCCACCAGCTCCGCGAGTCCGGCGGCCTCAAGCGCTGCCAGGGCCTGCGGACTGAGGCAGGCCCCACAGACCTTCCACCGGGGGAAAAGCCGCTGCTCCACCAGCAGCACCCGCACCCCGGAACGGGCGAGGCCATGGGCCGCAAGGGCGCCTGCCGGACCAGCACCCACCACCAACACATCCCAGCAGGGCGCGAGCTGCTGCAGGAGCGGATCAGGTGCTGGGGGCATCGCGCCTCCAGGAGAGCAGGAAGCGCTCGGGCCAGAACCGGGTGATCTGTGCGCCCGCAAGGCCAGCGGCGCTGGCCAGCTGCCTCACTTCGTCGAGCTGAAAGGCACCCCCCACCGAGAGGGGGCCGTCGATCTGCACGATCGGGGAGCGACTCAGCAGCCGGGTGCCGACCCAGGTGAGCAACAGGTCCAGGTGGCTGCGGATCAGATCGTGCACCAACAGCTGATCCAGTGTGGCGGCGCCCATCGAGCGCAGCAGGGTTTCGGCGTCGGGCTCGCTGAGGTGATGCAGAAACAGCGACGTGGTGATCAGGTGATACCCAGCGGGGAGCGGGGCCCCGATCGCATCGGCCTGGAAGAACTGGGCCTCCAGGCCCTCCGCCCTGGCGGCTGCGCTGGCGATGGCGACGGCCTCGGCGCTGATGTCACAGCCGTGCACCTCCAGATCGATCCCCTCTCGCTGGCCCATCCGACAGAGGGCCCGTACCGTGTCGCCGCCACCGCAGGCCACATCAAGGAGGCGTAGCCGCCGCGTGGGTGCCTGCCTCGCCAGGCGACGGATGGCGGGGAAGAAGCAGGCGGCACTGCGGGTGAAGGCATTGATGCGGGCCAGGCCACGCAGGGCCGCCTGATGCGCCTGGGGATCAAGGCCAGGCTGATCCATCAGCTCAGGCCTCAGGTGCCGCTGGTCCAGCTGACTCCACAACAAGGGCAGTGGCACCGCCAGGGCTGCCTGGAGATCCGCGGACGTTCGCTCCAAGCTTCTCTCCTGTGCGTCCAAGTCATGTCTCAACCCTAGGAACGATGCCGCAAGCTCAGCTCAACCTGTGCTTACCCTGAATCAGGTCTCCCTTCCCTCGTCGCTTGAAACAGATCGTTGCGCCACTGCGTAGGGCATTGATCTACGGCGCGATCAGCTACGGCGGGCTTGTTCTGATTAACAACTCAGAGCTGAATCTCCCCAATATGTGGGTCGCCTACCTGCCGATGTTTGTCGGGGTTTATGTCCTGACCCAGTGGTTGGATCGAAAGATTGGGAACTGATCGGCCCAGCCAGCTCGCCAAGGTCTGTTTAGGCTTAGGACCTGCGAGGTTCTGTTGATGTCGGTTCCTTTCCCTGTCAGCGGCAGAGCTCTTCTGGGGCTGACCCTTCTGCTCGCCCTGCCGGCGGCCCTGGCCGGCTCCAGCCCCGCCTCGCCGGGTCTGGTGGACCTTGACGACGGCGTCGAGCCCCCCGCGGCGGCCACGCCGTCGCCGGTGACCCGTGCCTATTCCCCCCACGCCGGCCGCACCTACCCGACGCGGGTGTATTTCGGCGACACCCATCTGCACAGCAGCAATTCCGGCGATGCCTTCCTGGCCGGCGACCGGCTGGGGCCGGAGCAGGCCTATCGCTTCGCCCGCGGCGAGGAGGTGGTGTCGAGCACGGGCGTGCCGGCGAAGCTGGCGCGGCCGCTCGATTTCCTGGTGATCGCCGACCACGCCGAGGGGCTGGGGCTGATGGCGGAGGTGGCCGCAGGCCATCCGGCCTTCCGCGGTGTGCCGCTGCTCGATCGCTGGGCCCGGATGATGAAGGCCGGCATGGCGGAGTCGGCCAAGGCGGCCAATGAGGTGGTGGTTGCTCAGTCCAACAACACGCTGCCGCCTGTGCTCAAGGATCCGAAGGTGGTGGCACCGGTGATGCGCTCGGTGTGGACCCAATCCACGGCGCTGGCCGAGAAGTACAACGAACCCGGCCGCTTCACTGCCCTGATCGGCTACGAGTGGACCTCGGTGCCGGGCGGCAACAACCTGCACCGCAACGTGATCTTCCGCGACGGCAAGGCACGGGCCGATCAGGTGTTCCCCTTCTCCGCCTGGAACAGCGAGGACCCCGAAAAGCTGTGGGAGTGGATGGACGGCTACGAGCAGCGCACCGGTGGCAGGTTGCTGGCGATTCCCCACAACGCCAATCTCTCCAATGGCCGCATGTTCGAGCCGGTGAGTTTCAGTGGCGCCGCCCTCACCACCGATTACGCCCGCCGCCGCGCCCGTTGGGAGCCACTGCAGGAGATCATCCAGACCAAGGGCAACAGCGAGACCCACCCCACCCTCTCGCCCAACGACGAATTCGCGGGCGACCTCGGCGTTGCCGGCTGGGAGTTTGGAAACCTCACCCTGCAGGGCAGTCCGGAGACGCCGGCGATGCGGCCGTTCATGTATCTGCGCGGCGGCCTGCTGCAGGGGCTGGCGCAGGAGCGGCGGCTGGGGGTGAATCCCTTCCAGTTCGGCTTTGTGGGCAGCAGCGACATTCACAACTCGCTGGCCTCCTTTGAGGAGGACAACTTCTTTGGCAAGCATGTGAATCAGGAGCCGCGGCCTAACCGCTGGAAGCACATCTCCAAGCAGGGCTTCGGCAAGACCCGCTACACCTGGCACTACGAGGCCGCCGGCTATGCCGCCGTCTGGGCCACCGCCAACACCCGTGAGGCGCTGTGGGATGCCCTGAAGCGGCGCGAGACCTACGGCACCTCCGGCACCCGCATGACGGTGCGCTTCTTCGGTGGCTGGACCTACGGCGCCGGGGATGCCCGCAATCGCCAGCTGGCGGACATCGGCTACCGCAAGGGGGTGCCGATGGGCGGCACCCTGGCTCGCCGGCCGGCCGGGGGCGGGGCCGGAGCCCCCACCTTCCTGGTGGCCGCCCTGAAGGATCCGATCGGCGCCAATCTCGATCGCATCCAGATCGTCAAGGGCTGGATCGATGACGCCGGCCGCACCCACGAGAAAGTGTTCGATGTGGTGTGGGCGGGCGATCGGCAGCCCGATGCCAGGGGCAAGCTGCCGGCGGTGGGCGACACGGTGGACACCACCACCGCCACCTGGACCAACAGCATCGGCGCCTCCGAGTTGGCCACCGTGTGGCGCGATCCCCAGTTCGATCCGCGCCAGAAGGCCTTTTACTACGCCCGCGTGATCGAGATCCCCACCCCCCGCTGGACGGCCTACGACGCGGTGCGCTTCGGCCTGAAGCTGCCGCCTGAGGTGCCCCTGAAGCAGCAGGAGCGGGCCTGGACCTCGCCGATCTGGTACGGCGCGGCCTGAACATTCGCGGCGCCCGTCGCTCCGGAATGCCGTTGTCCCGATACCGTCCGCCGATGCCACTGTTCCACCTTTTTCAGCCCCTGATCCGCCGTGTCGCCACGGGCCTGCTCGCCGCTGGCGGCCTGCTGGCGGTGGTGCCGGGCCAGGCGCAGATGTACGGCCCCCGGCAGTTCTGGCCGGCGCCGCTGGGCACCGATGTGTTCACGCTCAACGGCATCTATACGAGCTCCAACACCGTCGTTGATACGAGCATCGTCTACCCCAGCCTCGACGTCGACACCTTTGTGGTGGCGCCGAGCTACTCGCGCTTCTTCGGCATCGGCGGCACCCTCCTCCAGGCAACCATCGCCGTCCCCTATGCCTGGGCCGACGTCCAGGTGTCCGAGGCGCGCACGGGCCTCAACCGCAATCCTCGTCGCGATGGCTTCGCCGACGCCTACGCCCATCTCACCTTCGGCGTGCTCAACGCTCCGGCGCTCCCCCCGAAGGAGTACGCGACGTTCATGGGCCGCGAGAATCCCGGCGTGGTGATCCTGGGGATGGCCGGGATGTTCGCCCCCACCGGCGCCTACGACACCGATCGGGTGGTGAACATCGGCACCAACCGCTGGACCTTCCGCGCCGGCGTGCCGATCACCGCGCGGCTCAGCAACAGCTGGGCCCCCGGTAGAACCACCACCTTCGAGCTGCTGCCCACGCTGGATCTGTTCACGCCCAACAACAACCCCTCCCAGCCGGAATTCGACTTCCAGGTCCAGGGGCTGCCTGTTGGTCAGGGCCTCACCCGACTGCTGCCGAAACCCTCGCAGACCACCCAGGATCCGCTGGCGGCCCTGGAGATGCACCTCACCCACGATCTGAACAAGAAGCTTTGGGTGTCGCTCGATTCCTACTCCAAGGTGGGCGGGGGTACCTCCGCCGATGGGGTGTTCAACGACAACCAGCAGTTGTGGAGTGCCCTGGGTGCCACGATCGGCGGCAGCCCCTGGAACCGGGCTCGCCTCGGCCTCACCGCCGGCGGCGTGGTGGCCGGCAACGACAACAGCCCCAACGGCTGGCTGGTGCGCCTGCAGTTCCAGCAGACATGGTGAGCCTGCTGCGGCGGCTGGCGGCCGAGCCGCTGGCCCAGTTTCTGCTGATCGGTGTCGGCCTGTTCCTGTTGCACGCCGCCGCGGGCAGCCGTGAGCCGGTGGGTGAGATCCGCGTCAGCCAGGGGCAGTTGGCCAGCCTGGCGGCCCTGCATGAGCGCGCCTGGATGCGTCCGCCCACCCGGCGGGAACTGGAGGGGCTGATCGACGGCTGGATCCGTGAGGAGGTGGCCGAGCGGGAGGCCCGCACCATCGGTCTCGATCGCAACGATCCGGTGATCCGCCGCCGGCTGCGCCAGAAGCTCGAGTTCCTGTCGGAGGAGCGGGCCGATCAGCGCCAGCCCTCACCGGCCGATCTGCAGTCGTGGCTGCGAAACCATCCCGACCGCTATCGCCGTGACCCCGCCTATTCGTTTGAGCAGGTGTTCCTCGATCCCACCAGCAGCGCCGATCCACCGGCGCGCCGCGCCCCCGCCCTGCTGGCACGGCTGAACGGCGTGGCGCCGCCCGATCCGGCCGGGCTCGGCGATCCGCTGCTGCTGTTGGAGCCGCGCTTCGAGGCCCTGCCGGGCCGGGAGCTGGAGCGGTTGTTCGGCCGTGACTTCGCCGCTGGGCTGGCGCGTCTGAAGCCCGGTGCCTGGGTCGGGCCGATGCCTTCGGGTTACGGAGAGCACCTGGTGAAGCTGGAACGGGTGGTGCCGGGAGTGGTGCCGCCCCTGGCGGAGGTGCGCCAGGAGGTGGAGCGCGACTGGCGCCAGGATCAGCGCCAGCGCCAGCGGGAAGCCGACTATCGCCGCTGGCTGTCGCGCTACCGGGTGGTGCGTCCGGCGCTGCCGCAGGCCTCGCCTTGACCCCCGTGGCTCCCACCACCACGCCGCCTTGGCTGCCCCGTCGTTTCAGCGCCTGGCTGTCCTCCCTGCTGGCGCTGTTGCTCGTGGGCGCAGCGCTGCTCGCCCCAGCGGCGCTGCGCGCCCATGAACTGCTGCCTGCCCTGCTGGAGCTGAACGAGACGGCGCCGGGCCGGGTGGCGGTGCACTGGCAGCTGCCGTTGAGTCAGGGCCAGCCCCTGCCGCTCACGCCGATGTTCCCCGCCGACTGCCGGCAGCTCGGCGAATCACAGCAGATCCTTGGTCCCCGTTCGCTGGTGGTGCGCTCGACGCTGCAGTGCGGCCACGGTCTGCGGGGCCAGAGCATCGCCATCGATGGCTTGCCCGCCAGCGCCACCGAGGTGCTGCTGCGCTGGAAGGCCCCCGGCGTCGGCTGGCGCACCCAGGTGATCCGGCCGTCCGAGCCCCGCGCCACCCTGGCCCCAACTCCCGGCCCGGCCCGCTCGCCGGCGCTGCCGGCATACCTGGGGCTTGGGGTGGAGCACATCCTGCAGGGCCCGGATCATCTTCTGTTTGTGCTCGGCCTGCTGCTGATCGTGGGCGGCCACCGCCGCCTGCTGAAGACCGTCACCGCCTTCACCGTGGCCCACAGCCTCACCCTGGCCGCCACCACGCTCGGGGTGCTGCACCTGCCGACACCGCCGCTGGAGGCGGCGATCGCCTTCTCGATCCTGTTTCTGGGCCCTGAGATCGTGCGCACCTGGCGCGGCCAGAGCAGCCTCACGATCCGCCATCCCTGGGTGGTGGCCTTCCTGTTCGGCCTCCTGCATGGCGCCGGCCTGGCGGGAGGCCTGCAGCAGCTGGGTCTGCCCCGCGGCGAGACCCTCCAGGCCCTGGCCTTGTTCAACCTGGGCGTGGAGATCGGCCAGCTCGTCTTCATCGCCCTGGTGCTGCTGGTGGTGGCGATGTGGCGCCGGCGCCGACTGCCCCAGCCCCTCTGGCTACGGCGACTGCCCGGCTACCTGGTGGGCAGCCTCGGCGCCTACTGGGCGATCGAGCGCACGCTGGCGCTGGTGGCGGGGGGGTGATGTTGGCCGCGAGAGGTCAGGGCAGCGGCACGGGCTGCAGCGACCGGTCGACGATGGTCCCCCCTTCCTGGATCCTGTCCCGTTCCGCCCACGTGAAGCTGAACCGGTAATCGTGAAGCGAAGCCCCCTCCGGCAGCACGATCCTCAAAGGCTCTCCTGGAACTGCGCTGCTGCCGGTCATGCAACCAGCCTGCCGGTCATCCCCATCGCCGTTGAGGAGCGGGCAGGCTTTGATCGACAGGACTGGGTGGTCCCACCAGCGATTGACACCGGTGAGGATGTCAGAGGTTTTGGTGCTGTGCATCAACGTCACAGTGGTGCCCCTAATCACGTCGAATACCATCCAGGATTCGGTCTTTAGATTCTGCCAGGTATACCCATCGAAAAGTTTGACCTTGTAGCGCCAATTCCTGGAAGCGGGAACCCTTGGCTGAACGTAAGACTGTCGAATCTCCTCGGGTTTCTGGGTCAGGCCGGAGCGGCGTGTGTCCAGTATGAGCCCCTTTTCGATACGGAGCACTTCTTCTTTGATCTTGCCATTTTCCTCCCAGGTGAAGGTGAGCAGGCACTTTTGAAGGAATGATCCTTGTGGCAGCGCAATCAGGCCCAGGCCGAGGCTCTGCGTCTGCTGGCCGCTGCCGGCTTCGATCCACGATCCTGCGCAGGTGTGTTCTTGCCGGCTGCGGACGTACAGACAGATCTTGCTCTGCTGCAGGTGTACGAACAGGCGAGAAGGAAGGCCGCTGGTGTCAACCCGAAGCCTCCCCGTCAGTTTCTGCCTGCTGAGCAAAAAGTGGTGATTTTCCCGAGCAGCCCATGAACCAGGGCAGCCGCCAGCTTCTGGTGTGGCTACATCCAGAGCAGTGCCCGGCCGCTGCCATGCCTCTCCCCTTTGCGCTGTCCCCCACGCGCCTTGCCGCCGGACTCGGGACGCTGGCGGTGCTGCCGTTGATCGGGGCGAGCGTCCTCGGCCCGCTGGCCCGCACCCTGGCACTTGGAACCCCATCCGCCACCGCTGCCCCATCCGCCTCGGCAAGCGCCGCCGCGCCCGAGTTCGCCGAGAAGGAGGCGTTCTTCGGCGAAACCCACATCCACACCTCCTATTCCTTCGACGCGTTTCTCGGGGGAGCCAAGCTGGATCCCGATGGCGCCTACCGCTTCGCCCGCGGGGAAGAGGTGGAGGTGAGCGGCCAGCGCTTCCGCCTCCGGCGACCACTCGACTGGGCCGCCGTGACCGACCACGCCGAGTTCCTTGGTGAGATGGAGACGATCCTCCTGGCCGATGCTCCCGGTCACAATGACCCCACGGTGAAGGAGCTGCGCGGTCTCAGCACGTTGGAGGAACGGGAGCGCTGGTATCTCAACTTCCAGAAGGCCAACCGCAGCGGCAAGCCCGAGCACCTGCCCTTCTGGCAGGGCCCGGCCAGCACCGCCAGTGCCTGGCGCCGCAGCGTGGCGGCCAGCGAGCGTCACAATGAACCCGGGGTGTTCTCCACCCTGATCGGCTACGAGTGGACGCTTGCACCCGGCGGCGCCAACCTGCACCGCAACGTGTTCTTCCGCACTGCCCAGGTGCCGCCCACGGTAATGAGCGCCCTCGATCTCAACAACGAGGAGAAGCTCTGGGGCTGGATGGCGAGCCTGGAGAGCCAGGGCATGCGGGTGTTGGCCATCCCCCACAACTCCAACGCCAGCAAGGGGCGGATGTTCCCCGATCTCACCGCTGCCGGCAGCCCGATCGATGCGGACTACGCGCGCACACGGGCGCGCTTTGAGCCGCTGATCGAGATGATGCAGGTGAAGGGCAACTCGGAGGTGCACCGCGCCTTCTGGGGCAGCGATGAGTTCGCCGGCTTCGAGAACGCCGATTCGATTCAGCAGTTCGCTGGCCGCACTTTCCGCAGAGGCGACTTCGTACGCGCCGGGGTGATTCAGGGCCTGCTCCAGCAGCGTCGCCTGGGCGTGAACCCCTTCAAGCTCGGCTTCGCTGGCGGCACCGACAGCCATAACGGCATCCCCGGCAACACGGCGGAAGACAACTTCATGGCCGGTAGCCACGGCGCTGCTGACGGCACGGTTCAGGCCCGCCGTACCGCCAACATCGAGGGCTGGCTGGCCGCCCGCGACGAAAACCCTGGTGCCCTCACCGGCGTGTGGGCCAGCAGCAACCGCCGCGAGGCGATCTGGGATGCCATGAAGCGGCGGGAGACCTTCGCCACCAGCGGCACCCGCCTGCGGGTGCGGGTGTTCGCCGGCTACGACCTGCCCGCCGATCTCGCCACCCGGGCCGACATGGTGAAGCAGGCCATCGCCCGGGGGGCGGTGCCGATGGGCGCCGATCTGCCGGCGGGCAAGGCCGGCCAGGCGCCCCAGCTGCTGGTGTGGGCCCGCAAGGATCCCGACGGCGCCAATCTCGATCGCATCCAGATCATCAAGGGCTGGATTGATGCCGCCGGCCGTCCCCAGGAAAAGATCATCGATGTGGCCTGGTCGGGCAGCCGCCGCCCGGATGCCGAAGGCAGGCTGCCGCCAGTGGGTTCCACCGTGGATCTGAGCAAGGCCACCTTTACCAACACGATCGGTGCGCCGGTGCTTTCCGGCCTCTGGCGCGACCCCGGGTTCGACCCGCGCCAGCACGCCCTGTATAACGTGCGTGTGCTCGAGATCCCCACCCCCCGCTGGACCACCTACGACGCCGTGCGGGCCGGTCTGCCCCTGCTCAAGGGTGTGGCGGCCACGGTGCAGGAGCGGGCCTGGAGTTCGCCGATCTGGTTCACTCCCCGGGGCTGAGCCCGCGCCCAGCCATGCCGATCACGGCCGCTGAGGTGGAGAAGAGGCAAAGGTCGTGACCGGGGCCATGGCCTTCTCCCAGTCGCGCCGACAACCGGGATGCTGACGTTCACAGCGCTCCGACCAGCTGGGCAGCACGACGGTGCGCGAAAGCTCCTGCAGGAGCGCGACATCCCGTGGGGCCACCGGAACCTGCGTGAGCTGTTGGGGGCGTTGAAGCCGGCAGGGGCCGCCGAGGATGCAGCGCTCCGATTCCAGTTGCAGGGCTTCTGAGTAACTCCAGAGATGAACACTGAAGTCTTCGAAGGTCTGCGCAAGACGCCGCTGCTCCTGCGGCGAAAGCGCCTGCCATTTCTGGAGGGAAATCACATAACCATTGAAGCCGAACTGGAAGGCCAGGGGATAATAAAAGTGGGTGTGTTCCGTCCAGCCCGCGAAGTTGGCCGATGCCGCACTTGTCACAGCGCAGTCGACCAGACCCACCGCCAGAGCCTGTCTGGTGTCTTCAAACTGCAGGATCGCCGGGGTGCCGCCGATCGCCTTCACCAATTGCGCCAGGCCCGGGCTGGCGACGCGTATCTTGCGTCCCTTTACATCCTCCAGACCGGTGATCGGACTGCGGCAGACCATGATCTGGGGCCCGAAGCTCCATAGTCCGAGCAATTTGGCCTTGAACGTCTGCTGCAAGTAACGATCCACCTGGGGGCCGTAGGCGCCGGCCAGCTGGCGGGCCGTTCTGAAGTCGGGGATCATCCCGGGCAGATCGATGCCTTCCAGCGACGGCTCCTTGGCAATGTTCTGCATAAAGCGCAGCGAGACGATGTCCACCCGGCCATCGCGTACTGCCTCGAGCTGATGGGTGTCCTTCAACCCGAAGGTATCGGCGCTGCGATAGCGGATCGTCAGGGGCAGGCCGGTTCTCGCTGCCAGCTGGCGAAAGAAGGGAGCTTCCTGATCCCGCTGCAACAGACCCACCGACTGGGGTTGCCCCAGCACCAGCACGGGGATCGTCCTGAACTGATGCCACGCAAGCCCGAACGCACCAGCCAGAGCGGCCAGCGCGATCAGGCGTGATGTCACTTGCTGGTGGAACACGAGCGGGCCCGGGGCTGGCCACACGCCAATCCTGCCTGAACCTAGCGGTGCGCGACGGCGTCCAGACGCAGCCGCTCCTGCGATATGGAGCGCCGGCTTACGCTGGTAAGGCGTTTGTTGCTGGTGATGCTGTGGACGCTCTGCTCACCCTCTCCTCCAAGGGGCAGCTGGTGATTCCGGCTCGGCTGCGCCAGCTGCTTGGGTTGCAGCCTGGGGATCTTCTGGAGCTGACCCTTGAGGCCGATGGCTTGCGGCTGCGACCCCATGCTTCCGCCGCGCACTCCAGTGCCAAGGCACTGATCGGCTGCGCCGGCTACCAGGGACCCGTGATTCCTCTGGAGCAGCTGGATCCTGCCCTGTATGCCAGCCAACAACAGCCATGACCCTGCCCGTGGCACTCGACACCAACCTGCTGGTGCGTCTGCTCACCGGGGACGATCCCGCGCAGGCCCAGAGGGTGGCGGAGTTGATCGACACGAGCTCGGCCTGCTACGTGCCGATCACGGTGGTGCTGGAGCTGGAATGGGTGCTGCGCGGTGCCTACCGGCTGGAGCGCCAGGCGGTGATCACCGCGCTGGAGGGGCTGATGGCGATCCGGCATGTGCATGTGGAGCAGGAAGATCTGGTGCGGCAGGCCCTTGATGCGCATCGTGGTGGACTGGACTTCGCCGATGCCCTGCACTTGCTGCGCAGCGAGGGTTGCGGCAGGTTCGCCACCTTCGATCGGTCCCTGGCGGCGACTGCCACTGCGCTGGCCGTGAGACCACCTGTGGAGCTGCTCTGATCTCTGGAGATGTGCCAGGGACTGATCGAGCCCTTCGAGACAGTTGCTGAACGGCTGCAGCTGGGCCGCAGGCCCTACGCCAACCCCAAGGCGCCGATCCCGCCGCACTTGCCAGGACAGTTGCCCTTCGCGGTGGCCAAGGCCAACGACTACCTGCTCCAGTGCGGCGAGCAGTGGACCGCGCCTCAGGCAGTTCAGCCACGCCCATCCCACCGCTAGCATTGACAGCAATGATTGCACTGCAGGCAGGGCGCTGACGATGGCCACGCTCACGATCCGCAACCTCGAAGACAGCACCAAAGCCCAGTTGCGCCTCCAGGCCGCCCGCCACGGGCGCTCGATGGAAGAGGAGGCGCGCGTCATCCTGCGCCAGGCCGTGACTGGCGCGCAGGGGCAAACGCAGCAACCGATGGCAGGGGTAGGCAGCCGCATCCACGCCCATTTCGCCCGTCTCGGTGGGGTGGAGCTGGAGCTGCCTGCCCGCGGCGACCATCCGCAGGCGCCGGACTTCGGGGAGGCATCCGGGTGATCGTGCTCGACACCAACGTCGTCTCGGAGCTGATGCGGCCGCAGCCGGATCCGCAGGTGATGGCCTGGGCCAATGGGCTTGACCCACAGGCGATTGCGATCACGGCGATGAACGAAGCCGAGATCCTGCATGGCATCGCCCGCTTGCCCTCTGGGCAGCGCCAGCAGTTGCTGCGAAACAGTTGGGAGGAGCTGATGGCGAGCTTGTTCGGGGGCCAGGCCTTGGCTTTCAGCAGCGAAGCGGCGCAGTGGTTTGGCGAGCTGGTGAGCCGGCGTGAGCGCCACGCCCGTCCGATCGCCACCGCCGATGCTGTGATCGCCGCCACCACGCTGGCCCACGGCGCCCAACTGGCCACCCGGAACACCGCCGATTTCGAGGAGATCGGCCTGGAGCTGATCAATCCCTGGATGGGCCTTCAACCATCGCCCCACCACCCCTGACCCATGGCCCTCCCCGGCATCTCCAATGCCAACGAGTTCTATTCCGCCCATTACCTGGAGAGCGTGCTCACGGGCGACATCAAGAAGGTGCGCGAGCGCTGGACGGAGGAACCCACGCCGGAGGCGCAGTTCAAGGCCCTGCGCAAACCGTGGCAGAAGCTGAGGGAGGCCGAACTGGGGATCAGCGGTGATCCCGCCGAGCGCCTGCGGCTGCAGCGAGAGCTGTTCTTCCAGCCGTTGTGTGAGGCCCTGGGCTACCCCTATGCCCCCAAGGCCGAGCCGGTGCTGATCGGCGGCGAGGCGTATCAGCTGCCGTTGCTGTGGGTGGTGGAGTGCTTCAACCCCAGCGATGAGCCGGCCGATCCGCTGGAGCTCACGATCGCCACCAGCTGGGCGTGCCATTTATCAGGGGAAGCGGTTGGATGAAGTTTGAGATTGATTCGCCGATCCACGAGGTCTGCTCTAAATGCAGTTTTTAAGTCTCGCAATGAAAGGGAGTCCGCTTTTGTGTTTGCATGCTTTGCAAATGTTCTAGATCCAGCCTAGTGCGCTGATTAAAAAAGCCGCAATATTTTTTATGTCATGACAAGATGGATCCTGGTCCTATCAGTGAAATGAAGAGCGGACCTCAAGCGAACGGAAGATCCTTGACTTTTCTTGAATTATGACTTACTGAGCTGTCAGTGGCTAGGGAAAAATCCTTCTAACGCTGCCCCTGAGTGGCAGGCAGGGAGCTGGGGTGGCGTAGCAGGGAGTTGGTGGTGGTCTGTCCACTCGAGGGGCTTGTACGAATTCATAAAGCGACTGCAACCTTGATTTCCTTGAGAGCACGATAGGCATGCCGCTCCGGAATTCAGGGATGACAAATGCAATCATGCTCGATTACTAACTCCTTCCAAGTGCATGCCAGAAGTCAGCATGATTTGCATGTCTTCCTGCTGCATTCAACTCGGCAAGGAGGCCTAGTGGAAACAACGGACTCCCCGGCACCCAGAGCTCGCAGCTATCGCTGTTGTCCTCATAGTAGGAGGCATTGCAGGTGACGCGCATTTCCTTGTCGAGGCCGGGCTGGGTCCAGGCGAAGTCGTAGGCGCCAATTGAGCGGGCACTGCAACCGGGGGGAAGCAGCTCCGGTTGCCTGAGGATGGCTTCAAGATCAGCCAGTGTGAGCGGCGGGGGCTGCAGGGTGTTCACCACATCACGGATGGCATCGAGATCCTGGAGGACGTCATCAAGGTCCAGGCCCTTGATCTCGGGCTCCTGCTGCACAGCGGCCACCGCAGATGCCCGGGCCTTCTCCCTCTGATCGCGGCTGACGAGGGTGGCCTGGGAGATGGAGCTGGATGCCTTGGCGAGGATCGGCTGCAGCTTGCCCACCACCTGCTCGAACATCGCGATGCGGCCCTTCAACGCCCGGTAGACATCGGCTTCGACGGTGCCATCGAGATGCAGGTTGATGATCTGCATCTGCTCGTGGGTCTGGCCAATGCGGTCGATGCGTCCGATCCGCTGCTCCACCCGCATCGGGTTCCAGGGCATGTCGTAGTTGATCAGGGCGCCGCAGAACTGGAAGTTCAAGCCCTCAGCTGCGGCATCGGTGCAGAGCAGGATCTCGGCCTTGCCTTCCTTGAAGTCGCGTTTGGTGGCTTCGCGGTTCAGCGCCTTCCACACCCCGCCCTTCTGCAGGATCTCGCCACCGCGACCGGTGAAGGCCATCAGGCTGGTGCGCCCTGCGCCGATCAGCAGCTCCTTGAGGGCATCGACCGTGTCTGTGTACTGGGAGAAGACGATCACCTGCTTGTAGCCCTGGGCCTGCAGCTGCTCAATAGCCTTGAGGAACTCGGAGCCCTTGCTGTCGTGGCCGACCAGGGGCCGGGCCTGATCGAGCAGTACGCCGATGGCATCGAGCTCGATTTGCAGCGAGGCCTCCTGGAAGGCGCTCTGCATCCCCTCCAGATCGAGGGTGAGTTCACCCGTGATGTCGTCGTCTTCGCTGGCGGCGGCGTCTTCCTCCAGCTGTTGCTGCTGGCCGGCCAGCCGTTTCTCAAGGGTGGAGACCAGGGCGGCCACGCTGCTGGCGAGGCGGCGGCGGTAGATCGTCATCACGAAGCCCACAGCCGACTTCTTTTGCCCGGTTGCCTGGGCGTACTGGGTGGAGATGAAGTCCTCCACGGCGTCATAAAGCGCCCGCTCCTGCGGGGTGCTTTCCAGGAAGCGGTCGTCCACATGGCGGGTGCCGATGGCCAGATCCATTGATCCCTGCTGCTTGTAGGCCCGCAGCAGGTTGCGGCTGTGGCGGGAGATCAGCCCCTGCACCGGGGTCCAGCGTTTGGCCAGGGCGAGGAAGGCCTTTCGGATCTCGATGCCGAGATTGCGGCGGGAGAGGGGGTCGGTGTCGTTGAGGGCCCGCAGGGCCTTGCGCTTGCGCAACGGCGACTTCCGCAGGTCTTCCGGCATGGCGTTGCCCGGTGCCTCGCCAAACGCCGACACGCTGCTGCGCCACAACCCAGCCAGGTACGACAGGGTGGCCTCATCCGGATTTTGCTTCTCGTCCCACTCGAAGAACTTCTCAAAAGCATCTTCGGTCCACTCGGGGGGCATGCCCAGCAGGGCGAGCAAATCCCACACCTCCAGCTCACTCACCTGCATCGGTGTGGCCGTGAGCAGCAGTAGACCGTTGGTGCGCTGATGCAACTGCTGCATGAGCTGCATCAGGGTGTT
The DNA here is from genome assembly GCA_046342815.1 of Cyanobacteriota bacterium. Classification (GTDB taxonomy): domain Bacteria; phylum Cyanobacteriota; class Cyanobacteriia; order PCC-6307; family Cyanobiaceae; genus Cyanobium. The sequence continues at coordinate 33,301 of JBKDOV010000049.1, forward strand.
GGGGCGGAGGCGCTCACCGCCGCTGCTGCTGTTCTCCCGACGGGTGCGGGCGTGGTGGGCTTCATCGAGCACCACCAGGTCGTAGGGCTCGGCTTCCAGCAGCTCTCGCTGGCGATCACGCCGTCGCACCAGGTGGCTGGAGACCAGCACAAAGGGTTCTGCCGTCCAGTCATCGCGACTCACGAGCTGGGATTTGCCCTTGGGTCGAAAACAGGTGGACTGCCAGTCGAGCGACTTGCCGCTGTAGATGGGCCAATCGAGGCCGAACTTCTCGCGCAGTTCCCGCTGCCACTGCTGGAGCACCGACGCGGGCGCCATCACGAGGATGCGGCGGGCGCGGCCGCTCAACCAGGCCTGGCGCAGCAGCAAGCCGGCCTGCACGGTTTTGCCGAGGCCCACCTCATCCGCGATCAGAAGCTTGGGCGGCCACTGCTGCCAGAGGCGCTGGAAGGCCCGCTGCTGATGGGGCCAGGGAGTGACGGCACTGGTGCCTTCACCGACCCGTTCGGCTCCCGGCAGATCGCTGGCGGCGGCCTGGAGCACATAGCTCCAGACGATGCGGCGCCGTTCATCGATGTCGGGGACGATCTCAACGACGGGCTCTGGCTCCGGCGCGGGCAGA
>JBKDOV010000050.1:0-4186 GCA_046342815.1 Cyanobacteriota bacterium
GCCGCCCCCTCAGCGCGGCTCGAACCGCAGGGAGGCGGAATTCACGCAGTAGCGCTGGCCAGTGGGGGCTGGTCCGTCGTTGAAGACATGGCCGAGATGGGCTTCACAGCTGGCGCAGCGGATCTCGGTGCGCACCATGCCATGGGTGTTGTCCCTGTGGGTGGTGATCGCACCGGAGCTCACCCCATCCCAGAAGCTGGGCCAGCCGGAGCCGGAATCAAACTTGGTGGCGGAACTGAACAGCTCGGCATCACAGCAGACGCAGTGATACATGCCGGTGTCCTTGTGGTTCCAGTAGGCCCCGGTGAAGGCCCTCTCGGTGCCGCCTTCGCGGGCAACCCGGTACTGCTCGGGGGTGAGCCTGGTGCGCCAGTCCGCTTCGGTGGAGCCGGAGCCAGCCGCCGGGCCTTCGTTGAGGGGGGCGCCGGAGGCGGCGGAGCGGGCGGCGGAATCCGACATGGGAAAACGGACGGAACGAAGCTTCAGCCAAGCAGCCTAGGCAGGGGATCCGGGGGGAAGCAGGGTTCGCACCATCTCGGCCAGGGCCGCCACCGCTCCGGGCCGCCCCCGCAGACTGCGCAGATCGTCGCGCATGCCATTCAGCCGCTCCGGGTGGCTGAGCCAGTCGGCGGCCTCGGCGGCAATCTGCCCGGGACTGATGTCGCCGACCCGTTCGGGAACCACGGCCCGGCCGGCGGAGATGTTGGGCCAGGCCAGAAAGCCATGGTTGCGCATCCGCCAGGTGGTCAGCGCCACGCCCAGCAGCCGCCGCAGCAACGGCAGCCGGGCCAGCAGCCCCAGCCAGCCATCCCAGGCCTGCATCACATGGAGATGCTGGGTGGGAACCAGCACGATCATCGGCAGCCCGAGGGCGCCGAGTTCGGCGGTGTTCGCCCCCACCGTGGTCAGGGCCAGCCGGCACTGGCTGAGTAGGCCGTGGGCCGGCTGCTCCTCCACCAGCAGGATCAGCGTGCCGGCCGCCGTGCGCAGCATGTCCGCCCTTTCCCCCTCCACGCCCCCGGGGATCGGCTCGCCCCTCAGCAGGGTGAGTCCACCGGAGGCGTAAGCAGCGGCGATCGGATTGCGGAGATCGGCATGGTCGAGCAGCTCCGCCACCGAGGTGGTGGGGGCCACGGGCAGCAGAAAGCGGGTCTGGGGACGCAGGGCCGCCAGGCGATCGGCGGTCTCCAGCAGGAAGGGCACCCCCACCTGGAGCTTGGCCCGCTTCGAGCCGGGCAGCAGGGCCACCCATTCGCCCGGGGGGAGGGGCACATTGGAGCGGGCCGATTCGGAGAGGTCAGCCATCAGATCCCCCACCACCGCGGCCCGGGGAAGCCAGCGGCGCGGCAGGCGGGCAGCGGCCGTCTCGCCCATCAGGGCCACCCGGTCATTCCAGCGGGGCCAGCGGGACACCCACTCGGCATAGGTGAGATGGCGATAGCCGAGCCGGGCGGAAAGCAGCACGGTCCAAAACTGATCGCCGCCGAGGAACACCACCACCCCCCGGGCCGGCCAGGGACCATGGCGGCCGGGGCGCAACAGCAGCCACCAGAAGCGCCCGGAGGGCAGCACCCGCTCGAACAGCCCCCAGCGGGACGCCACCCGCACCTCCTGGCCAGTGGCATTGGGGCAGGGCACCAGCACCAGCTGGAGACTGCAGGAGGCCTGGGGCTGCAGGGGCCGCAGGGCCAGCTCCCGATGCAGACGCTGGGCCAGGGGCCGCACCCAGGTGCTCAGTTCACCGGGCCCATTGCTCACCAGCACGATCGTGCTCGGTGTTTCGGGAGGGAGCGAAACAGGCTCGGGGGAAGCTGAATCGCGGGTCGGATCTGCGGACACTGGATCCACCGAAGCCTGCCCGGGATTCAAAAAAAAGAGTGCGGATGGCGAGACTTGAACTCGCAAGGCCGAAGCCACACGCCCCTCAAACGTGCGTGTCTACCAATTCCACCACATCCGCAGGGATCGGGCGAACCAGCTGTGGCTGATCGTTCCGGGTGGTGGCGAGGGCGTGAACCTCTCACCTCTGAGCAATATACCCACCGACCGCTCCCCCCAGGCCAGGGCCGCCGGGTCGATCCGGCGCCACTGATACAGTCCGGCCCAAGGGTCTTCCCGCCTCTGCCTCGCCCCGGATGCCCATCGGCAAGCTGCTGATCGCCAACCGTGGCGAAATCGCCCTTCGCATCCTGCGCAGCTGCCGGGAACTGGGCATCCCCACGGTGGCCGTGCACAGCACTGTGGACCGCAACGCCCTGCACGTGCAGCTGGCCGACGAAGCCGTCTGCGTGGGGGAAGCCCCCAGCAGCCGCAGCTATCTCAATATTCCCAACATCCTTGCCGCCGCCACCTCCCGCGGCGCCGATGCGATCCATCCGGGCTACGGCTTCCTGGCCGAAAACGATCGCTTCGCCGAGATCTGCAAGGACCACGGCATCACCTTCGTAGGCCCGTCGCCGGAATCGATCCGGGCCATGGGCGACAAGTCCACCGCCAAGGCGACGATGCAGAAGGTGGGAGTTCCCACCATCCCCGGCAGCGAAGGCCTGCTGGAGAACCCTGCCGCGGCGTCGGCCCTGGCCGAGCAGATGGGCTACCCGGTGATGATCAAGGCCACCGCCGGCGGCGGCGGCAGAGGGATGCGGCTGGTCACCTCCCCCGACCAGCTCGAGAACCTGTTCAAGGCCGCCCAGGGCGAAGCCGAAGCCGCCTTCGGCAACCCCGGGCTGTACATGGAGAAATTCATCGATCGGCCCCGGCACGTGGAAGTGCAGGTGCTGGCCGACCGCCACGGCAACGTGGTGCACCTGGGGGAGCGGGATTGTTCGATCCAACGGCGCCACCAGAAGCTGCTGGAGGAGGCGCCGAGCCCGGGGCTGGATCCGGAGCTGCGCGAAAGGAGGGGAGCCGCCGCCGTGGCCGCGGCCCGCAGCATCGGCTACGAGGGCGCCGGCACCGTGGAGTTCCTGGTGGATCGCAGCGGCGGCTTCTACTTCATGGAGATGAACACCCGCATCCAGGTTGAACATCCGGTCACCGAGATGGTGACCGGCATCGATCTGATCGCGGAGCAACTGCGGATCGCCGGCGGGGAGCCGATCTCCGTGCGCCAGGACCAGATCCGCCTCACCGGCCATGCGATCGAGTGCCGGATCAATGCCGAGGATCCCCGCCACAATTTCCGGCCGGCGCCGGGCAAGATCACCGGCTGGCTGCCCCCGGGGGGGCCTGGGGTGCGGATCGACAGCCACGTGTACACCGGCTACGAGATCCCTCCCTTCTATGACTCGCTGATCGGCAAGCTGATCGTCTGGGGCGTCGACCGTGATGCCGCCCTGCGCCGGATGCGCCGGGCCCTCTCAGAATGCGCGATCACCGGCATCCCCACCACGATCGAATTCCACCTGTCGCTGCTGGATCGCCCCGAATTCCAGCGCGGTGAGGTCTACACCAAGTTCGTGGAACAGGAAATGCTGCCCCCCCAATAAGGGGAGGCAGCTGCCCGGGTCACCCCACCACCGCGCCCTGGCGCATCCACTGGGTGATCAGACCCTGCTGGCCCACCAGCAGCTCGCGCACCAGGCTGATCAGCCCCACCCACACCACCGGGGTCACATCCACCCCGCCGATCGGTTGGATCAGGCGGCGGGTCAGAGACAGCAGGGGTTCGGTGGGGGCACTCACCAGCCGCAGCACCCCCTTGGTGAGATCCAGCTGCGGATACCAGGTGAGCACGATCCGGAACAGGAAGAGCAGGGTCCAGGCGGAGAGCAGCAGGCCGAGCACCAGGTGGGCCAGCGAGACCGGATCCGCCGGCAGGAAGGACGGGGCCGTCACAAACCTCTAAGCAGTGGGGGCTGAATCGTAGGAAGGCGCCTGCACTGCCTAGGATCTCTGCCAGCTTGTCTCTGCGCACGCCGCCATGACCCCTTCCCTCGCCAACTTCCTCAGCAGCCTCGCCTGGGGTGCGGTGATCGTGGTCATCCCCATCGCGATCGCCCTTGTGCTGATCAGCCAGAACGACCAGGTGGATCGCAAGCTCTGAGCCCGGCTCCGGAAGCAATCCAGACTCTCCGCCTAAACTGGTGGTCCGCTACTTAATACCGTGGTCAACGCCAGTCTGAACTGGGCCAGCATCGTCGGCATCGTGCTGGCCGTGGGCGGGGCCTTCCTCTATTTCATGAGG
>JBKDOV010000051.1:0-3728 GCA_046342815.1 Cyanobacteriota bacterium
TGGAGCTGCCCCTCGGCCGGCTGGCGTTCTGCACCGTTGGGTCGGTGGTGCTTCGGGTGGTGTTGGTGGGGGGCGACTTCGGCCGGGTGGCGGTGCCCGGCACCGCCAACGACCTGGCCATGGCCGGGGCGCGGCCGCTACACCTCAGCCTTGGGCTGATCCTCGAAGAGGGGTTCGAGCGCGAACGGCTGCGGCGGATCGTGAGCTCGATCGCCACAACGGCCCGCAGCTGCGGGGTGACCATCGCCACCGGCGACACCAAGGTGGTGGAGCGGGGCAAGGGGGATGGGGTGTTCATCACCACCAGCGGCATCGGCCTGCTGGAGAGCCACCGGCCGATTCAGCCCGAGGCGATCGAAGCGGGGGACCAGCTGCTGGTGAGCGGCGACCTGGGCCGCCATGGGCTGGCGATCCTGGCGGCGCGCCACGGGCTGCAGCTGGAGCCGCCCGTGGCCACGGACTGCGCCCCCCTCTGGCCCCAGGTGCAGGCGCTGCTGCAGCGCGGCGTGGTGCCCCACTGCCTGCGGGACCTGACCCGCGGCGGCCTGGCCAGCGCCGTGCACGAGCTCGCCACCGCCCGGGGGGTGGAGCTGGTGATTCACGAAGAGCGGCTGCCGGTGCTGGAGGTGGTGCGCCGCAGCTGCGATCTGCTCGGGTTCGAGCCTTTGCACCTGGCGAATGAGGGCCGGATGGTGCTGGTGCTGGCCCCTGAGGATCTGGAGCCAGCGCTGGAGCTGCTGGAGCCGTTGGGGGCCAGCTGGATCGGCTCGGTGCAGGCCCTGCCCGCGGAAACCAGCGGCCGGGTGCTGCTGCGCACTCCTTTTGGCAGCGAGCGCCGGCTGCTGCCGCTCAGCGGCGAGCTGCTGCCACGCATCTGCTGAGGAGTCCCATAGGCTGCGCACTGCTTTCGCTGCCGTTCGTTGAGCCAGGAACCCTTTCGCTACGAACCCGTAGAGCGTTTCGGCGCCAGCATGACCAACCCCCGCCCCTGGAACACAGCGGCCCTGGCCGGGGTGGAGAAGCTCAACGGCCGGGTGGCCATGCTCGGCTTCCTGGCCGCCCTGATCGGCGAAGGCCTCACGGGCCAGGGAATCGTGGGCCAACTGGGCCTGATGCTGCGCTGGATCCTGGGCTGACTGCGCCGCTGGCCCCACCCCTGCCCCCTCAGCTGCCACCTCCACTGACCCTGCCCCGGCTGATCGCCCATGCCGACTGGAGCACCGACCGCCGCCGCCGTTGGCTGACGGTGGCCGAGCGGCGCGAAGGCGGCTACGAACTGTGCTCGCCCGTGCCGGTGCGAGAGCCGGCCGAGCTGATCCCCTCGCTGCTGCGCCGGGCGGGGGGCGAAGGCGTGCTGCTGGGGCTGGATGTGGTGATCGGCCTGCCCCAGGCCTATGGCGAGCGGGCGGGCATCGATGCCTTCCTGCCCTGGCTGCAGCAGCTGGGCCAGGGCCGCTGGGCGCGGCTGGTGGAGCCGGCGGCCCTGCCGGAAGAGGTCTGCCTGGAGCGGCCGTTCTATCCGCTGCGGCCCGGCGGAGCGCGCCAGCTCCATCTGGTGGAGGGGCTGGGGGTGGGCTCGATGGCCGAGCTGCTGCGGGTGTGTGAACGCGGCGAAGGGCAAAGGCGCAATGCCTGCCCGCTGTTCTGGACCCTGGGGGCCAACCAGGTAGGACGGGCCGCCCTCTGCGCCTGGCGAGAAGTGCTGCTGCCGGCCCTGGCGAACCAGGGGCCGGAGCTGGGCGTCTGGCCGTTCGATGGGGCCCTGGCTGCGTTGCTGGAATCGCGCCGCTGCGTGGTGGCCGAGGCCTATCCGGCGGAGGCCTGCGTGGCATTGGGCCTAGGAGCTCCGGGGCGGGGCTGGAGCAAGCGGCTGCAGGCGGATCGGCAGCGCCAGGGGCCACGGCTGCTGGCCTGGGCCGAGGGCCGGGGGCTCCACCTGGCGGCGGTGGAACAGGAGCTGCGGGAGGGTTTCGGAGCAGCGATGGGGGCGGAGGACCGCTTCGATTCGCTGGTGGGCCTGCTGGGGATGGTGGCCGTGGTGCTGGGGGAGCTGCCCGAGGGGCCGCCCCAGGAGAAGCCGATGGAGCAGGGCGTGAATCTGGGGGTGGAAGGATGGATCCTGGGCCACCCCTGGGAGCCCGCCTGACCTGGCCTGGAGCTGAACAATGGGCGATCCCTGGAGCGCATGGCAGCTGTGGGCGGCACTGGCGGCCGTCTTCGCTGCGCTCACCAGCCTGCTGGCCAAGATCGGGGTGGAGGGCATCGGCAGCAACCAGGCCACCTTCCTGCGCACCGGTGTGGTGCTGGCGCTGCTGGCGGTGCTGCTGCTGGTGCGGCGGGAATTCCAGCCCCTGGCGGAACTACCGCGCCGCAGCCTGCTGTTCCTGGGCCTCTCCGGCGGGGCCACGGCGATTTCCTGGCTCTGCTTCTTCCGGGCCCTGCAACTTGGACCGGTGGCGCGGGTGGCTCCGATCGACAAGCTGAGCGTGGTGCTGGTGGCCCTGCTGGGCGTGGGCCTGCTGGGCGAAACCCTGCAGCCGCGCGCCTGGCTGGGGGTGGTGCTGATGGCCCTGGGTTCGGTGCTGGTGGCGTTGCCTTGAGGGGTGCTTTTCGGCTCGCCTGGGGTGGGCTTTGTGTATCGTTACGGACGAGTGGTTATCGGACCCAATACCCCTCTAGCAATACAGTCAAAGATAGCGCTTATCTGGGAGTGGTTCTCGGAAAGCGAAACCGAGGATGGCGTGGTTCTCGGAACCGTCCAATGACTAGTTGGATGGGCAGGAGACGTCAAGCGGCACCTCTGATAGATCTCGGCTAGGCTGGATGGAATCTACAGATCTACCCAACTAGCGGCAAGAATGAACATCTATCAAGAATGGGGATTTGTTGACTCACCATTTCAGGTTTCGCCACTCCCTCCATCCGCACTCGGCGAAAAACTTTTGATAGGCCGAGATCATGAGCTAAAGACGCTGAAAAGAAGGTTGTTCAATCCTCCAAAGATATCGACGATTGAAGGCTTGAATGGAGTCGGAAAGACAAGCCTAGTAAATGTTGCCGCATATCAAGTCTATAGTGCAGCGCTTTCGGGCTGGGATGGCCCACTGTTGATACCCTGTAATACTATTTTTCAACTCAATGCAAGCAAAGATTCAGAGGAGTTCATCGACGATGTCTTAATGGCAGTTGCTCAAACTCTTATTGATCGTGGCAACGCCATTGGTGGATCTTCATCGATCAAAACAAAACAGCTAGATAGCTGGCTTAATGCGCCACAAGTGTCATCACTTCAGGCAAGCTTATCCATCATAGGAAATGGTGGAGGCATCGGAAAGGCTGTTGAGACCAACACATCATCAGGGTTTGAAAGAAGTGGCTTTCGCAAAGAAATTCTAAAGTGGTTGTCAGATTTGTTTCCAACCCAGAGCGATGGAGCAGTCATATGCACCATTGACAACTTGGAACTCTTGCAAACTTCGGATACGGTTAGGCTTCGGCTGGAGGAGCTTAGAGACAAGCTATTAAACATCCAAGGCCTACGCTGGGTTCTATGTGGCGCTCTAGGAATTGTTTTGGAACAGCCTCATCACCACTGCTTGAGGGCTTCCTTCATTCGCCAATAGAGGTCTTGGGAGTAGATGACAGCCTGTCTGCCGAGATTTACAATTCTCGCATTTCTGCCTATAGCCATTTAGAAGATTCAAAATATACTCCATATCTTCCTCTCT
>JBKDOV010000052.1:0-2573 GCA_046342815.1 Cyanobacteriota bacterium
GGCCAGGAGAGATCAAGACCACCGGCGGCGACGATGACGACCGAGCGATGGGCCAGCACCGGAGGCGGCAGGAGGCCAGGCAGAGGCAAAGCAGCGGCCTGGGCCACTGCAGCAGAGGACAAGCTCATGGGCTACAGAGCAAACGAACGGGGCAAGTTGTCCGAGGATTTCGTTGCCGCAGGCGATGGGCTCGTGGCCTTTGGCGCAGCCTTTATTCTACCAGTACAAATGCACTGAGCGGCGGGCAGAGTGACTGCAGGGCAATGGATCTACGCAAAGCAAAGGCATGCGCCGACGGATCGGAAAGCTGATAAACAGACCCGCCAGATGCAGCGCTGAACAACCATCTGGCCGCGCAGCCGCGCGAGGAAACTTGCTGCCTCCCGCTATGACGCGAGCGAAGGCCCGGCCACCGCAGCTGCGGGAGAGCAGCCATGCCCACCAACCCACACCGGCCCGGAGCGGAGGGTGGCGGCGGCTGGCCGATGCACGCCACGGCGCAGCCGTGGCACGCTGAAGGACGGCCGCTGACGACCGGAGCCCTGCGGCGCCTGCGGATCCCTTGCGACCTTGCCCGCAGCACGCCCAATGCAGCGGAACAGAACACAGAGGGCGGCTACGCGCTGCAGCCCAGAACAAAGATATGGGCAACTCAGGGTGATCCTTGAATCCACGAACGCCTTATTCAATGAAGCGACCTTCCGTTGAATAAGACCCCACTTCTTTATGCGAAGCGTCTCGCCAGTCCCGCCACGGTCTCAGCGGTTGCTGTTGCGATGAGCCTGGTCCCGCTCCCTCCCGGCCAACAGGTGGCTTTCGGAGGCAAAACATCTCACCAAACATCTCACATGCCCAGGCCTCTCGATCAAGGAGCCTTGCAGCGCAGTCGATCCTAGCGGTCTTTAGTCGAGCTTCCCAAGCTGAACGTCGCCGGTTCGAGTCCGGTCACCCGCTTATATTCTAGATCTTAGAAACATTCCTAAAACCAGGCTGGTCCTGACTTTAGGTTGCCGGTCAGCTGACCTACACGAAGCGTGCGGCTGCGCGTCAGCGACAGCGGCCCTTATGCTGTTATACAGGTAGTTGGACGGTCCGATGCAGGTCGTCAGTTTTTCCGAGGCCCGCGAGAGCTTCAAGGCGGTGCTGGATCGCGTGGAAGCCGATGCCGATGTGACCCTGATCACCCGGCGCCACGCCAGCAAACGCCGCCCACCTACAGCGCTCCCTGGAGCAGGCCGAACGCGGAGAGCTGCTGGCTCACCCCCTGATTGATGACGATCAGCTCGACGCCGGTCAGCTTGATTGGCTGTTTGCCGTTCATCCCAGCGTCATCACCCCCTCGAACTGGGCGAACGCCGGATCCGTACTGGCGAGCACAAGCTCGTCAGAGCTGGCCTGGGCCGCCAGCAGGCGATCAAAGGGATCGCGATGTGGCACATCCCAGAGGCCGGCCTGACGGGCCACGGCACCGCTGATCGGCAGGTCCACCGCTGCCAGACGATGCAGGGCCATGGCGTAGTTCTCAACGACGGCTCTGGCGTGTTGAAGTTTTCCAAGCCTCCACTTGGTGGCGATCTCCCAGGCAGAAGCGGCGCTGACGACGAGCGTGTTGTCGCTGTCCTCCAGGGCGTTGCGCAACTCGGGCGAGAGCTTCTGAGGTTCCAGCAGAGCCCAGAGCAGCACGTGGGTGTCGAGCAGCAGTTTCATCAGCCCCAGCGCTGTAGCTCGTCGTCGGGCAGGGGCTCGAAGAACGCCTCATCCACGCTTCCCTGCAGGAAGCCGAGCTGCCGGCGCGGGCTGGGATCGAGCGGCACCAACTGGGCGATGGGCTTGCCATGGCGGGCGAGCACGATGCGCTCACCGGCCGCGACCCTGGCCAACAGGGCCGAGAGGTGCGTCTTGGCCTCCTGAACATTCACGCAGCGCGGCATGGGTCCCGGCCCAGCGGGCGGTGGGGCACCCTGGATGGAAGGCATCTCCTGGTCTGGCTGGTCTGGTCAGACTAGCTTCAGGCTGCTGACCCGCCCGGATGTGCTTCGACTTTGTCCTGACGATCCTCCGCCAGCTCAGCCCTCGTGGCTCTGAAGGAATGCTTCCAGGTGAGCTCCATAGGCCCCGGGGCTCTCGAGCAGCGCATGGTGCGCCACTCCCGGAAGAACCTCCAGGCGCTGATTGGGGAGTTGTTGCCATCCCTGCATCGAACGGGGGGTGACGAAGTCGTATTCGGCTGCGAGAAGCAGCACGGGCGTGGTGAAGGAACCCAGCCCCCCCTCGGGCACACACCAATCAGCGATCACCTCCACACCGCGCCAGTTGCTGCCTGGGTGCCCTGGCGTATAGGCCGCCAGCAGTGCCGCTGGCCTGGGCGTCGCTCGACAGACGTGGGTCGCATCAAAGCGGGAGCCGTCGCCGCCAAGATCCGCCAATAGGGCCGCCACATCCTCAAGCAACAAGGGCACGGAGCTCGGCACATTGGAAAGACTCAACGAGCGTGGCAGCGCTGGACCACTGGCAGAGCTGAGGGTCTCAAAGGCCAGGATGCCGCCGAAAGACTGACCGTAGAGGTGGTAAGC
>JBKDOV010000053.1:0-9045 GCA_046342815.1 Cyanobacteriota bacterium
CGGTGGGGCAGGCACGGCCTCGCTGGTGCAGCAGGCCCGCCGCTGCTCCTCCCGTTCGCCGGTGCCGGTGGAGGTGATGGAGGTGCCGCCGCCGTTCTCGCCGGAGCCCCTCGCCGCTTGAGCGGCAATCGTCGCCCGTTCTTCTTGTCCCTCATCCCCATTCACCACCCCATGGCTGTTCTCACTGCCCCCGCCGCTCCTCTCTCCCCATCTCTCCCCCAGGCCGCCGGGTGTCGTCCTGCTCCCTGCAGCGCGTCGCACCGCAAGGTGCGCCTGGCAGATCTGCCTCCCTCTGGCAGCTGGGCATCGAGGCCCAGGAGCTCACCACCGCCATCGGCCAGCTGGCCGAGCAGCTGGAGACCGAGGACCTGGAGCAACGCCAGTCCGCCCTGGCTGAACTGGAAGCGGCCCTTTTGGCATAGGAAGGCAACAAGGCAGCACTGGCCGCCAAGGCCGATGCCACCTGCTGGGTGATCGAGCACCTGCGCGGCCAGGCCGCCTACCGACAGCAGCAGGCCAGGCGGCTCACGGAGTTGTCCCGCTCCGATGCCTGCCGCGCCAATGCGCTGGAGGAGTCGCGGGTGTTTGTCCGCACCCAGCTGCCGCCCCGCGCCACCCGCGTCGCGTTCCCCAATCACGAGCTCACCTCCCGTAAGTCCTCTGCCGTGGTGATCGACGACGAGCAGGCCCTCGATCCCGCCTGGTTGAGCTTCACCACCACCAGCAAGCCGGACAAGGCCGCCATCAAGGAGGCCCTCAAAGCCGGCCGGCAGATCACCGGCGCCCAGCTCGTCTCCCGCCGCTCCTGGCGCATCCACTGAGGGGGGGCAGAGCCCCCTCGTGATGGGCGGCTGCAGTTGCGGGCCCAGGCGCTGCAGCAGACCTCAAGTCAGCAGATCCGAAGCCCCGGCATCGGCAGCAGGCCGCCGGGGCCATCCCTTGTTTCCACGTCTCACCAACACCACGCCATGACCGTCACCACCCCCACCCGCAATGGCCGCAGCGCCCCCAGCCGGCCGCCGACAGCCCTGGAGCTGATCCGCCGGGCTGACGCCACGCTGGAGCCCTTGCCCGCAGAGGCAATGCCCCCGCCGCAACACTCACAAGGCTTCTCCCCCGAGCAGGTGGCTGCGCTGGCGCCCCCCCTCGATCGGGCCAATGTCCGCCAGCGGGAGCAGGGCCGCGGGAAGGTTGCCTACTTGGAGGGGTGGCAGCTGACCTGCCACTTCTTCCGGCGCCACCCAGGGCCCAACTGCATCCCCCAGCTCGCCTGCCATCTGCACCAGGGTGAGCACGAACGGGCCGATTTCCAGCCGATACCGGACGAAGGGTTGAGCTGGCAGCCTTCAGCTGAACAGCCAGCCATGGAGCAGCGGGATCGTCAGGAAGGACGCGGCGGTGTTGAGCAGGATGCACAGGGCCAGGCGCTCCACATCCAGACCCACCCGATCGGCGATCACGAAGGTGAGCAGCTGTGTGGGCATGCCTCCTTCCAACACCACGGCCTGCAGGTAGGGATCCTGCAGGCCGATCCAGCGCGCCGCAACCAGGATCACCAGCGGTGACACAAGGAGCTTGATGGCGCTCGCCAGCAGCAGCGGCAGTGGTTGGTGGATGCGGCGGTAGCGAAGCCCCATCCCCAGCGACAGCATCATCAGCCCGGTCACCGTGTTGCCGAGGATCCGCGTGGCCTCCATCAGGAAATCCGGGATCGGGATGCCGCTTCCGGTCCAGGCCAGAGCCAGCACGATCGCCCAGAGCGCCGGCATCGTGATCACGGCGCGGATGGCCTGACGCAGCACCCCGCTGCTCACGTTCCCGCTGAAGCTCTCGCCCAGCGCCACGCCGACGCTGAGATTGAGGGGTGTGGTGGTCACCTCGCTGAGGATCGCCACCTTCGCTACCTGCAGCGTCAGCGCTGGGAACAGACCCTGCAGCACCGGCAGCCCCAGATAGGTGACGTTCCCGAAGGCGCTGGCCAGGATCAGGGCCCCCTTTTCTTCGGAACGCAGGGCGAGGGGGCGGAAGATCAGCAGCGCCAGCGCCAGGCAGCAGCCCACACCGATGGCCATCACCAACGGGATCTGCAGCATCTCCGGGCCGGTTGGGACACTGCAGATCACCCGGAACACCAGGGCCGGCAAGAACACATTCAGCACGAGCACACCGATGCTCCGGCGGGCGGCCTCCACATCGAGATCGGCAACCAAGTAGCGCAGCAGGCTGCCGATCAGCGCGATCAGGCCGAGGGCCAGCAGGACCGGCGTCATCTGTGGTGGGTCCGCAGAGTCATCCTCACCGGCTTGCGCATGGATCACCATCATCGACGCCCGGAACCCTGAGCCACCTGTGGCTTCTGCGTCGCCTGTGGGAGTCAATCGATCTAGAGTCGGCCTTTGGGCCAAAACAGCGTCGCCTTGGCCTGGATCCCCGCTTGAGTCCATGACGTACCTGCAGCACAGGCCTGAACTCAGCGCTGAGGGGGCCATGGTTGCCCTTCAGGCGGCGGCGGCCAAGGCCCGGGAGATCGGCACGCCCCAGTGCATCGCGGTTGTTGATCGGGGCGGCCATCTTCTGGCCTTCCTGCGCATGGATGGCGCCAAGGTGCTGAGCCAGTACTCCGCCACTCAGAAGGCCGTGACGGCTGCGTCATCGGCCGCGCCCAGCGGTGAGCTGCCCGAGCCCTTGGCGGCGGGACTGGCTGCGGCAACCCAGGGCCGCTTCACCAATCTCCGCGGCGGACTGCCGATCCTGGTGGAGGGCCGGGTGATTGGCGCTATCGGCGTCGGCTCCGGCACCGCCGAGCAGGATCTGATCGTGGCCCGGGCGGGCATCGACGCCCTGATGGCGTCCCTGGATGGGATGGAGCCTGGATGATCCCGCGCAGCGCCGTCGCCGGTGCGATCGGCAACACGGTGGAGTGGTTTGATTTCGCCGTCTACGGCTACTTCGCCAGGGAGATCGGCGAGGCCTTCTTTCCGGCGGATGTGCCGTCCCTGCAGCTGCTCAGTGCCTTCGCGGTGTTTGCCGTGGGCTATCTGATGCGGCCGATCGGTGGGCTGGTGCTGGGGCCGATCGGGGATGTGGTGGGCCGGCGGCCGTCGTACACCTCGCGGCCGCTCTCGGCGTAGGGCTTGCCGTTGAGCACGCCGCTCTCGTTGTAGAGATACGTGCCCTTGAGTGTGGCGTTGCTGCAGGGCAGCGGGGTGGCTGATGCGGCGCTGCCGGCGGCCAGGGTCAGCAGGATCAGGGGGAGCCGGGAGATCCGGCAGGACTGCAGTAGCAGGGCGGGCATGGGTTGGCGGTGAATGGGTCGGAAGGATCAGCTCAGGCTGGTGAAATCAGGCGTGAGTGGGTTGAATCCTTTGTACGGGTGGATATGCAGCTTGATCATCGAGAAGACCAGGGCTATGCACAGGTACCAGAGCACGATGGCTGTGATCGCCGTGTGGCGATTGGCACGATGCACGGCGCCAAGCGTGACGTTGGAAACCAGCGTCAGCAGATAGATGAAGGCCCACTTTCTCGCAAAGCCCAGATTCGATTGGCTTCCGATCGAGAGGCGTTGCTCCCGGGCTGCTTCGAGGTGCTTGATTTCGTTGATGATCTCCGCCGCCATGGCTTTGGTGGTGCACAGGGATCCGGGCTCCCCCACGGTGCAGGCGCCAGCGTCGATCGTCCAGGCGTGCCTATAGAGGTTGGAAAGGGTTTGATCGATCTCTGGAGCGCGCCTCATGTTGAACTCCTTGCCCCATTCGCCCTGCTCAACCAGCTGGATGTACGACGACAGGTCGCCCTTCAGCTCGCTCGCGAGTGCGGGGGATGTCGCCGCGATGATCCCAAGCCTGCTGAGGGCTGTCGCTTCGTTTTGCAGGGCGGCGGTCGCTGTCGATGTGTTCTGCCATACAGACGAGGCGACTGAGTCGAGAGGGGTGCTGAACGAGCTGCAGATCCGCAGCAAACTTCACAATGTCGCCGGAATCTGCCAAACAAAGCGGAATTAGTCCGCCTACGAGCGCCAGCTCGCTGCCCTGAAGCCACTCAACCGTTCACCTCATCAATGGTGATCTCCTGCTCCCAGGCTCTGGCGATCGAACGATCCAGCCGCCGCAGCAGCGCCACGAAGCTCTCCCCGTCGCGCCGCACCAGCATCACCGGACAGTCGTAGCTGGTGCTGGCGGAGGCCACGCAGTCGATCGGGCCGACGCGTCCGACCGTGATATCACCGCCTTCTTCCAGGATCGCTTCGATGTTGGGATAAGCCATGAACTGTCTGGTGTGGGGGGCTTCAGGGCAGTTGTCAGCCGTCTGGTTCGGAGAGCTGCAGCATCAACGTCGAGGCGCTGAGCGGCGAGGGGCGAAATCCAAGCGAGCGGTAGAACGCAGCCGCCTGCTTGTCGATCGCATGCACGAGCAGGGCTCTGGCGCCGATCAGGCGTCTGGCGGCAAGGCTGCGCCGCAGCGCATCGGCCACCAGGGCACGGCCCAGGCCCTGGCCTTGCTGGCGTCGGTCCACTGCCAGGCGGCCCAGCACCACAACGGGAAGCGGGTCAGGCATGTTGCGGCGCAGGGCACCAGGCACCTCTGCCAGCACGATCGCGCCAGCCGACAGGCAGGCGTAGGCGATCACGTTGCTGTCCTCGTCTGAGCAGACCACCACGGTGCGCGACACCCCTTGGCGCTCATTGGCCAGCGCCCGCTGTTGCAGCCACCGATTCAAAGCGGTGTTGCCGCAGTCGAAGCCTTCCAGCTGATGCTGGGGGCCGAGGGGCTCAGGCGGGCGCATGCCACGGCTTCGGCAGGTCGAGCAGGCGCTCGATGCTTGCCTGATCCTGGGCGGCAGCGCCGGAATCCTCCAGATCAGCCAGCAGGTCCGTGGTCTGCCCTGGCGTCAGGGAGAACAGTGTGCGATCCAGGAGCACATCGCGCGCCCGTTCCTGGCAGCTGCGCAGGATGAATTCGGTGCGGCTGATCCCTTCCGCTGCAGCGGCCTGATCAATCAGCTGGCGCTGCTCGGCCGAGGCCCGCAGCTGCAGCACCTGATCGCGTGCCATGTCCCATCGCCTTGCTTGTCATGACATTGTAGTGCGTCTCGTCAGTCGGCCAGATACACCGCCAAGGCAGTCTCCAGCTTCTGCCGGTGCTCATCCCGCAGGGCAGCCGACAGTCAATGTGATCCTCCTTGTTTGTGAATAGCTTCAGTAATCTCTCTAGCACGAGGCCCGTTGATCAAAGTTCGATCTGACAAGTTCTCAGCCTGAGTTGCAATGCTTGCTAATCTGCTGTTGTCATCAGATTTACCACTTCGGTTCCCGAACGCCGCGCCCGATGACTTTGCCTTCCTGAGGGCCACGTGGATCTTCGCCAGCGATACTCAACGTGGTGCGATATTCTGATTCATGCGGAAGAAATTCTCTGGATCGTACTTCCGCTTGAGGTCCACCAATCGTGCGTAGGTGGCGCCATAAGCGAAGGCAACCCGGTCGCCCTCCTCCTGGGTCAGGAAATTGATGTAAGCCCCATCGCTTGCGAACGGTTTTGTTCGCTCGAAGAACTCGCGAGCCCATGCGATGCAGATCTCATCCTGATCGACTGATTCCCAACGCGCGTGCACATTGATCACATAGTTGGTAGCTCGGCTGGCATACGCCATTGCCTCCGGGGCGACGCGGCATGTCTGACCACCAATCGTGCCGATGAAGATCTCGCACTGTGGTGAGGGCAATCTGGCGGCATACGCGATGATGGCATCGATCGCCTCAGCGCTCAGCTGCTGGAAATTGTGTGACTTCCAGTAGTTGCGGGCCCCTTTGCCAAGCAGGGGATCGAAGGTCTGCTGCCAAGCGATGTAGGGTTGTAGTCCGATATGTTCTCCGTGTGGTGTGCCAAAGCTGCGCAGTTCGGCGATCAGCGCCTCACCCTCGGAGGCATCACCCAGATAAACGAGCGCCAGCACCACCACTTCATCACCATGGACGTTCTCCGGCAGGAACGGCAGGGGCGGCGCCTTGCGGGACACCACCCAGACGTTGAGATCGTCCGGCATCGTCTGGCTGAAATGAGCGAACTGGGTCAGTACGGCTTTCGCCTGATCAAAGGGGAAGACGAGCAGGCCGCACAGCACATCTGGCCCAACGGGATGGAGTTTGAACTCGAAGCTGGTGACGATGCCAAAGTTTCCGCCACCGCCGCGTACCCCCCAGAAGAGGTCGTGGTTTTCCGCTTCACTCGCATGCAAGAGGCGGCCGTCCGCCGTCACCACTTCAGCGGATAGCAGGTTGTCGATCGTCATGCCGTACTTGCGGCTCAACCAACCGAACCCACCGCCGAGCGTCAGCCCAGCTACTCCCGTTGTCGAGTTGATGCCAAGAGGAGTGGCAAGGCCGTGCACCTGCGCTGCGGCATCGAAATCAGCGAGTGTGCATCCCGGCTCCACCCAGGCCCGTTGCTGATCCGGGTCAACCTTCACTCCCTTCATGAGCGAAAGATCGATCATGAGTCCGTCGTCGCATACCGCATAGCCTGCAATGTTGTGACCCCCTCCGCGAATGGAAACGAGAAGTTGATTGCTGCTGGCAAACTCCACACACCTGACAACATCTTCTGCTGTCATGCATTGGGCAATCAGTGCGGGCTTCCGATCGATCATTCCGTTCCAGATCTGCCTCGTTTCCTCATAGCTCCCATCCTCAGGTAAAAGCACCTGTCCGGCAAGGCGCTGCCTGAAAGCATTGATCTCAGAGGTCTCTACGGACTTCATTGCAAATGATCCCGACTGCTCTCAATCTGGCGAGGATTCGCCATGGATTGTGTTGATGCAATCATTTGTTGCCAATGGTTCAGGTGTCAAAGTGCGGCATATTTGATGCATGACACATTGCCATCAAAGGATGGAGAGCCGCTATCTTTATCGTTGGGCGTGTCCGCCTCGTTTGGCCACCTTGCGTCATGCCTTCCTGAATCGGCGAGCCTGATGTCATGGCAATCATTCTCGGGAATCTGCATTGAACGCAGTCCGCCTGTATGGCTCGGCTTTTGCCGCCTGCGAAGCTCCTCTTTTTCGATGAGCAATGCCGAAAAGACAAAATAAGGATAGCTACATAAATCACCAAGCCTATTAAAGAGTCCGCGTTGCCCCCTTGAACAAGGGCGTTCGTTTGTTTAGTTCGCGGCAGCAGTCGCTACAGCTCATTCGTCAAGTTGCCATGAGCACGACACGGCCACACAGCAAGGGTTGGCCCGGTCAGCCCAGCTGTCAGGATCAAGACTATGTAGAAGTTGGTTCAGAGGCTATTGGGGAGCAGTTCCGTTCTACGTGGCCCTAATCAGCCTTTGGCGAAGCTGAATGGATCTGGGTCTCACTCCGGGTCATTCCTGGCAGCAGTTGACTCATCCTCGATGGTTTCTCGGGTGGAACGGCCGGGTCCGCAGGCCGCCCCAGGATCCGCGGCGCGGCAAGGGTCGGGCCTGGCTCGCCGCTGGTGCGTTGGGCGCTGGCGCGCCATTGGGAGGTGGCGAGCCCTTGACCTGCGGCGCGGTGGGGGGCGGGGTCCTGCGTCCCCTCAGCCGTGGCCCCTGCCGAGTCCCATCACGCTGCCCTCAGCTTCCCCAGCAGCAATGGCAAAACGGATCCGATCGCCGTCTCCAGCACCAGCCGGCTCACTTGCCCTTCCTCCTGCCCGTTGGCTGGCGATCAGGGCTGCTACGCCGAGGCGGGCTTCCACACGCGGCTGCACTGGGATCGGCTCAGCCGGGGTCAGGTCGGCGCCACGGCAGCAGCCTTCATCCAGCAGGTCGCGGCCTTGCCAGCCGGCGTCATGTTCCGCCACTGCGTCGCCGGTGATCAGTGGCCCGATCCGGCCGATCCGCTGCGCATCGATCAGGCCCTGCCGCTCAAGCTGGCCCGTGCCACCAGGCATCTGCGGGCGGCCTGGTCCTACACCCACTTCCCGATGGGCCCTGCCAATCAGGCCACCCTGCGGCTGGCGGCGGCCAAGGGGCTGGTGGTCAATGCATCCACTGAGTCCCGCTCCAGGGCGGCCGCGTTGCTGCGGCAGGGCATCCCGGCGGTCTGCGTGGTGCCGCCCGATGCGCCGGCGGTGTTCCGCCATGAGGGCGTGCGGTTCGTCGCCTGCCCCGCCAGTCGCAGCGGCCGCAAGGTGCAGTGCATCAGCTGCGGCGGCCGCTTTGGCCTGCCCCTCTGCGCCCAGGCCGAGCGGGGTTTCGTGATCACCTTCCCCGCCCATGGCGCCCGCGCTGCGGCGGCAGCGGCCCACTGCAGCTGAGCGGGCAGTGCCCGATGGGCTTGACCCTCTGGGTCTTGCTCCGGGCCTCTCCAGTCTGGGGCCTTCCTCCGTCAGGCCCCCACTGGGATCGGTCCCGTCGCTGCGCCGCTCTCGGCGCCGATTGTCATGGCCATGCTCATTGCCAGCGCCTCCGCTATTGCCCGCTCCCCGTTCTGCCGGCCTGAGGAAGATCCGTTTCTGCTGCTCGAATCCAGCCTCAAGGCGATCGAGAGGATCCTGCAGCAGCGGCGGGGGCTGCCGCTGCGTCGCACCTGGATCGAGCAGCCCTATGGCGAGGAGGAGATCACCCTGCTTGAGGAGGGGGTGATCCCGGCGATCCAGCAGCGCCTCAAGCGGTTTGTTGAGCTGGATGAGCGGCTGCTGGCCCAGCAGGAGCTGCTGCACCGCTGCCAGCTGGAGGCCGAGCGCGAGACGCTGGCTGAGTTGCGGCTGCAGATGGCCTGAGGCTCCCTGGGGGCTGCGGCCCCCTTTCAAGATGGGTGCCGTACAGTGTCCGTACGTTCTGGGGTCTGTCGTTGTGACCAGCACCAAGCCGCAGGGCCATCGACCGGCCAAGACCAGCCGCATCGAGCTGCGGGCCACAGAAGACGATCGCGACCTGCTGGATCGGGCCGCCGCTGCCCTCGGCACCGACCGCAGTGCCTTCCTCCTCGCCCAAGGGCGCCTGGCCGCCCAGCGGGTGCTGGCGGATCGGCAGCACTTTCTGCTCGATGCCGACGCCCAGCAGGAATGGGAGCGG